>NZ_VSJH01000008.1:0-444591 GCF_008124495.1 Pseudomonas sp. CK-NBRI-02 | reverse complement strand
GAATCCGACGAAAGATCTACGCAACGCGTGACGAAGCCCGAAGTGATATTTTCGATTACATCGAGATGTTCTATAACCCAAAACGTCGACACAGCAGTGCTATGCAGCTGTCGCCAGTAGAGTATGAGAAACGCTATTTTCTGAGCTTGGAGAGTGTCTAGGAAAGCAGGGGCGATTCAAACAGCTTCAGCTCGAGCATCGCCTCAAGCCCTCGAATTTGCTGCGCCACAGCAGCCTGCGTCACTCCCAACTCCTCGGCGGCCAGCCGGAAGTTCAAATGGCGGGTAACCACCTCGAAGACCCTGAGCGCGTTAAGAGGCGGCAAGGAGGAATGTCTGTTCATGATAATTTTTCTACTGACACTCAAGTGATCTCCTGTCTCGCGGGGAACGCGTCATTCCAGTGTCAGAGGCTACGTCTAAGCCGTACGGAAAGGAACCTGTCACCAAGCAGCAGGGCCTTGATGCATCAGCCGTCTTCGCCCCATGGGACCGATGCTACCGACCCTTTGGCGACTGAATCATATTCCCGCATGTGTGGGGCGACGATGTACCGAGCAGCCAGCTCGCGAAGGGTCGCTTCTCTAGCCCGGGCGCTTCTCCAAGTGGCCAGCGACCTCGGTGGCCACTTCAATGAACGCACGTGCCGCCGCGCTCTGATACGCGCCCTTGCGCTGCATGAGCACGGCGGTGCGCTGGAGTCGCAGTGGGTCCAGCTCGATGGCGACCAGCTCGTCGTGGGCGAGGGCGATGGTCGCGGGCAGCAGGGTGGACAGCGTGGTTCGGCGCACCACTTCGATGACCGCGCTGATGGCATTGGCCTCCATTTGCACACGCGGGCGGATGTCATGCTGGCGGCAGTATCGGTCGATCTGCTCGCGGGTGGCGAACTCGCTGCTGAGCAGGATCAGCGATTCGGCGTTCAAGGCTTCTGGTCCAATGGCGTGTTGCCCGGCCAGCGGATGCTTTGCGCCGACCACCAAGGCGAGGGTTTCGACCAGCAGCGGATAGGCGTCGATGTCTTGGGCGTGCACTTCTTCGAACGCGATTCCGACGTCCAGCTCATCGGATAGCAGGAGTTCTTCCATGTACTCCTGGGCGATTTCACGCACGTTCAAGGTGATGTTCGGATAGCGGCCGTGGAATGCCTCGACGAGCGGGCCTACCAGATAGGTGGTGAAGGTCGGGGTGACGGCCACTCGCAGCGAGCCTCGGCTCAAGTCGCCCACGTCATGAATGGCGCGCTTGCCCTCCTGCAATTCCTGATGCGCCCGTTGCGCATAACGCAGATAGACCTCCCCGGCATCGGTCAGCCGCGTCGTGCGGCCTGAGCGATCGAACAACTGCGCACCAAGGCTTTCCTCCAATTGCCGGACCTGCTGGGACAGGGCCGGCTGGGAGACGTGCAGGGCTGTCGCGGCCCGCGTGAAGCTCTGGTGTTGCGCGACGGCCAAGAAGTACTGGATATGCCGTGCCAGCATGGGTCGTTCTCATAAGAATATCTGATGCAGTGCATCATAAATGAGACTTTTACCTTATGAAATGGGCTGCGTAACCTTTGCCTCATCGCATCGCGACCTGAGGAGTCAGCCATGAAAGACATCATCGACGGTTTCCTGAAATTCCAGCGAGACGCCTTCCCCGAGCGCGTGGGCCTGTTCAAGAACCTGGCGACCCAGCAAAGCCCGCGGGCGTTGTTCATCTCTTGCTCGGACAGCCGGCTGGTACCGGAGCTGGTTACCCAGCGCGAGCCAGGTGATCTGTTCGTCATCCGCAACGCCGGCAACATCGTGCCTTCTTATGGCCCTGAGCCGGGTGGCGTGTCGGCTTCGGTGGAATATGCCGTCGCCGCGTTGCAGGTATCGGACATCGTGATCTGCGGCCACTCCGATTGTGGCGCCATGACGGCCATCGCCACCTGCAAATGCCTGGACCACATGCCTGCCGTGGCCGGTTGGCTGCGCTATGCCGACTCCGCCCGGGTGGTGAACGAGGCGCGTAACCACAAGGACCCGCAGGCGAAGGTCGAGGCCATGGTGCGCGAGAACGTGATTGCCCAGTTGGCCAACATCCAGACGCACCCATCCGTACGCCTGGCCCTCGAGGAGGGCCGTGTCGCGCTGCATGGCTGGATCTACGACATCGAGAGCGGCTGCATCGACGCCTTCGATGGCCGTACCGGCCAGTTCGTGCCCCTGGCCAGCAACCCTAATGTCCGTGCTGTCGCCCATCAGCTTCAGCGCGCTGTGTGAACCCCTTTCATCCCCCAAACGGAGATATCACCATGATCCAGTCCCAAGTCAGCCAGAATGCCCGCGTAGCCCTGACCGAAGTCATCCTGTTGTCCAAGGCTCGCAAGGATCTGTCCTTCGCTCAGATCACTGACGGTACCGGCCTGTCCGAAGCGTTCGTCACCGCCGCGCTGCTGGGTCAGCACCCACTGCCTGCGGAAGCTGCACAGGTTGTCGGTGACAAGCTGGGCCTCGACGCTGATGCCGTGGCGCTGCTGCAGACCATCCCGCTGCGTGGCAGCATCGAAAACCGTGTCCCCACTGACCCGACCATCTATCGCTTCTACGAGATGCTGCAGGTGTACGGCACCACCCTGAAGGCACTGGTCCATGAGAAGTTCGGCGACGGCATCATCAGCGCCATCAACTTCAAGCTGGACGTGAAGAAGGTCGACGATCCAGAAGGTGGCTCCCGCGCGGTGATCACCCTGGACGGCAAGTACCTGCCGACCAAGCCTTTCTGATTCGGTCACAGGTCAATGACCCGGCTGCCGCAGGGTGGCCGGGCCTTTGAACGAGGAATGACACGCATGGATTTGATCTTTCGAAATGTACGCATCGACGACAGTCTGCCACTGACAGATGTGGCGGTGCTGGATGGCAAGATCGCGCAGATTGCACCGACCATTGCCGTCCAGGCGACGCAGGAAGTGCAGGGCAACGGCAATGTGCTGATTCCTGGGTTCGTCGAAGGGCACCTGCACCTTGAAAAAGCCAACGTGATGCATCGCAAGGCCAATCGCTCTGGCACCTTGCAGGAAGCGATCGCTGTCACCGCCGAGCTCAAGCCTACCCTGACTCGCGAAGATATTCTGGAGCGTTCGACCCAGGTACTGCGTGCATTGGTGCAGGCGGGCAGCACCCATGTGCGTGCGCATGCCGAATTCGACCCTTCACAAGGTTTCACGGGGTTGGATGTGGTGCTGGAACTGCGCGAGCGATTCCGTGACGTCATTGATATCCAGGTGGTCGCCTTCCCCCAGGAAGGGATCTTGAAGCTGCCTGGGATGAAGGAAATGATGGTCCAGGCCATGGAGAAGGGGGCCGATGTCGTCGGGGGAATTCCGTATAACGATGTTTCGCCGCTGGAGCACATCGACTTCGTGTTCGAGCTGGCCAAGCAGTACGACAAAGATATCGACTTGCACCAGGACTTCGCCGATGACGCCGAGAACATGACCATCGAGTACCTCGCGCGAAAGACCATCGAGCAGGGGTATCAAGGTCGTGTCTGCGTAGGACACCTGACCAGCCTGGGAGCGGTTCCCCCGGATAGACAGGCTGCGATTATCGATCTGCTGCGTCAGGCGGGTATCAGTGTCATGTGCCTGCCAGCGACCGACCTGCACCTGGGCGCCCGCGGTGACAGTCATAATGTGCGTCGCGCTCTGACGCCGGTAAGGGCATTGCGCGACGCAGGCGTGAATGTCTGCCTGGCGACCAACAACATCCGCAATGCATTCACGCCTTATGGTACGGGTGATCTGTTGAACATCGCACAGCTTGCCCTTTCGGCCTGCCATCTGGGGGGCGCGGATGATCAGGCGACCGTGCTTGCGATGCTCACTACAAGCCCAGCCAAAGCGCTGGGATTGAAGAACCACGGCTTGGCGGTGGGGAATGATGCCGACCTGGTACTGATCGACACGCAGTCGGTTCGTGATGTGATTCTCGATCTGCCGGCGCGCCTGATGGTGCTCAAGCGCGGCCAGGTCGTCGCGACCTCTGAATACCGCCGTTCTGTCGCTTTTTGAGCATCCTAGAAGAAGGGGCGAACCGTAATGTTCGCCCCGTGCTCGGTTTTTTCTCGATGCGCTGTGCGTGTCGTCAGATCTGCATCGCCATGCCATCGACATTCATCGCTGCCTGACGCAAGGCCTCGGAGCGGGTCGGGTGCGGGTGGCAGGTGAGGGCGATGTCTTCAGCCGAGGCCGAGAACTCCATGGCTACGCAGAACTCGCCGATCATTTCGCTCACGCTTGGACCGACCAGATGCACGCCGAGCACTTCATCGGTATTGGCGTCGGCGATGACCTTGGCGAAGCCTTCGGTCTCGTGGTTGATCTTGGCGCGGCTGTTGGCGGTGAAGGGGAACTTGCCCACCTTGTAGGCGCGGCCTTCGGCCTTGAGCTGCTCTTCGGTCTTGCCGACGCTGGCCAGCTCCGGACGGGTGTAGATGACACCTGGGATCAGGTTGTAGTTGACCTCATGGGCCTTGCCGGCGATACGCTCGATGCACGACACCGCTTCGTCTTCGGCCTTGTGCGCGAGCATCGGGCCGGAGGTGACATCGCCGATCACCCAGATGCCGGGTACCGAGGAGCGATGGTGATCGTTGGCCAGCATGCCGCGCTTGTCGGTGACAAGGCCTGCACTTTCCAGGTTCAAGCCCTGGGTGTATGGACGACGGCCGATGGCCACCAGCACGTAGTCGGCTTGCAGGGTTTCGGCTGCGCCGCCAGCGGCGGGTTCGAGGGTCAGGCTGACGCTGTCGGCGGATGGCGTGGCCTGGGTCACCTTGCTGCCGAGCTTGAAGGTCATGCCTTGTTTGGCCAGGGCCTTTTGCAGGGTCTTGGCGGTCTCTTCGTCGGTGCCAGGGCAGATGCGGTCGAGGTACTCGATGACCGTCACCTCGGCGCCCAGTCGACGCCAGACCGAGCCCAGCTCCAGGCCGATCACGCCTGCGCCGATCACCACCAGATGCTTGGGTACCTGGGGCAAGGACAAGGCGCCGGTGGAGTCGATGATGCGTTTATTGTCGATGGTCACGCCTGGCAGCGGAGTCGGTTCGGAGCCCGTGGCGATGACGATGTCCTTGGCTTGCAGGGTGGTTTCGCTGCCGTCCTCGGCCTTCACAATCACCTTGCCCACGCCGTCAAGACGGCCCCAGCCTTTGACCCAGTCGACCTTGTTCTTGCGGAACAGGTACTCGATGCCCTTGGTCAGGCCGGTCACGCTTTCGTCCTTCTGCTTCATCATCTGGGCCAGGTTCAGCGTTGGCTTGACCTCGATACCCAGATGGGCGAATTCCTCGCCGCTGGCGGCCTCGTAGAGCTCCGAGGCGTGAAGCAAGGCTTTCGATGGCATGCAGCCAACGTTAAGGCAGGTACCACCGAGGGTCGAGCGGCCCTCGACGCAGGCGACGCTCATGCCCAGCTGGCCGGCGCGGATCGCTGCGTTGTAGCCGCCGGGGCCACCGCCGATGATCACCACATCATAGGATTTCATGGGTTTTACTCCAGGAGTGAAGAAGCGCAGAGGGCCACAAGATTAGTCTGCGAAATCAAGGTTGTATACAATCTTGAGAGCAATTCGTACTGAATGGCTCTAGACCATGGTCTTGATAAACGGAAACTTCCGGTGAATGAACTACCCTTGCCCCGGTGACGTCCCAAATATGAGATGAGGCGTCCGGTACACATGAAGGGAGGGAAATTCATGCTTGCGCAACTTCCACCTGCGTTGCAGAGCCTGCACTTGCCTTTGCGTCTGAAGCTGTGGGATGGCAACCAGTTCGACCTAGGGCCAAGCCCACAGGTCACCATCCTGGTCAAGGAGCCTCAGCTGATCAGTCAGCTGACCCACCCGAGCTTGGACGAACTGGGTGTCGCCTTCGTCGAAGGCAAGCTGGAACTGGAAGGCGATATCGGGGAAGTCATCCGCGTCTGCGACGAGCTCAGCGAAGCTCTGCTCCAAGACGAGGAAGAAGTATCGCCAGAGCGTATCGCGCATGACAAAGCTACCGACGCCGAAGCCATTTCCTACCACTATGACCTGTCCAATGAGTTCTACCAGCTGTGGCTCGACCAGGACATGGCCTACTCCTGCGCGTACTTCCGCGAACCGGACAACACCCTCGACGAAGCCCAGCAGAACAAGTTCGATCACCTGTGCCGCAAGTTGCGCCTGCAGGCTGGGGACTACTTGCTGGATGTGGGTTGCGGCTGGGGTGGGCTGGCGCGTTTCGCCGCGCGTGAGTATGGCGCCAAGGTGTTCGGCATCACCCTGAGCAAGGAGCAGCTCAAGCTAGGTCGTGATCGGGTCAAGAAGGAGGGGCTGAGCGATCAGGTCGACCTGCAAATCCTGGACTATCGCGACCTGCCTCAGGACGGACGCTTCGACAAGGTGGTGAGTGTCGGTATGTTCGAACACGTCGGCCACGCCAACCTGGCGCTGTATTGCCAGAAGCTGTTCGGCGCCGTGCGTGAAGGCGGTCTGGTGATGAATCATGGCATCACGGCCAAACACGTGGATGGCCGGCCAGTCGGGCGAGGCGCGGGCGAGTTCATCGACCGCTATGTCTTCCCCCACGGCGAATTGCCGCACCTCTCGATGATCACGGCCAACATCTGTGAGGCCGGACTGGAAGTGGTGGACGTGGAAAGCCTGCGCCTGCACTACGCCAAGACGCTCAATCACTGGAGCGAAAACCTCGAGAACCAACTGCATAAAGCCGCCACCCTGGTGCCAGAGAAGACTCTGCGCATCTGGCGCCTGTACCTGGCCGGATGCGCCTATGCCTTCTCCAAGGGCTGGATCAACCTGCACCAGATCCTGGCAGTGAAGCCCTACGCCGATGGGCACCATGACCTGCCCTGGACCCGCGAGGACCTCTACCGCTGACTCACAGGATCGGAGAAATCAGCCGGGCGATACGCATCCCAAGTTGTTGCAGGCGATGCGTATCGCGGCTGTCTTCGGCAGTGATCTCCCGGGCTTGGGCAAAGTCATCGAGCAGCATCGACTCGACCTGGTCGGCAAAGGCACGGTCGACGGTCAGCAAGGTAATCTCGAAGTTCAGACGGAACGAACGGTTGTCCAGGTTGGCACTGCCGATCGCACTCACCTCGTCATCGACCAGCACCACCTTCTGGTGCAGGAACCCTGGCTGATAACGGAACATCCTCACTCCGGCCCGCACCGCTTCGAAGGCGAACAGACTGGACGCTGCGTAGACAATGCGGTGATCCGGCCGTGAAGGAATGAGGATACGCACATCCACGCCGCGCAACACCGCTAAGCGCAGGGCGGCGAAGATCGCCTCATCTGGAATGAGGTACGGGCTAGTGATCCACACGCGCTGAGTAGCCGAGTGGATGGCTTCAAGGAAGAACAGCGCGCAGGTTTCCTGCGGGTCTGCCGGACCGCTGGCCAATGCCTGGCAGAGCACACCGTTATCCGGATAGGTGTCGGGCAGGATCAACGGCGGCAACTGGCGAGCGGCCCAATACCAGTCTTCGGCGAAGGACTCCTGCAAGCAGGCAAGCACTGGGCCGCTGACCTGAACGTGGGTATCACGCCAAGGCGACAGGCGAGGGTGGCCGCCGAGGTACTCGTCCCCCACGTTATGCCCGCCGAGGAACCCCAGCAGGCCATCGACGACGACGATCTTGCGGTGGTTGCGGAAGTTCACCTGGAAGCGGTTGAACCACCCACGGCGTGTGGCAAAGGCGTGGATCTTCACGCCTCCCTCCCGCAGGGTCTGGCTATAGCTGGCCGGCAATGCATGGCTCCCCACCCGGTCATACAGCACGAATACCTGCACACCTTCTGCCGCCTTGCGCAGCAACAGTTGCTGCAGTTTCTTGCCGATGTCGTCGTCATGGATGATGAAGAACTGCACCAGCACGGCCTGCCGGGCTTCGGCAATGGCTGCGAAGATGGCGTCGAAGGTGGCCTGGCCATTGATCAGCAGTTTCACTTCGTTGTTGGCCAGGCACGGCATGCGCCCGAGTTTCGGCATTGCCCGCAGGGCGGCATAGCTTTCCGACTCCCGGGCTGTCAGCGCTTCCTCCACCCAAGGCCGCCAGTTGAGATTGGCCATGGCGACGTGCATTTCCTGATTGGCCTGGCGTCTGGCTTGGATGTAGGCATAGAAGGAGCGGGCCCCAAACACCAGGTAGGGAATCAGCGTGAAGTAAGGGATGAAGAACAAGGACATCGCCCAAGCGATGGCACCCTGGGCGGTGCGCACGGTGAACACCGCATGCAGCGCGGCGATGATGCCTAGCAGATGAATCAGGCCAAGCACATAGCCGAAGAAATAGGGGCTGTGGAAATCCATATGCATCCTGCTTGCTGAGAGCCTGACGATAACAGAGCATGTTCCTGTCCCGCCTTGCAACCCGGAAGCGGAAATGACGTCTAAGGCTCAATCGGCAGAGGCCGTACTATCGAGGAGCATTGATCCATGAAGATTCGTCTGCCACTGCTGGCGCTGGCCTTGGGCCTGAGCGCACCACTGGTACATGCGCAGATGTTGCAACCGGGCTTGTGGGAGCTGACCACCAGCAATATGCAGGTCGATGGCAAGCCATTACCGGACATGGAATTCATGCTCGGGCAATTGAAGAACCTGCCACCTGAGCAACGCGCCATGATGGAAGGCATGCTGGCCAAGCAGGGCATCACCGTGGGTGGTAAGGGCGTGCGCTCCTGCCTGACGCCAGAGCAGGTCCGGACCAATGACATTCCGCTGCAGGACCCTCAGTCCGGCTGTACGCAGAAGATCACCGACCGTACAGGCAATGTATGGAAATTCCAGTTCAGTTGCCCTCGTGCCCAAGGCACCGGGCAGGCGACCTTCCTCAGTGACCGGGAGTTTCATACCCAGGTCAGTGGCACGTTCAACGCTTCAGGCGTTCAGCAACAGGGCAGCATGAACACCAAGGCGGTCTGGCTGGGTAACGACTGCGGTTCGGTGAAACCTCGCAGTTGAGGCTTCAAAACCGATAGCGACTGATCGCCACTGCGTCGTGGGCATGCAGACTCTCTGCATGTTCCACCCGCAGGCTGAACCCCTCTACCCACCGCACTTGCCTCAGCGCCTGGTGCAAACGCCTGGCGGCATCCTCACAGAACATCAGGTTCTGTCCATTGGCCAAGGCGAACGCCTGTTCGTCTGCGCGCTTTACCGCTGTTTGTACCGCCGTACCCAAGGCACGCTCCAGCGTGTCGATCAACTCGCAGAGCGGCAAGTGCTGCAGGTTCTCTCGCAGTCGTACTCGGACCTGGGCCTCGCTGCGCTGACTATGGGGCGTGGCGACGATGCCCTGATTGCTGCCGAGCCATTCCAGTAAGGTCGATTGATCGGGTACCTGCTTTGGAAAGTCCTTGAGGAACTGCTGCTGAATCAGCTGTCGGGCGAGCGCTGCGGAGCAGGGGCAGGTGGAGGAGTAAGGAATTACCACCGAGAGTTCCACGTGGAACATTTCATTGTCCGTCGTAGCATCCAAGGAGACGGGATAGCTTTTCCAGCCAGCCAAGGGGCTGACCAAGGCAGGTCTTTTCAGCAAATGCTCGAAGCGCAAACTCACCTGCGCCTTTGAAGAGAGCCCGACGTGGGTATCGAGGAA
Source organism: Pseudomonas sp. CK-NBRI-02 (assembly GCF_008124495.1). Classification (NCBI taxonomy): domain Bacteria; kingdom Pseudomonadati; phylum Pseudomonadota; class Gammaproteobacteria; order Pseudomonadales; family Pseudomonadaceae; genus Pseudomonas; species Pseudomonas sp. CK-NBRI-02. The sequence continues at coordinate 434,946 of NZ_VSJH01000008.1, read as the reverse complement.
ACTCGCCAGCAGCCGACGGAGTAGCAGCGGACTGAGCTCGGTGTTTTCCAAGGCTTCCAACGCCAAGTAAAGCCGCGACATGTGAATGCCTCGGGCGGCGCCGTCTTCAAGATTGACGCCCGCGTCGGCTTGGGCATTGAGGGTGCGTCCTTCAAATTGCAACGGCACGGCGATTCCACACATACCAACCCACTCCAGGGGGACGGCCTCGGGTAGGGACTGTGTGGCGATGTCGGGAAGCGTCAAGCTGGTCATCATGGGTTCTCTGGCAAGGATCGACAAACGCGGCTTGGCGAAATTCTATTGTTATATTATAACAATGCGCAATGCATCGTTTCGAATGCGCTTGCCTGTCGAGGTACGACCAATGCCTAACCGTTTACCTGTAACTGTGCTTTCCGGCTTTTTGGGAGCTGGCAAAAGCACTTTGCTCAACCATGTGCTGCGCAATCGCGAAGACCTGCGCGTCGCCGTGATCGTCAACGACATGAGCGATATCAACATCGATGCGAGCGAGGTGCAGCGCAATGTCAGCCTGAACCGGGCGGAAGAAAAGCTGGTGGAGATGAGCAATGGCTGCATCTGCTGCACGCTGAGGGAAGATTTGCTCGAGGAGGTCGCGCGGCTGGCGAGCGAGGGTCGTTTCGATTACCTGCTGATCGAGTCCACCGGCATTTCCGAACCGTTGCCGGTCGCCGAGACGTTCACCTTCCGTGACGAACAGGGTCGAAGCCTGTCGGACATGGCACGCCTGGACACCATGGTCACGGTGGTCGATGCGCTCAATTTTCTGCGTGACTACCAGGCAGCCGACAGCCTGGCCAGCCGCGGTGAATCCTTGGGTGAAAACGACGAGCGATCTATCAGCGATCTGTTGATCGAACAGGTGGAGTTCGCCGACATACTGCTGCTGAGCAAGATCGACTTGGTCAGCCAGCATGAGCGAGACGAACTCACGGCCATCCTGCGCAGCCTCAACGCACGGGCGCAGATCGTGCCGATGGTCATGGGCCAGGTGCCGCTGGCACGTATTCTCGATACTGGCCTTTTTGACTTCGAGCAAGCGGCCCAAGCACCTGGCTGGTTGCAGGAGATGCGTGGCGAGCACGTGCCGGAAACGCAAGAGTACGGGATCGCCGCAGGGACGTGGCAGGCCCGTCGCCCGTTGCATCCGCAACGCTTCCACGATTTTATCCACAAGCCCTGGAGCAACGGCAGGTTGCTACGTTCGAAGGGGTTCTTCTGGCTGGCCAGCAAGTTCCAGGAGGCGGGCAGCTGGTCCCAGGCAGGCGGCATGATGCGCCATGGGTTCGCCGGTCGCTGGTGGCGCTTTGTACCGCAGGAGCAATGGCCGCAGGACTCCGAGAGCACCCAGGCGATCCTCAAGCAGTGGACGCAAGAATGTGGCGATTGCCGGCAGGAATTGGTGTTCATTGGTCAGAATATCGACTTCGCACAGCTATCCACCGAACTGGATGCATGTCTGCTGACCGACGAGGAATGGGCGCAAGGGGAGATGGCATGGCTGCGTCTTCCCGATCCGTTCGGGCCTTGGTATGACGAAGCAGCGTGAAGGTGTGGATAACTTTCGGCGGCTTGACTGATAGCAACGAGGGCGCATAGTTGGAGGCTATTTCCAAGGTATGGCCCATGCTCCAGAACATCCCGACCCACGTGATCGCAGGCCCATTGGGCGCCGGCAAGACCAGCCTGATACATCAGCTGTTGGCTCAGCGCCCGTCAGGTGAGCGCTGGGCCGTATTGGTCAACGAGTTTGGGCAGATTGGCCTGGATGCGGCGCTGCTGAGTCGGGACGAGAATGGCATCGCTATTGGCGAGGTGGCCGGCGGCTGCCTGTGCTGCGTCAATGGCATGCCGTTCCAGGTCGGCTTGGGCCGCTTGTTGCGCAAGGCTCGGCCTGATCGGGTGTTCATCGAGCCGTCCGGTCTGGGCCATCCTCAGTCTTTGCTGGCCCAGTTGGGTCGGGCGCCCTGGGTGGGTGTACTGGCCGTACAGCCGTTGGTGATGGTGCTGGACGCACAGGCTCTGGCCCGTGGTGAACCGCTGCCTGACGCGCAACGGCAAGCCTTGCCCGAGGCTGCATTGCTGGTTTTCAACAAGGCTGGGGCTTTGGATGACACCCAGCGCCTGTTGATAACTGCACAGTTCCCCGAGTTGCCGAGGCTTTGGACCGATCATGGGCGATTGTCGGTGGACCTTTTGCCCGTCACGTCTGGCACAACGAGCCCTCTCGAGGCTGTGGACAAACTACCCAGGGAGACCCCTTCGAACCCTGCTGGCGCCCTGTGGACAGATTCTCGCCAGCCAATCTGTCTCGCCCAGCAAGGCGAGGGTGGCTGGAGTGTTGGCTGGCGCTGGCACCCCTCGCAGCGTTTCGACGCGACGCGTTTGCTCGCAATGCTTGAAAGCTGGCCGTGGCGCCGCGCAAAAGGTGTTATCCACAGCGACGCCGGCTGGCAGTCCTTCAATGGCCTGGAAGGCGAGGCACTGGCTTGGCAGCCGAGCGAATGGCGCAAGGATTCACGTCTGGAGTTGATCTTCGATCAGCCGCAGCTGCTGGACACCCTCCAGGAAGCCTTGGTCGCTTGCCGCCTGGAGACCTGATCAGTTGCGCCAGCGGTTATGTTCCTGGCGCCACTGCTGCATCTCGATGACGTTGTCTGCCTTCGGCGGAACCTTGATTTCAAATGGATAGGGCGCCAGTTCGATCTGCAGGGTGTGGGCACCGAACTGCGTCACTGTCCCAGGGTGGCGTTGCTCGCCGGTCACGGTGAACTCGAACCCATAGACACGCGCCAGGCGCTTGCGGCCATTGGCATCGCGCACGAAGGCGATGCGCTTGAGGGCAACGTTATCGTCGAGCAGTTGAAGGTCAAGCTTGGTGCAATGCTGCTTGACCCGTTCAAGGGCCTTTTCGCGCAGCCCATGGTTGTGCCACAACCAGGCACCGGCGGTCGCCAGTACCATCAGGACGAAGAGGTTCTCCAGGGTCAACATTTGCATATGCTCCAAAACGGTAGATCCAGCTTAACTGTGTCCCTGGCCTGTCGTACAGGTGGCAAACGGGTTCATACTGCGCGGCGCACATCTACTGAAACAGCTTTGGAATTTCCCACATGAAACGTACACCGCATCTGCTTGCTATCCAGTCCCACGTGGTCTTCGGCCACGCCGGAAACAGCGCTGCGGTGTTTCCCATGCAGCGGGTCGGGGTCAATGTCTGGCCGCTGAACACCGTGCAGTTCTCCAACCATACCCAGTATGGACAGTGGGCCGGTGAAGTGCTCGCTCCGGCGCAAATTCCTGCGCTGGTGGAAGGCATTTCCAACATCGGCGAGCTGGGCCATTGCGACGCGGTGCTTTCCGGTTACCTGGGCAGCGCCGAGCAGGGCCGGGCGATCCTGGCGGGTGTCCAGCGGATCAAGGCGGTGAACCCCAAGGCGTTGTACTTGTGCGATCCGGTCATGGGGCATGCGGAAAAAGGCTGCATCGTGCCGGTCGAAGTCAGTGAGTTTCTCTTGGAGGAAGCCGCCTCAGTGGCGGATATCCTGTGCCCCAACCAGCTTGAACTGGACAGCTTCTGTGGTCGTCGGGCCGAGTCCCTGGATGATTGCGTGGCCATGGCGCGCGGCCTGCTTGAGCGCGGTCCCCAGGTGGTACTGGTCAAGCATCTGTCCTATCCGGGGCGCGCCGAGGACGCCTTTGAAATGCTGCTGGTGACCCGAGAATACAGCTGGCATCTGCGCCGACCATTGCTGGCCTTCCCACGTCAGCCGGTAGGGGTGGGTGACCTGACCTCCGGCCTGTTCTTGGCCCGCGTGTTGCTCGGGGACAGCTGGGTCCAGGCGTTCGAGTTCACCGCTGCGGCCGTGCATGAAGTGCTGCTGGAGACCCAGGCCTGCGCGAGCTACGAGCTGCAACCGATCAGGGCCCAAGACCGCATCGCCCATCCGCGTGTGCGCTTCGAGGCGCAGCGGTTGGCGATCTAGGCCCATGACAGGGCCGCTGTGCAGCCCTGCTGGTTGCTTGACGTCTAGATCGAATCGGTCTTGAGGTTCTGGTAGCGCTGTTCCAGTTCCTGGCGGATCTGTCGACGCTGCTGGCCCTGCAGGAAACGCCGCTTCTCTTCGCTGCTCTGGGGCTGGCGTGGCGGGACCTGCACCGGACGGCGATTGTCGTCGACCGCAACCATGGTGAAGAAACAGCTGTTGGAGTGCCGCACGGAGCGCTCGCGGATGTTTTCGGTCACGACCTTGATGCCCACTTCCATGGACGTATTGCCGGTGTAGTTGACCGAGGCGAGGAAGGTCACCAGTTCGCCGACATGTACAGGCTCTCGGAAGATCACCTGGTCCACCGACAGGGTGACCACATAGGTGCCGGCATAGCGGCTGGCGCAGGCATAGGCCACCTCGTCGAGGTACTTGAGCAGGGTGCCGCCATGGACGTTGCCGGAAAAGTTGGCCATGTCCGGGGTCATCAGGACGGTCATCGTCAGCTGGGCGTTTCCAGGTTCCATAGTGTGCTCACGGGTTGGTTGCGCTGAAACGGGGCTGGTATCTGCGGACACTTCTGTTTCCCCCTCATAGGGTTTCCCCATCCTGGTACGGGACGTCGCCTGACGTGCTTCCGTCACGCGGATCATGCCATCTCTGGCAGCAAAATCGCCGATCTGTTTCTACATATTGCATCGGCTATTCATGCGAAGGCGCGATGTTAACCTGAGCGAGCCCATGCAACATGGGCCTTCCTGCTTTGAACACAGTATGTACGTGCTGCTCGCTTGGGTTTGCCTTGGCAGAGGAGCGGTCTGCCCGAGCAACGAGAAAAGGAGTACCTCGCCATGCATGCCATCAGTTTCATCCAGGATTTGGCCGTGATCATGCTGGTCGCCGGGGTGGTTACCATTCTCTTCCACCGTTTCAAGCAGCCGGTGGTGCTGGGCTACATCGTCGCAGGCTTCATCATTGGGCCTCACACACCACCCTTTGGCCTGATCCACGATGAGGACACCATCAAGACCCTGGCTGAGCTGGGGGTGATCTTCCTGATGTTCTGCCTGGGCCTGGAATTCAGCCTGCGCAAGCTGTTCAAGGTCGGCGCCACTGCGTTCATCGCCGCCTTCCTGGAAATCGTCCTGATGATCTGGATCGGTTTCGAGATCGGCCGCTGGTTCGGCTGGAGCACCATGGACTCGCTGTTCCTTGGGGCGATCCTGGCGATCTCCTCGACCACCATCATCGTCAAGGCGCTCAATGACCTGAAGATGAAGAACGAGCGCTTTGCCCAGCTGATCTTCGGCGTGCTGATCGTCGAGGATATCCTTGGCATCGGGATCATCGCCCTGTTGTCGGGTATCGCCGTCAGCGGCACGGTCAGTTCCGGCGAAGTGTTTTCCACGGTCGGCAAATTGTCGCTGTTCATGATCGTTGCACTGGTGATCGGCATCCTGCTGGTGCCAAGGCTGTTGGCCTATGTGGCGAGGTTCGAAAGCAACGAGATGCTCCTGATCACTGTACTGGGGCTGTGCTTCGGTTTTTGTCTGTTGGTGGTCAAGCTCGAATACAGCATGGTCCTGGGTGCGTTCCTGATCGGCGCGATCATGGCCGAATCCAGGCAGTTGCTGAAGATCGAACGTCTGATCGAGCCCGTACGCGACCTGTTCAGCGCCATCTTCTTCGTTGCCATCGGCCTGATGATCGACCCGCGGGTGTTGCTCGACTACGCCTGGCCGATTGCAGTGATCACCCTGGCGGTGGTACTGGGCAAGATGCTGTCGTGCGGCATGGGGGCATTCATCGCCGGCAATGATGGACGCACTTCGCTGCGTGTTGGCATGGGGCTTTCACAGATTGGCGAGTTTTCCTTCATCATCGCTGCCTTGGGCATGACCTTGCAGGTCACCAGCGATTTTCTTTATCCGGTGGCTGTGGCCGTGTCGGCCATCACCACTTTGCTCACGCCTTATCTGATTCGCGCTGCCGATCCGCTCTCGCTCAAGCTTGGCAAGGTGGTGCCCGGACGCCTGGCGCGGGTGCTGTCGTTATACGGGGAGTGGCTGCGCAGCATTCAGCCCCACGGCGAGGGTGCGATGGTCGCGGCGATGATCCGGCGTATCCTGATGCAGGTGGGCGTCAACCTGGCGCTGGTCATCGCGATTTTCTTTAGCGGTGGTTACTTTGCCGCGCGCATTGGCAACTGGTTGAGCGAATGGGTCAGCGATGTCAGCCAGCAGAAGGCGCTGATCTGGGGGGCCGCCTTGTTGTTGTCGCTGCCTTTCCTGATTGCCGCCTATCGCAAGCTCAAGGCGCTATCGATGCTGTTGGCGGAGATGAGCGTGAAGCCGGAGATGGCCGGACGGCACACTCAACGTGTCCGTCGGGTAATTGCCGAGGTGATTCCGTTGCTGTCGCTGCTGGTGATCTTCCTGCTGCTGTCGGCGCTTTCGGCGAGCATCCTGCCGACCAACGAGTTGCTGCTGGTCATCGCAATCGTGGCAGCGGTGGTGGTGGCCTTGCTGTGGCGATGGTTCATCCGGGTGCATACCCGCATGCAAATCGCCTTGCTAGAAACGCTGGAAAACAACCGGGATCAAACCCATTGAGCGTTTGCGCTCTCTGCGCAAGGCGACGTCGCAGTCCGAGGGGATGGAACGGTAACGCCGCCGCCAGGCGCAGAACGCCTGGCGATTCTACGTTGGGTGGTGGCTATGAGCCATCTCCTGGCGCAAGAAATTACGTCGCACCGAGGTGCACGAGCTTTGCGGGAAGTACGGTTCAGCTTTCCAGCCAGACGTCCCGGACCCAGTGCCAGACGGTTTCCCAGTTGTCTTCGCTGATCGCTTCTTCCTCGGCGTCCCACAGCACCACGGTGCCGTCTTCCTCGACACAGTAGTAGTTGTCCCCATCCTGGCACAGCGGGACCAGGTCGCGTGGCACGCCAGCATCCCAGGCGTTGGCGGCAACGTCTGGCAGGTAGGTGTGGGACTGGGGATCGGTGACGGTCACCGGCTCCAGGCTGCCGTACACCACGTCGCTGACCGTCAGCAGGAACTCACGCAGGCCGAACGGCATGTTGATCAGCAACTCTTCCTCGATTTCTACCAACAGGTCCTCGTCCGGCAATTCCAGTGGCACCGGCACGGGTTCATTGGCTTCACGGAGCTGATCGATCACTTCTTCCACGGCTTACATCCTCTGGCCTTGATGACAACGCTGCGGTTTATACCCTAGTAGCCCGCTGTGCCAAAAGCAAAAACCCCGGGCAAGCCCGGGGTTTTGAGTGCAACGCGGTAGATCAGCCGTTCTGGCGGATACCGGCGAGCAGCCAAGGCTGGTTTTCGCCTTGGGCGCGCTCCATGTGCCAGCTTTCGCTGAATGCTTCACCCTGGTCGAAGCGCGAGGTCTTCGATACACCATGGAAGGTCAGGGTGGCGACAGTCTTGTCGGCACGATCGTCGACACCTTCGAGCTGCACATCGAGGTTGTCGATGTAGGTGGACTGGAAGCCATCACCCAGGTCGGCACGCTCGCGCTTGAGGAACTCGAGCATCTGCGGGGTGACGAATTCGGCGATCTTGTCCATTTCGTTGGCATCCCAGTGCTGCTGCAGCGACATGAAGTGCGTGCGGGCAGCGGACAGGAAGCTTTGCTCGTTGAACCAGGCCGGAGCGTTGATGACCGGTGCGCCAGCAGCGGCCGAAGCGCCACCGAAGACCGACGGTTGGGCTGGCTGGGCATGGGTTTCACGCTGGTAGGGCGCATGGCCGGCACCGGCCATCTGCGGCTGCTGCTGGCGGCGGCGGGCGGCGATAAAGCGGAACACCAGGAAGGCGATCAGGCCCATGATCAGGAAGTCGAAGATCTGCATGCCCTGGAAGCCGTCGCCCATGAACATGGAGGCCAGCAGACCACCGGCGGCGATACCGGCCAGTGGGCCCAGCCAGCGCGAAGCACCGCTGGCGGCGGCCGGTACACGGCCAGGAGCGGTTGGCGCGGCGGCAGGTGTGGTTGGCGCAGCCTGGCGGGTCTGGTGGATAGGCGCGGAGCCCGAGCTCTTGCCGCCGCCGAAACGCTTGGCGTTGGCATCCAGGCTCAGCGTCAGGCCGACGCACAGCGCCAGTACGATGCTAAGAAAACGTTGCATAGATGGGATATCCCCTGTGGGTGGATTGCACGCGCGTCATGTTGCACATGTTGTAGGAGACATGACCAGCGCCATAATGTTTCCAGCTTTTGCCTGAATGGTCTGAGGCAAGACTGATTGCTGGATAGGACCATTCGTCAAGATCTGTAGGAGGCGGCAGCACTGAACCAGGGGAGCTGGCGAAGCCTGCGGTAGGCCCTACTCGCACGGGGTCAGTGCCAGCGGGCCTCAAATCGCTTCCAGCTTGGCATACCCCAGCATCAACCACTTGCTGCCTTCGGCGAAATTGACCTGCACCCGTGCCTGGGCACCAGAGCCTTCGAAGTTGAGGATCACGCCTTCGCCAAACACTGCGTGTTGCACGCGCTGGCCAAGGTTGAACGCGGTCTGTGGGATGCTGGCATTGGCGAACAGGCTGCTCGCTTGGCTCTGGCTGCCACCGAAGGGACGGCTGACCGAGTTGGACAAGCGCACCTCTTGAACCAGGCCTGCCGGAATTTCCCGTACGAAACGTGACACTTTGTTATAGGTCTCGCTTCCATACAGACGGCGGGTTTCGGCGTAGGTCATGATCAGCTGGCGCATGGCCCGGGTGATGCCCACATAGGCCAGTCGGCGTTCTTCTTCCAGACGGCCGGGTTCTTCCAGGCTCATCTTGTGGGGGAACAGGCCTTCTTCCATGCCGACCAGGAACACATAGGGGAACTCTAATCCCTTAGCGCTGTGCAGCGTCATCAGCTGGATGCTGTCCTCGTGCTCGTCGGCTTGGGCATCGCCGGCCTCCAGGGAGGCGTGGCCGAGGAAGGCGGAGAGCGGCGATAGGTCGGCGTCGTCCTCGCTGGTCTCGAAGTTGCGCGCCGCGCTGACCAGTTCCTCAAGGTTTTCTACCCGAGCCTGGCCCTTTTCGCCTTTTTCTTCCTGGTGATAGAGGATCAGGCCGGACTGCTCGATGACAGTCTGGGTCATCAGGTGCAAGGGCATTTCCAGGACCTTGGCTGCGAGGTTTTCGATCAATTCGATGAACGCGCCCAAGGCACTGGCGGCGCGGCCTTTGAGGGCCTTGGCCGCCAACAGCTGGCACATGGCCTCCCACATCGACAACTGGCTGTGCCGGGCATGTTCGCGGATCGCCTCGACGGTCTTTTCGCCGATGCCGCGCGGTGGCACGTTGATTACCCGCTCCAGCGCGGCGTCGTTGCCGCGGCCTTCGAGCAGGCGCAGGTAGGCCATGGCGTTCTTGATCTCGGCGCGCTCGAAGAAGCGTTGGCCACCGTAGATCCGATAGGGAATGCGTTCGCGCAGCAAGGCTTCTTCGAGCACCCGCGACTGGGCGTTGGAGCGGTACAGGATGGCCACGTCGCTGCGGGCATTGCCCTGCTTGATGAAGCTCTCGATGGTCTCCACCACATAGCGCGCTTCGTCATGCTCGTTGTAGGCGGCATAGAGGGTCAGCGGCTCGCCTTCGCCCATGTCGGTCCACAGCTCTTTGCCCAGGCGCCCGCTGTTGTTGGCGATCAGGGCGTTGGCCGCCTTGAGGATACCGCCGGTGGAGCGGTAGTTCTGCTCAAGGCGAATCAGCTCGGCGTCGGGGAAGTCAGCGGTGTACTGGTGGATGTTCTCGATCTTGGCGCCGCGCCAGCCGTAGATCGACTGGTCGTCGTCCCCCACCGCCATGAGGCTGCTGCCGCCTGCGGCAAGCAGGCGCAGCCAGGCGTACTGCACGGCGTTGGTATCCTGGAACTCGTCCACCAGCAGGTGGCGGAAGCGCCGCTGGTAGTGTTCGAGCAGTCCAGGGTGGTCGCGCCACAGGTCCAAGGCGCGAAGCAGCAATTCGGAAAAGTCGATGACCCCAGCGCGTTCGCAGGCCTGTTCGTAGGCCTCGTAGATGCTGCGCATGGTGCCCAGGAACAGATCGCCACCGGCCTGGATATGCTGTGGACGCAGACCTTCGTCCTTCTGGCCGTTGATGAACCATTGGGCCTGGCGGGCGGGCCAGCGCTGCTCGTCGAGGCCGAGCTCGCGGATCACCCGCTTGATCAGGCGCTGCTGATCATCGCTGTCCAGAATCTGGAAATTCTGCACCAGCCGAGCTTCCTGCCAGTGAGCGCGCAGCAGGCGGTGCGCCAGGCCGTGGAAGGTCCCCACCCACATGCCGGCCGGATTGATGCCCAGCAGTTGCTCGATCCGCTGGCGCATTTCGGCCGCCGCCTTGTTGGTGAAGGTCACCGACAGGATAGAGTGGGGGGAGGCCTGTTCGACCTGGATCAGCCAGGCGATACGGTGCACCAGCACGCGGGTCTTGCCCGAGCCAGCACCGGCCAGCACCAATTGACGCCCCAGCGGGGCCGCTACGGCCTGGCGTTGGGCATCGTTGAGGGAGTTCAGCAGGAGGGAGAGGTCATCATTGCGCATCCGGCCATTCTAGGGCCGCGCAGGGGGCAGGGCAAACGGCCCCCGGAGAAATCTTGCAGGCGGTGCCAGGCCATTCATCGGCGGCCTGGGCAGAGGCCTGTTCTTGAGCGGTCTGAGTAAACGGCCGCCGGTATTTTTGAAAACATGACGTAGAGCAGTTTGGCCCAGGCCATGGCTTGTGTATGCTCGCTGCACTTTTGCGGTCTGCCAATACAAGAACACAACAAGAACACGACCCTATGACCCAGGATTTCGCGGCGATCGGAGCATCGCCGGAGACGGCAAGGAGTGTGCGCAGGCAATTTGCGACCCAGCTCTGCATCGAGCGTACCCGTCTTCTCTATCAGGGCTCATTGCTGCCCACCCTGCTGATGCTGATCAACGGCCTGCTGTGCGCCTGGCTGTTGTGGAGCCCTGAGCGCTATCTGCTGGTCAGTGTATGGCTGGCCTGGCTGTTGGCGCTGGTGGCCCTGCGGGTGATCCAGGTCGCGGCCTTCGATGCGGCCACGCCAGCGCGTCAAGCCAAGGCGTCCTGGCAGCACATGTTCCTGTCCGGCTCGGCCTTCAGCGGCCTGACCTTGGCCTGTGCGGCGATCGCCTTGGTGCCGGTGGACGATTTCGTGCAGCAGGCCTGGGTGTTCGGACTGTTGGGGGCGGCGGCGTTGTCGGCCAGTGTCGCCTATGCCGTGAGCCTGCCGGCGTTTCTCAGTTTCGCCTTGCCCTGCCTGTTGCCGCCCATTGTGTTCCTGTTCTACTTCGATGCCGGTGCGCAGCGCGGCTGGGGCTGGCTCGGCCTGATCCTGCTGGGGGCGCTGATGGTGGTGGCCTGGCAGGTTAACCGCTTGCTCGAGCGCAGCCTGTTGCGCCGTTTCCAGAACCAGGCGCTGATCGAACACCTGCAGAGCGCCCAACACCGTGGTGAGCAACTGAACCAGGCGTTGCTCGTCGAGGTGCGGCAGCGTCGTCATGCCGAAGACCAACTGCGCCAGGCCCAGGCTGGGCTCGAGCAGCGAGTGCTTCAACGCAGCCATGAGCTGGACCTGGCCAACCAGGCCCTGGGCAAGAGCGAGCAGCGCCTGGCCCTGGCGCTTCAGGCCAGCGAGTTGGGGTTGTGGGATTGGAACCTGCTCACCGACGAAGTGCATCACACGCAGCTGTACGCCTTGTTCGGCCTGGACCCGGAGCAGGTCCGCTCGGTCCGCGCCGACCTAAAGCCGCGCCTGCACCCGGACGATCTGCCGTTGCTGCGCAGGACATTGGTCGAACACCTCAAAGGCCGTACCGAGGACTACCGGGTCGAATACCGCATCCGGCATACCCAGGGGAATTGGCGCTGGATCGAAGACCGAGGCCGTGCCGTGGAACACGCCGCCGACGGCCGAGTCCTGCGCATGCTCGGCACACGGCGTGACATCACCGCCCAAAAGGAGCAGGAAGAACAGCAGCGTCTGGCGGCCACGGTGTTCGAAGCGGCCAGTGAAGGGATCGCGATCCTGGATGCGGGCTTCCAACTGCTGGCCGTCAACCAGGCCTTTTGCCAAATCACTGGCTTCGACCGGGAAGAGCTATTGCAGCGCAATGCCCTGGAGTTGCCCTGCAGCCGGGACGCCAGGCGTCACAGCCAGGCGATCGGCCAGGCGCTGGAGCAGCAGGGGCGCTGGCAGGGCGAGCTGGTCGAGGCGCGACGCAACGGCGAACTGTACCCCCAGTGGTTGCAGCTCAATGGCGTGCGTGACGCGCGGGGCAACATCAGCAATATCGTAGGCTTCTTCACCGACCTGTCGGCCCGACGGGAGTCGGAGGAGCGCCTGCGCTACCTGGCCCACTACGACGACCTCACCGGGCTGGCCAACCGCGCCCTGTTCCGCCTGCGTTTGCATGAGGCCGGGCAACGGGTTCGGGTGAACGGGCGCAGCCTGGCGTTGCTGCACATCGACTTGGACCGCTTCAAGCTGCTCAACGAAAGCTTGGGCCACGAACTGGCCGACCAGTTGTTGAAGAAAATGGCCCTGCGCATCGCCAATGCGGTACCTGAAGCAGACACTGTCGCGCGCTTGTCTGGCGATGAGTTCGTCGTGCTGTTCGATGGCTACAGCAACCTTTCCAGCCTGGTGCGAGTGACGACCCGCCTGCTCGACAAGCTGCGCGTCCCGCAACGTCTGGGTGGGCATGAGCTGGTGATCAGTGCCTCGGTCGGCATCAGTGTGTTGTCGGACCCCAGTTTCGACCTCAACGCATTGCTCAGCCAGGCGGACATGGCCAAGCAGCATGCCAAGCATCTGGGCGGCGACAACTTCCAGTTCTATACCGAAAGCCTGCGCGCCAGCACCCTGGAGCGCCTGCAGCTGGAAAACCACTTGCGCAAAGCCATCGACGAAGGCCAATTGCTGGTCTACTACCAACCCAAGCTTTGCCTGCGCAGCGGCCGCCTGCTCGCCGCCGAAGCGTTGGTGCGCTGGCAGCATCCGCAGTGGGGCATGGTGCCGCCGGGCGACTTCATCGGCCTTGCCGAAGAAACCGGACTGATCGGGCCGATGGGCGAGTTCGTGCTGCGTGAAGCGTGCTGGCAGGCTTTTGAATGGCGGCGTCAGGGCATGAGCGTGCGGGTTTCGGTGAACCTCTCCGGCTATCAACTACGCCAAGGCAAGATCGTCAGCCTGGTGCGTCAGGTGCTGGCGGAAACGGGCCTTGCGCCGCAGTTGCTGGAGCTGGAACTGACCGAGAGCCAATTGCTGGACAGCGTCGAGCACATCATCTCGACGTTCCAGCAACTGCACCAGCTGGGGGTCAAGTTGGCGATCGACGACTTCGGTACCGGCTACTCCTCGCTGAGCTATCTCAAGCGCTTCCCGGTGGACTACGTGAAGATCGACCAGGCGTTCATTCGCGGTCTGCAGGAGGGCAGCCAGGATGCGGCGATCATCCGCGCGATCATCGCCATGGCCAAGAGTCTGGGCTTGAAGGTCGTGGCTGAAGGGGTGGAAACCCAGGAGCAGCTTGCCTTCCTGCATGATCACGGGTGCGACGAGGCGCAGGGGTATCTGATCAGCAGGCCGCTGGATGCCCAGGCGTTCAAGGCTTTGCTGGATAAATCCCCGAGCATCCTGATGAGCTGATCGATTTCAGCTGTGCCAATGCCGGCCCTGATGGGCCAGCAGGCTGTTGGCCTGCTCCGGGCCGTTGCTGCCGGCAGGGTAGGGGCGAGGCGCCTGGAAGTGCTCTTCCCAGCCTTGCAGGATCGGATCGATCCAGGCCCAGGCGGCTTCGACCTCATCGCGACGCATGAACAAGGTCGAATCGCCCGCGAGCACATCCAGCAGCAGCCGCTCGTAGGCTTCCCAGCGACGGGTCTGGCCGAACACTTGAGCCAGGTTCAGGTCCAGCTCCACCGGCTCCAGACGCATGCCTTTGCCCGGGCTCTTGGTCATCATGCGCAGGCTGATACGTTCATCGGGTTGCAGCTGGATCAGCAACTGGTTGACCTGCCCGCCACTGAATAGCTCATGGGGCACCGGTTTGAACTGGATGACGATCTGCGAGGAGCGTCGTGCCATGCGTTTGCCGGTACGCAAGTAGAAGGGCACGCCAGCCCAGCGCCAGTTATCGATGTGCGCCTGGACCGCGACGAAGGTCTCGGTGTCGCTGTCGTTGTCCACGTCTTTTTCGAAGTAGTAGGCCGGCACTTCCTGGCCGCCGATCCGGCCGGCGCCGTATTGCCCGCGCACGGTCTTGTCCTGCACGTCCTGACCGGTGATCGGTTTGAGGGCACGCAGGATCTTCACTTTCTCGTCACGCACCGCTTCGGCTTCGAACTGTGCCGGCGGCTCCATGGCCACCAGGCACAGAAGCTGAAGCAGGTGGTTCTGCAGCATGTCACGGGTTGCGCCTGCGCGGTCGTAGTAGGCGCCGCGGTTCTCCACGCCCAATGTCTCGCAGACGCTGATCTGCACGTGGTCGACCTGGCCATTGCGCCAGACCGGCTCCAAGAGGGCGTTGGCAAAACGTAGCGCCATGAGGTTCTGCACGGTCTCCTTACCCAAGTAGTGATCGATGCGAAACACCTGGGACTCGTCGAACACCGCGCCGATCGCTTCGTTGATGGCCGTGGCTGACTCAAGGGAGTGGCCGATGGGTTTTTCCAGCACGATACGCGCCTCGCTGTCGGCAAGGCCTGCGATGCGCAAATGGTTGGCGATGGGCACGAACAGGTTGGGTGCGGTCGCCAGGTAGTAGATGCGCGCCAAGCCGCCAGGCTCGCCCAGGTAGCGTGCCAGGCGAACGAAATCAGCGCTTTGCGAGGCATCCATGGCGAAGTAGTCCAGGCGTGCGCAAAAACGTCGCCAGACCTCTTCGTCGAAATCCTGGCGGGCGATCTGCGCCCTGCAATTGCGTTCGGCGAGCTTGAGGTATTCATCCCGGGGCAGGTTGCGCCGCGCCAGGGCGATGATCCTCACGGCATTGTGCAGGCGGGCCTCGCGGTACAGGTGGTAGAGCGCCGGCAGTAGTTTGTGCAGGGCCAGATCGCCCGTACCGCCGAAGACCAGGATGTCGCAAGGAATAGTCAAAACCACCACTCTCCACATTGGTTTAGCTGGGCGGGTCGCTGGTCATGTAGTATAACTACAAGAAAGCTACATCCCGGCCAGCCGATCATAACCGAGTCCAGCCTGTGAATCTGTTGCAACATATCGCCCAATCGCGCCATTTGCTGCGCAAATCGGAACTGAAAGTGGCCGACCATGTGCTGCTAGATCCGGCTGCCGTCATGCACAGTTCGATGGCCGACCTTGCCCACAGCGTGGGCATCAGCGAGCCGACCATCGTGCGTTTCTGCCGCGCGATCGGCTGTTCGGGCTTCCAGGATCTCAAGCTCAAGCTGGCCCAGAGCCTGGCTGCAGGCGCCAGTTTCGGTCAGTTCGCAATCCATGAAGATGACTCGGTCGCCGACTATAGCCTGAAGATCTTCGATACCACCCTGCACACCCTGATGGAAGTGCGTGAGCACCTCAATCCCCAGGCTCTGCAGCAGGCGGTGACCGCCATGGCCCAGGCCCAGCGCGTGGAGTTCTATGGTTTCGGTGCCTCCGGCGCGGTGGCCGCCGATGCCCAGCACAAGTTCTTCCGCCTATTGCTCAGCGCTGCGGCGTACTCCGACCCGCACATGCAAGCCATGTCGGCGGTGACCCTCAAACCTGGCGATGTAGCGGTGTGCATTTCCCAGTCGGGTCGCTCCAAGGATCTGTTGATCACCGCCAATCTGGTGCGTGAAAGCGGCGCCAACCTGATTACCCTTTGCCCGAGCCAGACGCCGTTGGCCGAATTGTCCACTGTCAACCTGGCCATCGACGTGCACGAAGACACCGAGATCTACACCCCGCTGACTTCGCGCATCGCTCACCTTGTAGTGATCGACGTACTGGCCATGGGCGTGGCCATGGCCCGCGGACCGAGCCTGGTGAATCACCTCAAGAGCGTGAAACGCAGTTTGCGTAGCCTGCGACTGTCGCCCAAGTCGATCAAGGCGACCGACGACTGAGCCTGCTGCCGATGCAGGGGCCAGAACAGGCAAAGCAAATTTCACGGTTTTGTCACCAATTCACAGCCAAACCGTAAACCTGCAAGGCCAACCTGAAGCTCCCCGCATCCTAACTGGGAGACAGGCAATGGCACGTGATCATGACGGTTCGTTCCAACCCACCGCCAAAGCTCGCAAGCAGCAGGAAAAGGACCAGCGCCGCATGGAGTTCCGCCGTGCGATCGAAAGCTACTGCGACCAGCGTCAGTTGCTGCGCGACATTACCGACTACCCCGACCTGCGAGACATCACGGTTTGGCAGGTATCGGCGGCATCTTCCCCGAAAATCGCTCCACAAGCCCGCTGATTTTCGCCCGTTCATTACGTATGAATGCAAGAAAGGCCAAGGCCACCGGTGATTGCCGCTTGGCCTTGGACTGCACCACGCACCAACTGCGATACAGCGGCAACTCCTCTACCGGCAGTTCTTTCAGCACCCCGGTGGCCAACTCCAAGTTCAGCGCATGGCGGGTGAGCAGCGCGATGCCGAGGCCTGCGATCACGCACTCGCGTTGGGCATCGGCCGAGGCGACTTCCAGCGTTTGAGTGAAGTGCACGCGTTTGTCCTTGAAGTATTCCTCGCAGGCCTTGCGGGTGCCCGAACCCTGCTCGCGAATCAGCAAGGTATGAGGCTCGAGATCCTGCAGGCGCAGCTTCTCCAGCTTGCACAGCGGATGGTCCGGCGGTGCCACGGCCACGATCGGGTTGTTCAGGAACGGCATGAACTCAAGCCCCATGTCCTGGGGCACCATCGACATGATGATCAGGTCGTCGCGGTTGTCCGAAAGCCGGCGGATCGCCTGTGCCCGATTGACCACCGTCAGGGTCAGGTTGACCTCTGGATGGCGTTGCTTGAACGCGGCGAACAAGTGGGGCACGAAGTACTTGGCGCTGGATTCGATCGCAAGTTTCAGTTGGCCCTGCAGTGAGCCCTGCATGTCCGAGAGCTGCATGTCGAGGTTTTCCAGGCGACCGAAGATGTCCCGGCTGGCGCGCTGCAGGGCCTCGGCCGCTTCGGTCAGGTAGAGCTTCTTGCCCACGTACTCGAACAGCGGCTGGCCAATCAGCTCCTCGAGCTGGCGGATCTGTAGACTTACGGCGGGTTGCGTCAATGCCATTTCTTCCGCCGCCCGGCTGTAGGAACGCAGATCGCATACCTCGTTAAAGATTTGCAACTGACGCAATGTCATACGCATCAAGGACTTACGCATTTTTCCACAGCCTCCCGCAAAACCTTGTTACGGCACTATAAGCTTTTGCTTATGTCGACCCTAACAAATATTGATTTTTGTTTATCAACCTACAGCGATAGGGTTGGTTTGCGACTGGCCAGCAACCTCTGGCCACGCGCCGACCGGGGAATCCGGCTCGTGTGTTCCATCGGCTTTGGGAAGACTCCAGTGATAAAAAAAATCCTGATCGCCAACCGGGGTGAAATCGCAGTTCGGATCGTGCGTGCGTGCGCCGAGATGGGCATTCGCTCTGTGGCGATCTATTCCGACGCCGACCGTCATGCCTTGCACGTCAAGCGCGCCGACGAGGCCTACAGCATCGGTGCCGAGCCCCTGGCCGGCTATCTGAACCCGCGCAAGCTGGTCAACCTGGCCGTGGAAACCGGCTGTGATGCCTTGCATCCAGGTTACGGTTTCCTGTCGGAAAACGCCGAGCTCGCGGAAATCTGCGCAGAGCGTGGCATCAAGTTCATCGGCCCTGCCGCCGACGTCATTCGCCGCATGGGCGACAAGACTGAAGCGCGCCGCACCATGATCCAGGCCGGTGTACCGGTAACGCCCGGTACCGAAGGCAACGTCGCCGACATCCACGAAGCCCTGGCCGAAGGTGATCGCATCGGTTACCCGGTCATGCTCAAGGCCACCTCGGGTGGTGGCGGTCGTGGTATCCGTCGCTGCAACAGCCGCGAAGAGCTCGAGCAAGCTTTCCCCCGCGTGATCTCCGAGGCCACCAAGGCCTTCGGCTCGGCGGAAGTGTTCCTGGAAAAATGCATCGTCAACCCCAAGCACATCGAGGCGCAGATCCTGGGTGACAGCTTCGGCAACGTGGTGCACCTGTTCGAGCGCGACTGCTCGATCCAGCGCCGCAACCAGAAGCTCATCGAGATCGCCCCCAGCCCTCAGCTGACCCCGGAACAGCGCGCCTACATCGGCGACCTGGCGGTCCGCGCGGCCAAGGCCGTGAACTACGAGAACGCCGGTACTGTGGAGTTCCTGCTCGCCGATGGCGAGGTGTACTTCATGGAAATGAACACTCGCGTGCAGGTGGAACACACCATCACCGAAGAAATCACCGGCATCGACATCGTGCGCGAGCAAATCCGCATCGCCTCGGGCCTGCCGCTGTCGGTCAAGCAGGAAGACATCCAGCACCGCGGCTACGCGTTGCAGTTTCGCATCAACGCAGAAGACCCGAAGAACAACTTCCTGCCCAGCTTCGGCAAGATCACCCGTTATTACGCGCCCGGTGGCCCAGGTGTGCGTACCGACACCGCGATCTACACCGGCTACACCATTCCGCCGTTCTATGACTCCATGTGCCTGAAACTGGTGGTTTGGGCATTGACCTGGGAAGAAGCCATGGACCGTGGCCTGCGGGCCCTGGACGACATGCGTGTGCAGGGCGTGAAGACCACCGCCGCGTATTACCAGGAGATCCTGCGCAATCCGGAATTCCGTAGCGGCCAGTTCAACACCAGCTTCGTGGAAAGCCACCCGGAACTGACCAATTACTCGATCAAGCGCAAACCCGAAGAGCTGGCCCTGGCCATCGCCGCCGCCATTGCTGCACACGCAGGCCTGTGAGGAACCGAATAATGTCCAAGAAAATCTTTGTCACCGACACAATCCTGCGCGACGCTCACCAGTCCCTGCTGGCCACCCGCATGCGCACCGAAGACATGCTGCCGATCTGCGACAAGCTCGACAAGGTGGGCTACTGGTCTCTGGAAGTCTGGGGTGGCGCGACCTTCGACGCCTGCGTGCGCTTCCTCAAGGAAGACCCGTGGGAGCGTCTGCGCAAGCTGCGCGCCGCCCTGCCCAACACCCGCCTGCAGATGCTGTTGCGTGGCCAGAACCTGCTGGGCTACCGCCACTACAGCGACGACGTGGTCAAGGCCTTCGTCGCCAAGGCCGCGGTCAATGGCATTGACGTGTTCCGTATCTTCGACGCCATGAACGACGTGCGTAACCTGCGTGTGGCCATCGAAGCGGTCAAGGCTGCCGGCAAGCACGCCCAGGGCACCATCGCCTACACCACCAGCCCCGTGCACACCATCGACGCCTTCGTCGCCCAGGCCAAGCAGATGGAAGCCATGGGCTGCGACTCGGTCGCGATCAAGGACATGGCCGGCCTGCTGACCCCATTCGCCACCGGCGAGCTGGTCAAGGCGCTCAAAGCTGAACAATCGCTGCCGGTGTTCATCCACTCCCACGATACCGCTGGCCTGGCCGCCATGTGCCAACTCAAGGCCGTGGAAAACGGTGCCGACCACATCGATACCGCGATCTCCAGCTTCGCCTGGGGCACCAGCCATCCAGGGACAGAGTCGATGGTCGCCGCGCTCAAGGGCACCGAGTTCGATACCGGCCTGGATCTGGAACTGCTGCAGGAAATCGGTCTGTACTTCTATGCCGTGCGCAAGAAGTACCACCAGTTCGAGAGCGAGTTCACCGCCGTGGACACCCGCGTGCAGGTCAACCAGGTGCCAGGCGGCATGATTTCCAACCTGGCCAACCAGCTCAAGGAGCAAGGCGCCCTGAGCCGCATGAACGAAGTGCTGGCGGAGATCCCACGCGTACGTGAAGACCTCGGCTACCCGCCGCTGGTGACCCCGACCTCGCAGATCGTCGGCACCCAGGCCTTCTTCAACGTGCTGGCCGGCGAGCGCTACAAGACCATCACCAACGAGGTGAAGCTTTACCTGCAAGGCGGCTATGGCAAGGCGCCGGGTGTGGTCAACGAACAACTGCGTCGCCAGGCGATCGGCAGCGAAGAAGTGATCGACGTGCGCCCGGCCGACCTGCTCAAGCCGGAGATGGCCAAGCTGCGTGCCGATATCGGCAACCTGGCTCGCTGCGAGGAAGACGTGCTGACCTACGCGATGTTCCCGGACATCGGTCGCAAGTTCCTCGAGGAGCGTGAAGCCGGCACCCTGACTCCAGAAGCCCTGCTGCCGATTCCGGAAGCCGGTGCCGTGGCAGGCTCGGGCGGCGAAGGTGTACCGACCGAGTTCGTCATCGACGTGCACGGCGAGACTTACCGCGTCGATATCACCGGTGTGGGCGTCAAGGCCGAAGGCAAGCGTCACTTCTATCTGTCCATCGATGGCATGCCGGAAGAGGTGGTGTTCGAGCCGCTCAACGAGTTCGTCAGCGGCGGTGGCAGCAAGCGCAAGCAGGCCACTGGCCCAGGTCACGTGAGCACCACCATGCCGGGCAACATCGTCGATGTGTTGGTCAAGGAAGGTGACACCGTCAAGGCCGGCCAACCGGTGCTGATCACCGAAGCGATGAAGATGGAGACCGAAGTCCAGGCCCCGATTGCCGGCAAGGTCACTGCCATCCACGTGGCCAAGGGTGATCGCGTCACGCCGGGCGAGATCCTGATCGAGATCGAAGGCTGATCCAAGCCTTCGACAGCAAGCGGTTTACCTCATGGGGAGCGATATGCTCCCCTTTTTTTGTGCTGAATTTGTCGGTCTCTTTCACCAGCAGGCCCGTTCCCAGAGGGATAACGCATCCCCGTGGGAGTGGGTGTACCGCCGGCACTCTCAGCCTTTACGGCAGGCTTCCAAGGTCTTCACTTGCCCCTCGGGCTGCTGGTTCTCTTCGCTCAACCAGCGCTCGAAGCCTGCCGCCACGCTTGGCCACTCATCATCGGTGATCGAGTACCAGGCCGTGTCCCGGTTGTGATCCTTGACCACCATGTGCTTGCGGAACACCCCTTCGAAGACAAAGCCGAAGCGCTCGGCGGCGCGTTTGGAGCGGGCATTGGCGTTGTTGCACTTCCACTCCAGGCGCCGGTTGCCCAAGGCAAAGCCGAGCTGGCTCAGCAAGTAGACGGCCTCGGTGCCGCGAGGGGTGCGCTGCATGGCGGCGCCGAAGGCGATGTGGCCGATCTCGAAGCGGCCCTGTTCGGGGACGATCGACATGTAGCTCAGGATGCCCTGGGCCTGGCCGGTGGCGCGGTCGATGACGCTGTAGAACAGCGGGTCGCGACTGGCGGCGTTGCCTTCGAGCCAGCGGTCGAAGCTGGCGCGCTCATTGAAAGGCCCATAGGGCAGGTAGTCCCACAGCACTGGGTCCGAGCCAGGGCCCTGCAACACGTCCCAAAGGTCATTGCCGTGGCGGGCCGGGTCGAGTTTTTCCAGGCGGACGAAGCGTCCTTCGAGGGGCTCGGCGTTGGGCGTTGCCGCGGGCTTCCAGTTCAGTGCGTCTGTCATGGGCCTACAAGCCTTTGCGAAATTGAATGAAGCCCGGCCGCTCTGCGACTTGTTCGTACAGGCTGATGGCGGTGGCGTTGGTCTCGTGGGTGAGCCAGTGCACCTTGATGCAGCCGGCTGCCTTGGCGGTCGCGTAGACATGCTCGATCAGCTGGCGACCAATGCCCAGGCCGCGCTGGTCGGCGTTGACGTACAGGTCTTGCAGGTAGCACGAATTCTCGATGCTCCAGTTGGAGCGGTGATAGATCCAATTGACCATCCCCACGGCTTTGCCATCGACCCAGGCCAACGCCGAGTGGGTGGGCTCGTTCTCATCGAGCAAACGCTGCCAGGTGCTGGCGCTGACCTCATCGGCCAATTCGGTTTCGTAGAAGCGCAGATAGGCATGCCAGAGGGCGAGCCAGGCGGCATGGTCGTTGGCGCTCACTGGGCGCAGGGTAACGCTGGGCATGGTCTTTTCCTTCAGAGTGGGCGCATGTGCGCTGCGAGTTGGTTGTCCAGGTAATCGGAACTGCTGGCCAGACCGTCACGTACGCCGGCGATGTCTTGCGCCGAGCGGTTCTGGCTGAGCTTGCGCGCGCCTTGCAGACGGGCAATGGGCATGCGCAGGCCGACGATGGCGCGCAGCATGCCATCGATGTAATCGCTGGGTGCGTCGCTCACCTTCCAGGGTTTGGCGCGGTCTTGTTCGTGCCGATCGCTCAGGCGGCTGACGATCGCCAGCAGGCGAGGGGCGTCGTGAATTACCTGCACCGCGCCATAGGCGTGCACGGCCAGGTAATTCCAGGTGGGCACGACCCTGGGGTTTTCGGTCTTGCTCGGGTAGTAGCTCGGGCTGACATAGGCATCTGCGCCTGGGAAAACCAGCAACGCTTCGCCGCCTTGCTCCAAGTCCCGCCATTGAGGGTTGGCCCGGGCCAGGTGAGCATAGACAGTGCCGTACTCGCCTTGAGCTGTATCGAGTAGCACGGGTAGATGGGTCGCGAGCAAGCCGTTGTCGCCGTGGCTGACCAGAACGGCGAGGCGGGTGTCGCACATTTGCTGGTGCAGGCGCGCGAGGTCATGTTCTTGGTGGGGCTTGGCGTTGTACATGCGAGATTCCTTGTCCAATGGCTTCATCCTAGGCAGGCTATTGGTACTCTGTAAGAGCCAATACAGCCTGTTTTCATAGGTCCAATGCCATGAACGAATGTCCTCTCGCGCTGCTCTTCGACCCCACGGGTATCGTGCTCGACCGCCGGCGCGGGCTCAGCCAGCAGCTGTACCAGGCATTGCGGGCGCGGGTGCTGGATGGACGCCTGGGCAGTGGCACGCGTTTGCCCGCCACCCGCGACCTGGCGGCGATGTTATCGCTCTCGCGCAACAGCGTGGTGCGGGCCTACGACCAGCTGTATGCCGAGGGTTACATTGAAAGTCGGGTTGGCGATGGGACTTATGTGAGTCAGCTGCCCAAACTATCCACACAGCTATCCACAGGGTTATCCCAGGGGTTATCAACAGAGTTATCCACATTGTTGCCTTCTGATACTGAAGATTTATCCAGTTCAGGGCGCTCCAGCGAGCCTTTGCAGCGGCTTAAAAACAACCATCTTCCACCACCCAAGGCTGGTGCGCCGAGGGCTTTTCGCGTCGGTGTGCCGGCGTTCGATTTGTTTCCCTTCGAGGTCTGGGCCAGGCTGCAAGCGGGTTTCTGGCGAAATCCCGATCCTTCATCGCTCGGCTATGGCGATCCGGCGGGTGAACCGCAACTGCGCGAACTCGTCGCCGCCTACCTGCGACGCTCACGTGGGTTGTCGTGTGGCGCTGAACAAATTGTGATCACCAGCGGTGCCCAGCAGGCCATCAGCCTTTGTGCACAGTTGCTGTTGCAGCCGGGCGATGGAGTGGCTGTGGAAAACCCAGGGTACCGGGCGGCCGGCCACACTTTTGCGTTGGCGGGGGCGAAAGTCAGGGGTGTGCCAGTGGACGATGAAGGGCTGGATTGCGCGCAGCTGGCGCAACTTCCCGATTGCCGGATGGCCTATGTGACCCCGGCGCACCAGTACCCCACTGGCGTCACCATGAGCCTGGCCCGGCGCCTGTCATTGCTGGATTGGGCACAGCGTCAGGATGGCTGGATCATCGAGGACGACTACGACGGGGAGTATCGCTACAGCGGTGCGCCACTGGCGCCCTTGGCCTCCTTGGACCGGCAGGGACGGGTGCTGTACGTAGGCACGTTCGGCAAGATCGCCTTTCCGGCCCTGCGCCTAGGCTATCTGGTGCTGCCTCGACCGTTGGTGGAGGCATTCAGTCAGGGGCGGGCGTTGGCGGTGCGCCATTCGGAGGTCGGCACCCAGTGCGTAATGGCGCAATTCATGGCCCAGGGGCACTTTCAACGGCATATCCGGCGCATGCGCAAGGCAGCGCTGGCGCGGCGAAATGTCCTGAAAGCCGGGTGGCCGGAAGATGTGCCAGGTCTGGGCGCCATGCCGGAAGTGGCGGCTGGGCTGCATGTGAAAGTGGCTGTGGATAACCTTGCCCGTGAGCAAGAGTTGGTGGCCAGGGCAGAGGCGGTGGGGGTGGAGGTCAACCCGCTGAGCAGTTACTGGCTCGAAGACGGCAATGTCCCTGTGGATAAGCGCGCCGGATTGGTGCTGGGGTTCGCGGCGGTGCCTGAAGCGCAGATTGCGGATGCAGTGATGCGATTGCGCAGGGCGTGGCGACCTGTTCGCGGGTGAACCCGTTCTCACAGACACAGCGCTGTACTTACAGGCAGCGCTGTACCTGTGGGAGCGGGTTCAACCGCGAAGCATCCAACTCAAGTCCCGGACTTGATGCGTGTCCAGGCCCGGGTGCGTGCCCGTTCGGCCTCGCGTGGCAGTGGCTTGAGGGTATACAGCTTGGCCATCGCTTCGGCGGTCGGGTACAGGTTGGGGTTGTTGCGGATCGCCGGGCTGACTTTGTCGGTGGCGTCCTTGTTGGGGTTGGGGTAGCCAACGAAGTCACTGATCGGCGCGATCACTTCAGGGCGCAACAGGTAGTTGATGAACCTGTGTGCATCCTCAGGATTGGCGGCATTCTTGGGAATCGCCAGCATGTCGAACCAGATCGGTGCACCTTCCTTGGGCAGGCGCATGTCCACCACCACGCCATTCTTGGCGTCGCGCGCGCGGTTGGCGGCCTGGGAGAAGCTACCCGAATATCCCACCGCCACGCAGATATCGCCGTTGGCGATGTCAGCCATGTACTTCGAGGAATGGAAGTAGGTGATGTGCGGGCGGATCTTCAGCATCAGATCCTCGGCTTTCTTGTAGTCGGCCGGCTTCTCGCTGTTCGGTGGCAGCCCCAGGTATTGCAGCGCCAAGGGCAGGATCTCCGACGGTGAATCGAGCAGGGCGACGCCGCACTGCTTGAGCTTGGCGATGTTCTCTTCCTTGAAGATCAGATCCCAGCTGTCCACGGGCGCCTTGTCGCCGAGCACCGCCTTGACCTTGTCCGGGTTGAAGCCGATCAGCACGGTGCCATACATGTACGGCACGGCGAACTTGTTGCCCGGATCGTTGGCCTCGATCAGCTTCATCAGCGCCGGATCCAGGTGCTGCCAGTTGGGGAGCTTGGATCGGTCCAGAGGCTGGAACACACCGGCTTCGATCTGCTTGGCGAGGAACACGTTGGACGGCACCACCACGTCGTAGCCGGAGTTGCCGGTGAGCAGCTTGGCTTCCAGGGCTTCGTTGGTGTCGAAGATGTCGTAGATCAGCTTGACGCCGCTGTCCTTCTGGAAGTCCGTCAAGGTCTGCGGCGTGATGTAGTCGAACCAGTTGTACACGCGCAGGGTGCGCTGTTCGGCCTGGGCCTGAAGGGCTCCGGTGAACAGGGTGGCAGCGATGAACGGGGCGAGCAGACGCTTGAGTCGGACCATTACCGGGCTCCTGGCTGGGCATGCTGGAAGCCTTCCAGCACGTTGACTGCGTTGATACCGATTTCTTCCACAGCGTAGCCACCTTCCATCACGAACAAGGTCGGCTTGCCGAGCTGGCCGATACGCTTGCCCATCTCCAGGTAGTCTGGGCTGTCCAGCTTGAACTGCGAGATCGGATCGTCCTTGAAGGTATCCACGCCCAGGGACACCACCACCACGTCCGGCGCGTAGGCGGCGATACGCTGGCAGGCGTCTTCCAGGGCAGCGCTCCAGGCGGCCCAGTCACTGCCGGCGGGCAGCGGGTAATTGATATTGCAGCCTTCGCCTGCACCTTCGCCGGTTTCGTCGGCATAGCCGAGGAAGAACGGGAACTCGTCCTGCGGGTCGCCGTGGATCGAGGCGAAGAACACATCGCCGCGCTGGTAGAAGATGTCCTGGGTGCCATTGCCGTGGTGGTAGTCGACATCGAGGATGGCGACCTTGCGGTGGCCTTGGTCAAGGAAGGCCTGGGCTGCGATGGCGGCGTTGTTGAGGTAGCAGTAGCCCCCCATCACTTCGGCCGCGGCATGGTGCCCTGGTGGACGGCACAGGGCGAATGCCGAATGGGCGCCTTGCTGGATCGCGGCCTGGGCAGTGAGGGCAACCTGGGCTGCACTATAGGCGGCTTGCCAGGTACCGGCGGTGATCGGCGCGCCGGCATCGAAGCTGTAGTAGCCAAGCTCACCATGCAGGCCAGTCGGTTTGACCTTACGCAGGGTGCGGGCTGGCCAGGTGAAGGGCAGCAGGTCTCCTTCCTGGCCCAGCTGTGCCCAGCGTGCCCAGGCCCCTTCGAAGAAGTCCAGGTAGTCGGCGCCATGCACCCGCAGCAAGGGCGCGCGGCCGAAATCACGTGGCCCTTCGACCGGACCCAGGTTGCGCTTCTTGACTTGCTCCAGGACGTGGTCAGCGCGCGAAGGCATCTCGAAGCAGGGCATCAGCTTGCCGTCGATCAGCTCGCAGCGGCCGTGGTGCAGGCGGTGATCATCAGAATAGATCGTCAGCATTTTTATTCTCCGGGTTTACTGGCGTGGCCTCATTGTGTGAGTCGGCGAGTGGCGGGAGAACGTTGCAAACGGCCAAAAGGGGATCGATGTGGCCAAAGACAGTGTCCGGTGTGGGGAATGTTCGCGGGTAAATCCGCTCCCGCAGGCCTCCCGCTGATTTTGAATTCAGCACAAATACCTTAGGAGCGGGTTTACCCGCGAAAAGCCCGGCACCGATCAGCCGCGAAAATGACTCGGCGCAACGCCGCTCCAGCGCTGGAAGGCATGGCGAAAGCTCGCGGTCTCGCTGAAGCCGAGCGTCTCGGCGATGCGGTAGATTGGCATCTGGTCCTCGGCCAGCAACTGCTTGGCCCGCTCGAAGCGCAGCTCGTCGAGCAATTGCTGATAGCTGCAGCCCAGGGCTTGCAGGTGCCGGCGCAAGGTGCGCGAGGAGCAGTTCATTTGTCGTGCCAGACCTTCGAGCCCGGGGGCGGCATCGAGTTGCTTGATCAGCAGCTGGCGGATGCGCCCCAGCCACGCCTGGCGCCCGGTGAACTCAAGGTTCAGCTGGCGGCAACGCTCGGCCATGGCCTTGTGGGTGATGGGGTCGGCCAGGGGCAGGGGCATGTCCAGCCAGCGGCGTTCGAAGGCAAAGGCATTGTCGTTGGCCTCGAAGCCCAGGGGGCACGGGAATGCATCGGCATAGAGCGCGTGGTAACCCGGCCGTGGATGCTCGAAGCGCGCCGCGAGCAGCGGCAGTGGGCGCCCCAGCAGGTCGTCACAGATGACTTTCAGCGACACCAGGCAGAATTCGGCATTGAAGGCCGCCAGGGCAGGGCTGTCTTGGTAATCGCTGGCGCTGAACCAGATCCGCTGGCCGTCGTCCTCCAGGCGCAAGTGAAAGGCTGTGCCCAGCAGTGCGGGATAGCGCAGCGCCAAGCGCAGGGCGTCACCCAAAGTGGCACTGGAGAGCAGGGCGTAACCGAGCATCCCGTAGCATGACACGTGCATGCGCCGCCCCAGCTCCAGGCCGATCTCCTCGCGCAGGGCTACGGCATTGGCGCATACCTGCAGTTCTTGCTGGGTGGTGATGCGGGCATCGGCATGGCCCAGATCCGCCGCGCCAATGCCGCTGCCGCAAAGCAGGCGCTCGGCATCGCAGCCTTCTTCCTGTAAGACCTTGAGAATCAGCGAAACTGCGTTGAGGGTGGTCAGGTGGCTGTGCAGCATGCTCGGTATCCCGTGGGGCTGGGAAGCATTATGGAGCAAGTTGTGTGCCGGACGGCCATGTGGCGTTGCTTTGCAGTCCACTACGGCCTTGGTGGCCGCGCGCATAAAAAAAGGGCCCGTAGCGTGCGCTCGGGCCCTTGAAAGGTTGAGAGGTGTCTAGTCCCTCGACCTGGTGAGACGTTTTACAGCGGTCTGGTTACGCCTTCAGCGGAACCAGACGTGGAGCGATCATGTTTTCCGGACGCAGGATGTCGTCGAGCATCGCGTCGTCCAGCAGCTTCTCTTCGCGCACCAGTTCCAGAACACCGCGGCCGGTTTCCAGGGCGACGCGGGCGATACGGGTGGCGTTTTCGTAGCCGATGTACGGGTTCAGGGCAGTGACCAGGCCGATCGAGTGCTCGACCAGTTCACGGCAGCGCTGTTCGTTGGCGGTGATGCCGACGATGCAGTGCTCGCGCAGCATGTCCATGGCGCGCTGGAGCAGGCGGATGGAGTCGAAGATCTTGTAGGCGATCAGCGGTTCCATGACGTTCAGCTGCAGCTGGCCACCTTCGGCGGCGACGGTCAGGGCCAGGTCGTTGCCCATGATGGCGAAGGCCACCTGGTTGACGGCTTCCGGAATAACCGGGTTGACCTTGCCTGGCATGATCGAGCTGCCTGGCTGGCGTGCCGGCAGGTTGATCTCGTTGATGCCGGTGCGCGGGCCGCTGGACAGCAGGCGCAGGTCGTTACAGATTTTCGACAGCTTGACCGCGGTGCGCTTGAGCATGCCGGAGAACAGCACGAAGGCGCCCATGTCGGAGGTGGCTTCGATCAGGTCGGCAGCCGGGACCAGCGGCTGGCCGCTGATGGTCGCCAGGCGCTGCACGGCCAGGGCCTGGTAGCCAGGGTCAGCGTTGATGCCGGTGCCGATGGCGGTACCGCCCAGGTTGATTTCGGTCAGCAGCTCCGGAGCCAGCGAGCGCAGGCGCTGCAGGTCTTCGGTCATGGTAGTGGCGAAGGCGCGGAATTCCTGGCCAAGGGTCATCGGCACGGCGTCCTGCAGCTGGGTACGGCCCATCTTCAGTACGTGGTCGAATTCCTTGCCTTTGGCCGCGAAGGCCTGGATCAGGCTGTCGAGGCTGGCCAGCAGGGCGTCATGACCCAGCAGCAGACCCAGGCGGATCGCGGTCGGGTAGGCGTCGTTGGTCGACTGCGCCATGTTCACGTCGTTGTTCGGGTGCAGGTACTGGTACTCACCCTTCTGGTGGCCCATGACCTCCAGCGCGACGTTGGCGATGACTTCGTTGGCGTTCATGTTGGTGGAGGTACCTGCACCACCTTGGATCATGTCCACAACGAACTGGTCGTGGAACTCGCCGCGGATCAGACGGGCGCAGGCCTCGCTGATGGCAGCGTGCTTGGCATCGCTCAGGTGGCCCAGCTCACGGTTGGCGTCGGCAGCGGCCTGCTTGACCATGGCCAGGGCCACGACCAGCTTCGGGTAGTGCGACAGCGGAACACCGGAGAGGTGGAAGTTGTTGGCAGCGCGCAGAGTCTGGATGCCGTAGTAGGCATCGGCAGGGACTTCAAGGGTACCAAGCAGGTCTTTTTCGACGCGGAACGATGCAGCGGAGGACATGACGGATATCATCTCGATTTAAACCCGGCACCTGCCGGAATGCCGCCAATCCTAGGCCTGCCCGGATTTTGCGGCCAATGCTGTTGCACGCTAACCTATGCACAAACGGCATACCGATTCATGTGACGCCAATTGACAAACGAGCGTGTTCCATTTTGGTGCGCGCTGGGAGACCGCTTCATGAACCTCGAAAGCAAGTGGCTGGAAGACTTCAGCGCCCTGGCCGCCACCCGTAGTTTTTCCCAGGCGGCGGAACGTCGTTTCGTCACCCAGCCGGCCTTCAGTCGGCGTATCCGCAGCCTGGAAGCGGCGCTGGGGCTGACCTTGGTGAATCGTTCCCGCACACCGATCGAGCTGACCGAGGCCGGGCAGTTGTTTCTCGTCACGGCGCGCACGGTTGTCGACCAATTGAGCGAAGTTCTGCGCCATTTGCATCATCTCGAAGGCGGCCAGGGTGAAGTGGTCCAAGTGGCTGCCGCACACTCGCTGGCATCGGGCTTCTTCCCACGCTGGGTGGCCCAGTTGCGCAACGACGGCCTGAACATCGCCACCCGTCTGGTGGCCACCAACGTGGGCGATGCCGTGCATGCGTTGCGTGAAGGTGGTTGCGACCTGATGCTGGCGTTCTATGACCCGGATGCGGCCTTGCAGATGGATGCCGAAATCTTCCCCTCGCTGCACATGGGCACTACCGAGATGCTGCCGGTATGCGCCGTGGGCGCCGACGGCAAGCCGTTGTTCGACCTTGAAGGCGAGAGCAGCGTGCCTCTGCTGGCTTACAGCGCTGGGGCTTTCCTCGGTCGATCGGTCAACTTGCTGCTGCGTCAGCGCAACCTGCGCTATACCACTGTCTATGAAACCGCCATGGCCGACAGTCTCAAGAGCATGGCCCTTGAAGGTATGGGTATCGCCTGGGTGCCGCGGCTGTCGATGCGCGGCGAGCTGGAGCGTGGCGAACTGGCGATCTGTGGAGGCAGCCAATGGCACGTGCCGTTGGAAATTCGCCTCTATCGCTGCGCCTTGGTCCGCAAGGCCAACGTGCGTCTGCTCTGGCGCAAGCTGGAGGGTGGCACGACGACCGCATCTATTGACCCGAAAGTCAGCCAAAGCCCCGAAAAATAAGGCCGACAGTTGGTCGCCGGGGGTGCCTGGATGGCCTCGCGTTACGTTATACTTCGCGGCCCCCAGGCCGGAACGATCCGGCCATGATCAGCAAACAAGCCACGCCGGTCGTCCCGCGTGGCTTGTTGTTTTTTGACGCGCCCAAGGGCGCACAAGCGAAGAGGCTCGACGATGAGTGCACTGGTTGGCGTGATCATGGGCTCCAAGTCCGATTGGTCCACCCTTAGCCACACCGCCGATATGCTGGAAAAACTCGGCATTCCCTACGAGGTGAAGGTGGTTTCCGCCCACCGTACGCCGGATCTGCTGTTCCAGTATGCCGAAGAGGCCGAAGGCCGCGGCATCGAGGTGATCATCGCCGGTGCTGGCGGTGCTGCCCACCTGCCGGGCATGTGCGCCGCCAAGACCCACCTGCCGGTGCTGGGCGTGCCGGTGCAGTCCTCGATGCTCTCGGGTGTCGACTCGCTGCTGTCGATCGTGCAGATGCCCGCAGGCGTACCTGTCGCCACCCTGGCCATCGGCAAGGCCGGTGCCATCAACGCGGCGCTGCTCTCGGCGAGCATCCTGGGTGCCAAGTACCCGCAGTATCACGCGGCACTCAAGCAGTTCCGCACGGAGCAGACCGAAACCGTCCTGGACAATCCGGACCCGCGCCAGGCCTGAGGCTATCAACATGAAGATCGGTGTAATCGGTGGTGGCCAGCTCGGCCGCATGCTGGCCCTGGCGGGTACTCCGCTGGGCATGAACTTCGCTTTCCTCGACCCGGCCCCGGACGCCTGCGCGGCTGCCTTGGGTGAGCACCTGCGCGCCGACTACGGCGATCAGGATCACCTGCGTCAGCTGGCTGACGAAGTCGACCTGGTGACGTTCGAGTTCGAAAGCGTTCCGGCCGAAACCGTGGCCTTCCTCTCGCAGTTCGTTCCGGTCTATCCAAGTGCCGAAGCCCTGCGCATCGCCCGTGACCGTCTGTTCGAAAAGAGCATGTTCCGCGATCTGGGCATCCCGACGCCGGCGTTCGCCGACATCCTGTCCCAGGAAGACCTGGACGCGGCGGTGGCCAGCATCGGTCTGCCGGCAGTCCTCAAGACCCGCACCCTGGGCTATGACGGCAAGGGCCAGAAGGTCCTGCGCAGTGCCGAGGATGTGGTCGGCACCTTCGCCGAGCTGGGCAGCGTCCCATGCCTGCTCGAAGGCTTCGTGCCGTTCACCGGTGAAGTGTCGCTGGTGGCCGTGCGTGGCCGCGATGGCGAAACCCGCTTCTACCCGCTGGTGCATAACACCCATGAGAGCGGCATCCTGCGCCTGTCGGTCGCAAGCGATGCGCATCCGCTGCAGGCGCTGGCCGAAGACTACGTGGGTCGCGTGCTGCAGAAGCTGGACTACGTGGGTGTGATGGCTTTCGAGTTCTTCGAGGTCGACGGTGGCCTGAAGGCCAACGAAATCGCCCCGCGGGTCCACAACTCCGGGCACTGGACCATCGAAGGGGCCGAGTGCAGCCAGTTCGAGAACCATCTGCGCGCCGTGGCCGGCCTGCCGCTGGGCTCGACCGCCAAGGTCGGCGAGAGCGCCATGCTCAACTTCATCGGTGAAGTGCCGGCTGTGGATAAGGTCGTGGCCATCGACGACTGCCACCTGCACCACTACGGCAAAGCCTTCAAGGCCGGCCGCAAGGTTGGTCACGCCACCCTGCGCTGCGCCGACATGGCCACTCTCAAGGCCAAGATCGCCGAAGTCGAAGAGTTGATTGCCGGCTGATTGAACCTCTGCCCTGCGCAGGCCCTCTGAAATGGCAACAAGCCAAAGTGCTGTCTAGGCTTTGGCTTGTTCCATCTTCAAAGCAGAGGGATTGCCATGGGTATCATTGGAACCATTTTCATCGGCCTGATCGTCGGCCTGCTGGCCCGTTTTCTGAAACCAGGGGACGACAGCATGGGCTGGATCATGACCATTCTTCTCGGTATCGCCGGGTCCCTTGCCGCGACTTATGGCGGGCAGGCGCTGGGTATCTACCAGGCGGGGCAGGCCGCAGGTTTCTTTGGCGCCCTGGTGGGTGCCATCATCCTTCTGGTGATCTACGGATTCATCAAGAAACGCGGGTGACTGGTTTAGAATGCTCGGCAATTGACTGAATTGCCGAGCATTTTCATGCGTGCGTTTTTCCTTGTTCCCCTACTGCTGGCCAGTGCACTGGCCCATGCCGAGCTGCCCGAAACCGACTGGCTGGAGCTGATGCCAAAGTCGGACCAGAAGGCGCTCGAGCAGATGCCTGAAATCGACCACGACTCTCCTGAAGCCATAGGCACCTTCACCGAAAAGGGTGGGCTCAAGCAGGCCAAGGGTCTGCCGGCGGTGATGTACTCCACCAAGACGGTGGCCGCCATGAATGGCAAACAGATCCGCCTGGGCGGTTATCCGGTACCGCTGGAAAGCGACGCCAAGGGCAACAGCACCTTGTTCTTCCTCGTGCCGTATCCCGGCGCCTGTATCCACGTGCCGCCGCCGCCACCCAACCAGCTGGTGCTGGTGCGTTATCCCAAAGGCATGAAAATCGACGACATCTACACGCCGCTGTGGGTCAGTGGCACCTTGAAGGTGGAGAAGGTCAGCAACGACCTGGCCGATGCGGCCTATGCGCTGGAGGCAGGGAAGGTGAGGGTGGTAGAGGACGCCGACCTCTGATTCGGTCTTTTCCGAGCCGCTCCCACAGGTTATGTGAGAACCCAGTGGGAGCGGGTCTGGTCAGAGTGCTTCGCTGGTGATCGTAACGCTCAGCGAATGACTCGCCCCTGGGGCCAGGTTTACCACATCGTCCCATACATTCGCAGTTTCGATGCACAGCATTCGCTGCCAGCCATCATCGGCCATGTCCGCCAGCTCCCGGGCGCGATCGGTCCATGGGTTCCAGATCACCGCCGAGCGTGAGCCCGTCGCGTGCAAAGTGATGCGGCGGTTCCATTGCGGGTCGACGATCTTCAGCAGATCAGGTGTCTGCAGGTAGATGCGGTCGGTCTCGCCGGCAAAGCCCAGGGCGCTGTGCTGCTGGCGCAGTTCCCAGTCGGCCAGGGTTTCGATGTAACCAAGGTTCTCCACGCCCTCGACCCGAGCCTGTCGTACATCGCTGACCGCAAAGTAGCTGTGCAGGGCCTGGCTGATGGTGACGTTGTCATTACCCTGGTTGAAGCTGCTCAAGGTCAGCTTCAATTGCGTGCCCATTTCGATCAGCAGCTTGAGCTCGACCTCATGAGGCCAGCCTGGCAGGTCGCCCAGCGCTTCCGGTAGGCTGAACTCGATGCGAAGGCCTTCTGCGGCCTCCTCGATGCCCAGCAGCTGCCAGTCACGGGTGCGCGCCAACCCATGGGCTGGTGCCTGTTCGCCTTGGTACATGGCCTGCACGGCCTGGGGGTTGCGCTGCAGATTGCCGAACCAGGGCCAGCACACCGGCACTCCGGCGCGCACGGACTTGCCCTGGCGGAAGATGGCTTGGTCGCTCAACCACAGCAATGGGGGCTCACCCAGTCGTTGGTAGCTCAAGACCTGGGCGCCCTGTTGGGCGATCAGCAGTTCGGCATGATTGCTGGTGATGCGCCAGCAGTTGAGTTCGCCGTGTTGTTCCGTTTCGACCTGGAAAGTAGCCATGCGCTCGTCTCGTCGTGATGCATATCAGGCCTTGGACCTCATGCCTTGCAACGAGTTTACCGTGCCCCTGGCTCAGCGACGAGGGACGGAACGGGTACGGCCACTGCCGTCGATGGCGACGAAAACGAACACAGCTTCGGTGACCTTGCGCCATTCGCTGGAAAGCGGGTCGTCGCTCCACACTTCCACCATCATCTGGATGGAGCTACGGCCGATTTCCAGGGTCTGGGTGTAAAAGGAAAGCTGCGCGCCCACGGCCACCGGGACCAGGAAAGCCATGCGGTCGATCGCCACGGTGGCAACGCGGCCACCGGCGACGCGGCTGGCCATGGCGGTGCCGGCCAGGTCCATCTGGGCGACCAGCCAGCCGCCGAAGATATCGCCGAAACCGTTGGTTTCACGGGGTAGGGCAGTGATCTGAAGGGCAAGGTCGCCCTGTGGGATAGGATCTTCTTGTTCGAGCTCAATCATGCGGTGGGGCCTCGGACCCGTGACGCTTTCGTTGGTTGGCGCAAATGACGGTCGCCGGGAAAACGATTCAGCTTGAAACATACTACGCTGATTTCGCTTCGATGGGCGGCCAAAGGGAGACTCTGCGAAACCGCCTGCAACATTGACCGGCGTTTTCGCACAGCATCCCACGTGTTGCTCAACCTTTTCCTACGAGCGTCAGTATATAGACCTGCACAGCCAGCGACGACCGCGCATTCGTGAATATCTGTATGGATTTTGTACCGCTATGAGGCGGGTGCGGCAATTTGTTATCTTCGCGGGTCACTGACCCAGAAGCCGCGTGACAAACGGCCTGCAGACCAATAAGAGAACAACCCATGACCTCCGTGCCGAGCAGTATCGAGCAGCCCTCGCGGCCGCTGACCCGCAGTGACTACAAGACCCTTTCACTGTCCGCCCTTGGTGGAGCACTGGAATTCTACGACTTCATCATCTTCGTGTTCTTTGCCACGGTAGTCGGCAAGTTGTTCTTCCCCGCCGACATGCCCGAGTGGCTGCGTCTGATGCAGACCTTCGGCATCTTCGCGGCCGGCTACCTGGCGCGGCCTTTGGGCGGCATCATCATGGCCCACTTCGGCGACCTGCTCGGTCGCAAGAAGATGTTCACGCTGAGCATCTTCATGATGGCCTTGCCGACCCTGGTCATGGGCCTGCTGCCAACTTACGCGCAGATCGGCCTGTGGGCCCCGGTCCTGCTGCTCTTGATGCGTGTCGTGCAAGGTGCGGCCATCGGTGGCGAGGTTCCGGGCGCCTGGGTGTTCGTCTCCGAGCATGTGCCGGCGCGCAATACCGGTTATGCCTGCGGCACGCTCACGGCGGGCCTGACGTCAGGCATCCTGCTCGGCTCGCTCGTGGCAACCTTGATCAATACGGTCTATAGCGCCGACGAAGTGGCGGACTACGCCTGGCGCATTCCGTTCCTGCTCGGGGGCGTGTTCGGCCTGTTCGCGGTGTACCTACGCCGCTGGCTGCACGAGACGCCGGTATTTGCCGAGATGCAGCAGCGAAAGGCCCTGGCCGAAGAGCTGCCGCTGCGTGCGGTGCTGCGTGATCATCGTGGTGCGATCATTTTGTCGATGCTGCTGACCTGGCTGTTGTCGGCGGGCATCGTGGTGGTGATCCTCATGACCCCGGCGCTGCTGCAAAGCCTCTATCACATCAGCCCCACCGACTCGCTGAAGGCCAACAGTCTGGCTATCGTCCTGCTCAGCATTGGCTGTGTGGGTGCCGGCAGCCTGGCCGATCGTTTCGGCGCCGGGCGTGTGTTCATCGTCGGCAGCCTGGCGCTGCTGGCATCGTCCTGGGCCTTCTACCACAGCCTGCCGACGCGACCGGACCTACTGTTCCCGCTGTACGCGTTGACCGGTCTGTTCGTCGGCATCGTCGGTGCGGTGCCTTATGTGATGGTCAAGGCCTTCCCGCCGGTGGTGCGTTTCAGTGGGCTCTCGTTCTCCTACAACCTGGCCTACGCGATCTTCGGCGGCCTGACGCCAATGGTGGTCACCGCGCTGCTCAAGTTCAGCCCCATGGCACCTGCCTATTACGTGGCTTGCCTATGCGCCGTGGGTCTGCTGGTGGGTGTCTACCTGCTCGCGACCAAGCGCTGACCGAGGGCGGTCGTATCCGCGAAGACGGCATGGCGATGTTTATCCTGCAGTACCGCAACATCCTGTAAAGGCCATCCCGGGCGACCGTGATGGCCTTTCATCCAATTGTCACATTCAAGTCATAGAGTGTTCATGCGGCCTGCAGATACTTGGGCCCGATCCATCTCACACCCCAAATATTCCTGCTAGGAGTTAGGCATGAAACTGAAGCGTTTGATGGCGGCCCTCACGTTCGCCGCCG
This sequence comes from Pseudomonas sp. CK-NBRI-02, assembly GCF_008124495.1. Classification (NCBI taxonomy): domain Bacteria; kingdom Pseudomonadati; phylum Pseudomonadota; class Gammaproteobacteria; order Pseudomonadales; family Pseudomonadaceae; genus Pseudomonas; species Pseudomonas sp. CK-NBRI-02. Next base: position 398,441 of record NZ_VSJH01000008.1, on the reverse strand, counting down.
CTGGCGTCGCTACCGCCAATGCGGTTGCCGCCGTCGATCCTGCAATCCCGACCTACACCAAGACCACTGGCGTATCGGGCAACCTCTCCAGCGTCGGTTCCGATACCCTGGCGAACCTCATGACTCTGTGGGCCGAGGCCTACAAGAAGGAATACCCGAACGTAAACATCCAGATCCAGGCTGCCGGCTCCTCCACTGCGCCACCCGCGCTGACTGAAGGCACCGCCAACCTCGGCCCGATGAGCCGCAAGATGAAGGACGTCGAGCTGCAGGCCTTCGAGCAGAAGTACGGCTACAAGCCGACCGCCATTCCGGTCGCCGTCGACGCCCTGGCAGTCTTCGTCCACAAGGACAACCCGATCAAGGGCCTGACCATGGCTCAGGTCGATGCCATCTTCTCCTCGACCCGTCTGTGTGGCGGCAAAGCCGACGTCAAGACGTGGGGTGATGTGGGCGTGACCGGCGATCTGGCCAACAAGCCGATCCAGCTGTTCGGCCGCAACTCGGTATCCGGCACCTACGGCTACTTCAAGGAAGAAGCGCTGTGCAAAGGCGACTTCAAGCCTAACGTCAACGAGCAGCCAGGCTCGGCTTCGGTCGTGCAGTCGATCAGCAGCTCGCTGAACGGCATCGGCTACTCGGGCATCGGCTACAAGACCGCCAGCGTCAAGACCGTGCCTCTGGCCAAGAAAGAAGGCGGCGCCTTCGTCGAGGACAACGAAGCCAACGCCCTGAACGGTACCTACCCGCTGTCGCGCTTCTTGTACGTCTACGTCAACAAGGCCCCGAACAAGCCTCTGGCCCCGTTGGAAGCTGAGTTCGTGAAACTGGTCCTGTCCCAGGCGGGCCAGCAGGTCGTGGTGAAGGACGGCTACATCCCGCTGCCGGCCAAAGTGGTCGACAAGACCCTGGCTGACCTGGGTTTGTCCCACGCCGGTAACGTTGCAAAGAAGTAAGTAACTGAGGAAGAGGCCGGCGCCGAACGCCGGCCTCCTCCACGAATTCCTCGTCCGAAGCCAGGATTCCTGAGCGGCGGGCTTTTTTGCGTCACTGCATTGTCATGTTTTTGTCATACGGGACCGCTAGGGTGTGCGCATGAATGATCTGGCCAACTCCACCATGACCCAAAATTCTCCCCCCGTGCGGATTGACTTCAATACGCCCGAGCTGCAACGCAAGCGCCGCCTGCGTGCGCTGAAGGATCGCCTGACCCGCTGGTATGTACTGGTTGGCGGGCTTGCCGTGCTGGCAGCCATCACCCTGATCTTCTTCTACCTGGCCTACGTGGTCCTGCCGCTGTTCCAGGGCGCCGAGCTGACCAGCAAGAAAGCGCTGGAGCCGACGTGGCTGCAACAGGATGCCGGCAAGCCGCTGATGATCGCCCTCGAGGAGCAGAACCTCGTGGGTATGCGCGTTTCCGATAAGGGCCAGGCGCTGTTCTTCGATACCAAGACCGGCAGCGAAGTCGAGCATGTCGACCTGCCGTTGCCGGCAGGCACTCAAGTGACGTCGATCAGCGCCGACCAGCCGGGCAGCCCGCTGGTGGTGCTTGGTCTGTCCAACGGCCAGGCGCTGGTGTTCCACCACACCTACAAGATCACCTATCCGGACAACAAGAAGACCATCGATGCGGGTATCGACTACCCCTATGGTCAGGCGCCGTTCGTGCTCGACCCACAGGGCCGCGCGCTGGAGCACGTGAGTGTCAACGTCAACGGCGATACCTTGCTGCTGGCTGGCTCCACTGGTTCGCAACTGCACGTGACCGAGCTGACCCGTCAGGAAAACATGATGACCGGCGAAGTCACCACCGAGCAGAACCGCATCGAGCTGCCGCAGATGACCGAGCCGGTGAAGGCCATCTTCGTCGATCCGCGTCAGCAGTGGTTGTACGTGGTCAACGGTCGTGCCACTGCCGACGTCTTCAGCCTGCGCGACAAGAGCCTCAATGGTCGTTACAAACTGTCTGAGGATGGCGACACCGAAATCACTGCCAGTGCTCAACTGGTCGGCGGCATCTCGCTGATCTTCGGTGATTCCAAGGGCGGGCTGAGCCAGTGGTTCATGGCTCGCGACCCGGATGGCGAGTCGCGCTTCAAGCTGATCCGTAGCTTCCAGCTGGGCAAGGCGCCGGTCGTGCAGATCGATGCCGAAGAGCGTCGCAAGGGCTTCGTCGCGCTGGACAGCGAAGGCAAGCTGGGCGTGTTTCACAGCACCGCCCACCGCACCCTGCTGGTCGAGCCGGTCGCAGAAGGCGCCGGCGTGCTGGCCCTGTCGCCACGCGCCAACCGCATCATCATCGAGCAAGGCGGCAAGCTGTTGCCACTGAGCCTGAAGAACCCGCACCCGGAAGTGTCTTTCAGCGCGCTGTGGGGCAAGGTCTGGTACGAGAACTATGACGAGCCGAAGTACGTCTGGCAGTCCACGGCCTCCAACACCGATTTCGAGCCCAAGCTGAGCCTGTCGCCGCTGACCTTCGGCACTCTGAAGGCCGCCTTCTACGCGATGATCCTGGCCGCGCCTCTGGCCATCGCCGCCGCTATCTACACCGCCTACTTCATGGCTCCGGGCATGCGCCGCAAGGTCAAGCCGGTCATCGAGTTGATGGAAGCGATGCCGACGGTGATCCTCGGCTTCTTCGCCGGCCTGTTCCTGGCACCGTACCTGGAAGGGCACCTGCCAGGTGTGTTCAGCCTGCTGCTGATCCTGCCGATCGGCATTCTCGCCGCCGGCTTTGCCTGGAGCCGCCTGCCGGAGTCGATCCGCCTGCGTATCCCGGACGGTTGGGAGGCGGCGATCCTGATCCCGGTCATCCTGGTGATCGGTTGGTTCGCCCTGTTCATGAGCCCGTTCATGGAGAACTGGTTCTTCGGCGGCGACATGCGTCTGTGGATCACCAATGACCTGGGCATCACCTATGACCAGCGCAACGCCCTGGTAGTGGGTATCGCCATGGGCTTCGCCGTCATCCCGAACATCTACTCCATCGCCGAAGACGCTGTATTCAGTGTGCCACGCAGCCTGACCCTGGGCTCCCTGGCCCTGGGTGCGACACCCTGGCAGACCCTGACCCGCGTGGTCATCCTCACCGCAAGCCCGGGTATTTTCTCGGCGCTGATGATCGGCATGGGCCGTGCGGTGGGCGAGACCATGATCGTGCTCATGGCCACCGGCAACACCCCGGTCATGGAGCTGAACCTGTTCGAAGGCATGCGCACCCTCGCCGCCAACGTGGCGGTGGAAATGCCCGAATCCGAAGTCGGCGGCAGCCACTACCGTGTGCTGTTCCTCGCTGCCCTCGTGCTGCTGATGTTCACATTCATCATGAACACCTTGGCCGAGCTGATTCGCCAGCGTCTGCGCAAGAAATACTCGTCGCTTTGATAGAAAGGTAGAGATCCGTGAAAAAGGATTCCCTCAAAGGCTGGTTCAAGAGCGGCGCCCCTGGCGTCTGGATCAGCGGTGGCGCGGTCGCCATGGCGGTGATCATGACCGTCGGCCTGCTCGCCGTGATCGCCGTCCGCGGCCTGGGCCACTTCTGGCCAGCCGACCTGATCCAGGCCACCTACAAGGTGCCGGGCCAGGGCGATCATGTGATCATCGCAGAGGTGGTGCAGAAAGAAGAAGTGCCACGTGCCCGCCTCAAGGGCGCCGGCTTGCCGGTTCCGGACGAAGGCCCGGAGTTCATGACCCGCGAGCTGGTCAAGGTGGGTAACCGCGACCTCAACGGCAGCGACTTCACCTGGTTGGTAGGCGACTGGCTGGTCGACCAGCAGAAGCCGGCCGACTTGATTGCCCTGGAGCGCCGCGAGTGGGGCAATTTCTATGGCTACCTGGCGAGCGTCAAGGAAGAAGGCCGTGTGGTCGCCGAAGGCCCTGCCGCCTGGGCTGAGCTGCAGAGTCGCCTCAAGCGCGCCGACCAGCTGGCCCGAGAGCTGCAGACCCTCGAGAAGAAAGACATCGGTGCCATCAACCATGGTCTTGAGCGTCTGCGCCTGCAGGCTCGCAAGCTCGAGCTGGACGGCAAGCTGGACGCTGCCGCCCAGGCGGACATGGACGCTGAGCGTGCCGAGCTCAACGCTCGCTACAAGGCCATCGAAGAGCGCCTGACCGGCCTGCACCAGGCATTCGCCCGCGACAGCCTGGTGGCCCGCGACGGCAATGGCCGCGAAGTGGAGATCAACCTGAGCAAGGTGGTCCATGCCTACCAGCCCAACGGCATGTCTGTCATGACCAAGCTGGGTGTGTACTTCAGCAAGGTGTGGGAGTTCCTGAGCGACGACCCGCGTGAAGCCAACACCGAGGGCGGTATCTTCCCGGCCATCTTCGGCACCGTGATGATGACCCTGATCATGGCCGTGATCGTTACCCCGTTCGGTGTACTGGCGGCGGTCTACCTGCGTGAATATGCCAAGCAGGGCCCGGTGACTCGCCTGATCCGTATTGCAGTGAACAACCTGGCGGGTGTTCCGGCGATCGTCTATGGCGTGTTCGGCCTGGGCTTCTTCGTCTATGTGCTGGGTGGCTCGATCGACCGCCTGTTCTTCCCCGAAGCCCTGCCGGCGCCGACCCTCGGTACCCCGGGCCTGCTGTGGGCCTCGCTGACCCTGGCGCTGCTGGCAGTGCCGGTAGTGATCGTGGCCACCGAGGAAGGCCTGGCGCGCATCCCACGTACGGTGCGCGAAGGCTCCCTGGCGCTCGGCGCGACCAAGGCTGAGACCCTGTGGAAGATCGTTCTGCCAATGGCCAGTCCGGCCATGATGACCGGCATGATCCTCGCCGTGGCCCGTGCCGCGGGCGAAGTGGCGCCGCTGATGCTGGTGGGTGTGGTGAAACTGGCGCCATCGCTGCCGGTGGACGGTAACTACCCGTACCTGCACCTGGACCAGAAGATCATGCACCTGGGCTTCCACATCTACGACGTCGGCTTCCAGAGCCCGAACGTCGAGGCCGCGCGGCCGCTGGTGTACGCCACCGCGCTGCTGCTGGTGCTGGTGATCGCGACCCTCAACCTCTCGGCGGTGTGGATCCGTAACCACCTGCGCGAGAAGTACAAGGCCCTCGACAGCTGATTTCAGCTTTAAGCTTCAAGCGGCAAGCTCCAAGCAGATTGCCGCTTTGACCCAACTTGCAGCTTGCAGCTCGAAGCTTGCAGCTACGAACGGAGTGAGAACATGCAGCATGAATCCCACGCCCACGGCATCGACATGTCCGCCCTGGGCCGCGACAAGCAGAGCCTGCGCCTGGCCGAAGAAACCGTGGCCATCGAAGTCCCGGGTCTGTCCCTGTTTTACGGCGACAAGCAAGCGCTGTACGACGTGAAGATGAACATTCCCAAGCAGCGCGTGACCGCCTTCATCGGCCCGTCCGGCTGCGGCAAGTCGACCTTGCTGCGCACCTTCAACCGCATGAACGACCTGGTCGACGGTTGTCGCGTGGAAGGCGCGATCAACCTGTACGGCAACAACATCTACCGCAAGGGCGAGGATGTGGCCGAGCTGCGCCGCCGCGTCGGCATGGTGTTCCAGAAGCCCAACCCGTTCCCCAAGACCATCTATGAAAACGTGGTCTACGGCCTGCGCATCCAGGGCATCAACAAAAAGCGCGTGCTCGACGAAGCCGTCGAGTGGGCCCTCAAGGGCGCGGCCCTGTGGGATGAGGTCAAGGACCGCCTGCACGACTCGGCCCTGGGCCTGTCCGGTGGTCAACAGCAGCGTCTGGTCATTGCCCGTACCATTGCCGTTGAGCCGGAGGTGCTGCTGCTCGACGAACCTTGCTCGGCCCTGGACCCGATCTCGACGCTGAAGGTCGAAGAACTGATCTACGAACTGAAATCCAAATACACCATCGTCATCGTGACCCACAACATGCAGCAGGCGGCCCGCGTATCGGACTACACCGCCTTCATGTACATGGGCAAACTGGTCGAATTCGGGGATACCGACACGCTGTTCACCAATCCGGCGAAGAAGCAGACCGAAGACTACATCACCGGTCGTTACGGCTAAGGGCGCCTTTGGCGCAGCTGCAAGCATCAAGCTGCCAGCTGCCAGAAAAAGCGGTTAGCGCGGCGCCAGGGAACGACACGAACCACTTGAAGCTTGCAGCTTGGGGCTTGCAACTTCGCGGAGCGAAAGCATGATCAACAAAGAGAGCCTTACCCACCACATCTCCCAGCAGTTCAACGCCGAGCTCGAGGAGGTTCGCAGCCACCTCCTGGCGATGGGTGGCCTGGTCGAGAAGCAGGTCAACGACGCCGTCACCGCGTTGATCGAGGCCGACTCGGGCCTGGCCCAGCAGGTGCGTGAAGTCGACGAGCAGATCAACCAGATGGAGCGCAACATCGACGAGGAGTGCGTGCGCATCCTCGCCCGTCGTCAGCCGGCGGCTTCTGACCTGCGTCTGATCATCAGCATCTCCAAGTCGGTGATCGACCTGGAGCGCATCGGCGACGAATCGACCAAAATCGCCCGCCGCGCCATTCAGCTGTGCGAGGAAGGCGAGTCGCCACGCGGCTACGTCGAAGTGCGCCACATCGGTGACCAGGTCCGCAACATGGTGCGTGACGCGCTGGACGCCTTCGCCCGTTTCGATGCGGATCTCGCCCTCTCGGTGGCCCAGTACGACAAGACCATCGACCGCGAGTACAAGACCGCCCTGCGTGAACTGGTCACCTACATGATGGAAGATCCGCGCTCGATCTCCCGCGTGCTGAGCGTGATCTGGGCCCTGCGTTCGCTGGAGCGCATCGGCGACCATGCGCGCAATATCTCGGAACTGGTGATCTACCTGGTGCGCGGCACCGACGTGCGTCACATGGGCCTCAAACGCATGAAGGCCGAAGTGCTGGGCGAAGCGGCCGACGATGGCGAAATCGCTAATGTTCCGGCCGAATCGGACGATAAGTAGGATTGCTCCCGAGCATCGACGCCCGGCCTAGGCCGGGCGTTTTCGTTTGCGGTCGAGCAGCCAGCAGGCACCCGCGAATGACCAGAGGAGTCCCGGCGTGACCAGTGGTTTGGCAAATGGCCATCAGTCGGCGGTATGCTAGTCGGGGTTCAAGAGGAGTATCGATGAGTAAGGTCAATGTGCTGGTCGTGGATGATGCGCCATTCATCCGGGACCTGGTGAGGAAGTGTCTGCGCAATGCCTTCCCAGGCATCGTCATCGAAGATGCGGTCAACGGCCGCAAGGCCATGGCCATGCTGGGCAAGGAGCGGTTCGACCTGGTCCTGTGCGATTGGGAAATGCCGGAGATGTCTGGCTTGGAACTGCTCACCTGGTGCCGGCAGCAGCCGGAGTACAAGGACTTGCAGTTCATCATGGTGACCAGCCGTGGCGACAAGGAAAACGTGATCCAGGCCATCCAGGCCGGTGTTTCCGACTTTGTGGGCAAGCCGTTCACCAACGAGCAACTGCTGACCAAGGTGAAGAAGTCGCTGACCAAGCTCGGCAAGCTCGACAGCCTGATGGCCAGCGCACCGGCGCGGGTCAACTCGGCATTTGCCAATGACTCGCTCAGTGCCCTGACCGGCGGTCGCCCCGAGACGGTCAAGGCTCCGGTGGCTGCTGCCGCTGCGCCGGCACCTGCGCCTGGCAAACCGCTGATCAACGCGCCGACCCCGAAGACGGCCGCCGCCGCCGCCCAGAGTGGACGTGGCCAGGGGCAGTTGCGCTTGTCCAGCGGTACCCAGCCCTGCGTGATCAAGGCATTGAGCCTCAAGGAAGCCTTGCTGGTGGTTCGTCGCAGCCCCACGCTGCCACAGGTGCTTGAAGGGGCGGTGTTGGACCTGGAGCAAGGCGAGAACGCCGAAGTCGCGCGGCTAAATGGCTACCTGCACGCCATCGCCGCCCTGGAGCCCAAGCCTGAAAGTGACTGGCTGCAACTGACGTTCAAGTTCGTCGACCAGGATGCGCAGAAGCTCGACTACCTGTCGCGCCTGATCGCCCGCGGAACCGCGCAGAAGCACTTCACCCCCGGCGCCTAGATCGCCAATCCGGAGCGCGGCTGCGCGCAGGTAAACCCGCCCACAGGTATCCGCGGAGCACGTGTGGGAGCGGGTTTACCTGTGAAGCAGCCACCGTCCATGGATACCACGGGCTTTGCCCCTTTTCGCGGGTGAAGCGGGGCGCCAGTGATGGCCAATTGCTCATTTCCCGACCAACTGCAATACCCCTTTGAAATCCGACTGCTAGGCTTCCAGACACAATAACTGTCAAAAAGCCACCGCCATGCCAACTCGTCTGCTGCTGTTCTGTGCCTTGCTCACGGTCTCGGCGTCGAGCGTGGGCATGACCCTGTACAAGACCACCGATGCTTACGGCGTGGTCTCCTACTCTGAACACCCAAGCCCTGGTGCCAAAGCGTTCGTGCTGCGCGAGCCGATGTTCGAGCGGCTGGAGCGCCAGGTGCGTTTGCGTACAGTCGATTTTGCGGGCGGTACGCGCTTTTTCGTGCGTAACGATCTATTCGCGCCGGTGGAGGTCGAGCTGCGTTTGCAGCGCCTGGCCAATGTCCAGGGCGGCAGTGCGCCCCGGATCGTCCGGCGCGTGGTGCCGCCGCGCTCGACTCAGGTGCTGACGGTACTGGCGGCACTGCCTGGCGAGCGGGTGAAATACGATTCGAAACTGCGCTATGCCCTGGGTGACCCCGCGCGGCGCCCACAGGCGTTTCGCTATCCGTTCCCCTGGCAAGGAGGGCCGTTCCGGCTGAGCCAGGGCCCGAACGGGCGCTTCAGCCACTTTGGCCCCAAAGGGCGCTACGCCATGGACATCGCCATGCCCGAAGGCACGCCGATCGTCGCGGCGCGGGGCGGGGTGGTGGTGAAGATCGAGAACAACCAGACGGGCCGTGGCAACAACCCGGCGGGCAACTTCGTCAGGATCCTGCACCCGGATGGCACCATGGGTGTCTATCTGCATCTGATGCGCGGGTCGGTGGTGGTCAGCGAAGGGCAGCGGGTGTTGCAGGGGGCGCCATTGGCGAAGTCGGGCAATACCGGCAACAGCACCGGGCCCCACCTGCATTTCGTGGTGCAGCGCAACGTGGGGTTGGCGCTGGAGTCGATCCCCTACCAGTTCGACCGACCGATCGGAGGGATGCCAGACTTCACCGCTGGCAACCCTTGAGCTTGCAGGGGGCGCTGTGGATGCTGGCGCCAGCCAGCGATGGGGCGCAAAGCGCCCCCAGAGCAGTCAGATGAGCTTCAGTACCTTGGCCAGCACGATCTTCGGCCCTTTCATCTTCTTGATGATGATGCGCAGGCCTTCGACCTCCAGCACTTCCTCTTCCTCCGGCACGCGCTTGAGCGTTTCATAGACCAGACCTGCCAGGGTCTCGGCCTCGATGTGGTCCAGATCCACCCCCAGCAGCCGTTCGACCTTGAACAATGGCGTGTCGCCACGTACCAGCAGCTTGCCCGGCTGGTAGGCGAGGATGCCGCGTTCGGTCTTGCGGTGCTCGTCCTGGATGTCGCCGACCAGCACTTCCAGCACGTCCTCCATGGTGAGGTAGCCGATCACCTTGCCGTCGGCTTCCTCGACCAGCACGAAGTGCGCGCCGCCCTTGCGGAATTGCTCCAGCAGCTGGGACAGCGGCATGTGCCGCGAGACGCGCTCCAGCGGGCGAGCCAGGTCGTCCAGGTCCAAGGTTTCTGGGAAGTGGTCCATCTCGGCCAGTTCCAGCAGCAGGTCCTTGATGTGCAACAGCCCCACGAACTCTTCGCGCTCGGCGTCGTAGACCGGGTAGCGGCTGAACTTGTGGCGACGGAACATCGCCAGGATTTCCTTGAGCGGTGCCTTGGCATCGAGGCTGACCATGTCCTCGCGGGAGTTGGCCCAGTCGACCACTTCCAGTTCGCCCATCTCCACCGCCGAAGCCAGTACACGCATGCCTTGGTCGCTTGGGTCCTGGCCACGGCTCGAATGCAGGATCAGCTTGAGTTCTTCGCGGCTGTAATGATGCTCGTGGTGCGGTCCAGGCTCGCCCTGGCCGGCGATACGCAAAATGGTGTTGGCGCTGGCGTTGAGCAGGTAGATCGCCGGGTACATCAACCAGTAGAACAGGTACAGCGGCACCGCCGTCCACAGCGACAGCAGCTCGGGTTTGCGGATCGCCCAGGACTTGGGCGCCAGCTCGCCGACCACGATGTGCAGGTAGGAGATCACAAAGAAGGCGACGAAGAACGAGATCGCTTTGACCAGCTCCGGCGTATCGACGCCAACGGCGGCTAGCAGCGGCTCGAGCAGGTGCGCGAAGGCCGGCTCACCGACCCAGCCCAGGCCCAGGGAGGCCAGGGTGATGCCCAGCTGGCAGGCCGACAGGTAGGCGTCCAGCTGGTTGTGAACCTTGCGCAGGATGCTGCCGCGCCAGCCGTGCAGTTCGGCGATCGACTCGACGCGGGTCGCGCGCAATTTGACCATGGCGAACTCGGCGGCAACGAAGAAGCCGTTGAGCAGCACCAGAAGGAAGGCAAAGAGAATCATGCCGAAGTCGGCGAAGAGGGAGATGAAGCTGAAACCAGGGGAAGGGTCCATGATGGAGTTTTTACAGGGTCCGTCTTTGAATTAGGGAGAAAAAAAGTGCCAGCGTTGGCTGGCACAGGGGATCCAATGTAGCGGTTGAAGCTGCAAAAGCAAAGGGCGCGCTATCACCCCGTTGGTGGCAACGCCGCCTGCACGGCTGGCACGCACCTCGTGGGAGCGGGTTCAGCCGCTAACCAGGTCATGCACCGGCTGTGCCGGCGTCGGCGGGTAAAATCGCGCCTGCGGTGCCGTGGTTTCAGGCTTTGTTCGTCACCACCTGGGCAGGTGCGAAATGGCAGGTGAAGGTGCTGCCGTGGCCTGGCACGCTGCTGATCTCCAGGCGTGCACGATGGCGCAGCAGCACGTGCTTGACGATCGCCAGGCCAAGCCCTGTGCCGCCCGTATTGGAGGCGCGGCTGGAGTCGACCCGGTAGAAGCGCTCGGTCAGGCGGGGCAGGTGTTTGGCATCGATGCCGATGCCGGAGTCCTGCACGGAGAGGTGAGCACCTTGCTCGTCCGCCCACCAGCGAATGCGGATGTTGCCTTCGTCCTGGGTGTACTTCACGGCGTTGAACACCAGGTTGGAGAAGGCGCTGCGCAGTTCCGACTCGCTGCCCTTGAGGCGCACGCCAGGCGCTGCCTCCAGCGTGATGCGCTGGTTGCGTGGGCCGGACAGCGCTTGAGCGTCGCCCTTGATCGATTGCAGCAGGGCCTCGACGGCCACGGGCTGATTGTCCGAGGGATAGTCGGTGGCTTCGAGCTTGGCCAGCAGCAGCAGGTCGTTGAGCAGTGTCTGCATCCGTGCGCCTTGCTGGCTCATCTGCTGGAGCGCCCGGCCCCAGCGTGGGTTCACGTCGTCGACGTTGTCCAGCAGGGTTTCCAAGTACCCTGTGATGACCGTCAGGGGGGTGCGCAGCTCGTGGGAGACGTTGGCGACGAAATCCTTGCGCATCTGCTCGAGCTGATGGATGCGGGTGACGTCGCGTACCAGCATCAGGTGCTCGTTGTTGCCATAGCGGGTGATGTGAAGCTGGACCCGCATCCGGTCGTTGATCGGGGAGGGGATCTCCAGCGGCTCGACGTAGTTCTCCGATTCGAAGTACTCCTTGAAGCGCGGGTGGCGCACCAGGTTGGTCACCGGCTGGCCGCCATCCTGTGGAGTCTTGAAGCCCAGCAGGGTTTCAGCGGCGCGGTTCCACCATTCGAGGTTGCCTTCGCTGTCGAGCATGATCACCGCATCGCGCAGCGCCGCGGTGGATTCCTGCACCCGGTCGATCACCGCCTGCAGGCGGCCGCGCACCCGCTGATCGCGACGTTGCAGGTGGTAGATGCTGTCGAACACCTCGCCCCACAGGCCGTAGCCATCGGGCGGGGCTTCGTCGGGCTGATGATTGCGCAGCCAGTCGTGCAGGCGCAGCAGTTGCTTGAGGGTCCAACCCAGGTAGAGCGCAAGGCCGATGGCCAGGCTCCAGCCGTAGTAGCCGCTGACCAGCCCGCCGATCAGGCAGACGGTGATCAGCAGCAGCATGTGGCGAATCAAGGTCGCGTGCCAGTTCTGGTTCAATTGAGGGGATCCTTCGGATCCAGCTTCAAGCTGCAAGCTGTGTGCTTCAAGCTGCAAGAAGAAGCGGATCGGTGGTGCTGTTCAGTCCTTTATTCCAAGCCTGGCGGCAAGCTGTTCGGCGCTGCCGGCGCGTGCCGCCTGAAGCTTGGCGCTTGCAGCTAGCTCTTGGTCGAGAAGCGGTAGCCGGTGCCTCGGACGGTTTGTACCAGATTTTCGTAGGCTTCACCCAATGCCTTGCGCAGGCGACGAATATGCACGTCGACGGTGCGTTCCTCGACATAGACATTGCCGCCCCAGACTTGGTCGAGCAACTGACCCCGGGTGTAGGCGCGCTCCTGGTGGGTCATGAAGAACTGCAGCAGGCGGTATTCGGTAGGGCCCATTTCGGCGGGCTTGCCGTCGATGGTCACGCGGTGGCTGATCGGATCGAGCAGCAGGCCGCCCACTTCGATCGGCGCCTCGCTGTCGCTGGGGCCGGTGCGGCGCAGTACGGCTTTGAGACGCGCGACCAACTCACGAGGCGAGAACGGCTTGGTGATGTAGTCGTCGGCGCCGACTTCCAGTCCCTGAATCTTGTTGTCCTCTTCACCCTTGGCGGTGAGCATGATGATCGGGATGTCGCCGGTCAGTTCATCGCGCTTCAGGCGCCGGGCCAACTCGATACCCGAGGTGCCGGGCAGCATCCAGTCGAGCAGGATCAGGTCCGGCTTGCGATCGACGATGATGGCATGGGCTTGCTGGGAGTTTTCCGCTTCCAGGCAATCATAGCCGGCCATTTCCAATGCAACGGCGATCATCTCGCGAATGGGCGCTTCGTCGTCGACGATCAGAATGTTTCTGCCAACCATTGCGTAAAACCTCTCCCAGAAACTGTGTCTTGGCCCGCATTAGATAACGGAATTATTGCAGCTGTGTGACAGGACATTGGCGATTCTGGCGACATTCCATGACTGGACTAGGCTTGAAGGGGCCGCCACGGCGGTGGCGAAACCTCATTTACACCCCCGAAACCATGGTGATTCCAATGACACGACATACGCTGAGCTGGATGGCCCTTTTCGCTGCGCTGGCGCTACCGGGGGTGGCATCGGCCCACCACGCGATGGAAAAGGATGGCATGTGGGTCGATCATGCTGGCATGACCCTCTACACCTTCGACAAGGATGCCGACGGCAAGTCCATGTGCAACGGCGAGTGCGCCAAGAACTGGCCACCGTTGATGGTCAAGGCCGAAGACGAGCCCGCCAAGGACAAGTGGACCCAGGTCACCCGCGATGACGGGACCAAGCAGTGGGCTTATGACGGCAAGCCGCTGTATACCTTCATCAAGGACAAGAAAGCCGGGGACAAGACCGGTGACGGCGTGAAGGACGTCTGGCATATCGCCAAGCCTTGAACCTTACAGAGCGGGTTTACCCGCGAATGCGAAGGTGCAATCACCATCGATTCGCGGCTAAACCCGTCCCACAGCGGTGGTGCAGGGCTCAGCGCAATGCGTAGTCCACCACCACACCGATGAAGATCAGCATCCCTGCCCAGTGATTGTGCAGGAAGGCCTTGAAGCACGATTCCCGGTCCAGCTTGCGCGTTGACCAGTATTCCCAGGCAAAGCACCCAGCTGCCGCAAGCAGGCCCAAGTGGAACCATCCCCCCATGTCGAAGCGATTGCCCGCCAGCAACAGGCAGCCCAGCGACAGCATTTGCAGGGTCAGGATGATGGTCCGGTCGGCTTCGCCGAAGAGGATTGCCGTGGATTTCACGCCGATTTTCAGGTCGTCGTCGCGGTCCACCATTGCGTAATAGGTGTCATAGCCCACGGTCCACAGCAAATTGGCGATGTACAACAGCCAGGCGCTGGCCGGCAGCTCGCCCCCTGCGGCGGTGAACGCCATGGGGATACCCCACGAGTAAGCCGCACCCAGCACCACCTGGGGGTAGTAGGTGTAGCGCTTCATGAATGGGTAGCAGAACGCCAATGCCACCGCGCCGAACGACAGCCATACCGTGCGGGCATTGGTGCACAGCACGAGCAAGAAACTCACTCCCACCAGGATCGCGAACAGCATCAGCGCTTCGCGAGGCCTTACCCGGCCGCTGGCCAGCGGCCTGTCGGCGGTGCGTTTGACATGGCCATCGACCTTGCGGTCGGCGAAGTCGTTGATGCAGCAGCCGGCGGCACGCATCAGTACCACGCCCAGGCCGAAGATCAGCACATTGGCCAGCGTCGGCGAGCCGTTGCCGGCGATCCACACTGCAGAAAGGGTGGGCCACAGCAGCAGGTAGATGCCGATCGGGCGGTCCATGCGGCTGAGCTGGATGAAGTCCCAGGCCCGGGGATGCAGGCGGTTGAACGACTTGAGCAGTTGCAGGTACATCAGCGGATTTCCTCCTTGGCCGCTTGCCATAGGGCCGGCAGGAACACCTCGGCCACCAGCAGGTCAAGGCCATCACGGGCAAACCGCGAACGCCGCCCCCACAGGTTGGCATGGCGCGCTTCGGGCGGCAGCCAAGCCTGTGGATAACTGCACACTTCGATGGGGTGACGGGTGAAGGCCTGGTCGCAGAACAATAGCTCGCCCAGCGAGCGGCTGCCCAACGTCTCGAGGTCCAGGCCACCGCGCTCCAGGGCGCTGCGCCCGGCCACGCTGCGGGCGAACACCCAGGGTTGGTCATGGCCGCGCAAGTAGACTTCGCGCACCCAGCCTTCTTCGCCAGGAGCCAGGCCCAAGGCTTGGCATTCGTCATCGCGCAGGGGCTGCCAGCCCTCGAACAGGGGGGTGACGGCGAAATGGTCACGGGAGAGGTGGGTCAGGCGGCGGGTCAGAGAGCCTTGATCGAAGAGCCAGTCGAGAATCGACGGTTCGATGCCGGCAGCCAGCTGTGAATACGGCAGCCACGCGACAGCGGCTGCTTGCGGGGTTTCGTACGGCACGTCGGTATGCTTGTTACAGCCAGAGAGGCGGCGAGCTTAGCATGTTTGCCGCTGTTGCTTGCATACTGCTGGAAGGGCCAGTACAAAGCCCCTGCGGTACCGCCGCGCCTGATCCAGATGAGGAAGAACGAGATGAAGAAGTGGCAATGCATTGTCTGTGGCCTGATCTACGACGAGGCCGAAGGCTGGCCGGATGACGGCATCGCCCCGGGCACCCGCTGGGAAGACGTGCCGGAAGACTGGCTGTGCCCCGACTGTGGTGTCGGCAAGAGTGATTTCGAAATGATCGCCATCGGCTGATCACACCTGTTCAACGAGAGGAGCATGACATGACGTCCCCCGTGGTGATCATCGGTACCGGCCTTGCGGGCTACAATCTGGCCCGGGAGTTTCGCAAGCTCGACAGCGATACGCCGCTGTTGCTGATCACTGCCGACGATGGCCGTTCCTACTCCAAGCCCATGCTTTCCACCGGCTTTGCCAAGCAGAAGGATGCCGACGGCCTGTGCATGGCCGAGCCGGGCGCCATGGCCGAACAGCTCAAGGCCGAAATCCGCACCCATACTCCCATCAGTGGCATCGATCCTGGCCACAAGCGTCTGTGGATCGGTGAAGAGGCGGTCGAGTACCGCGATCTCATCCTGGCGTGGGGGGCACAGACGGTCCAAGTGCCGATCGAGGGCGATGCGGCTGACCTGGTCTTCCCCATCAATGATCTTGAAGACTATGGGCGCTTTCGGGCCGCGGCGGCAGGCAAACACCGGGTGCTGATCCTCGGCGCTGGCCTGATCGGGTGCGAGTTCGCCAACGACATGAGCCTTGGCGGCTTCGAAGTCGATGTGGTCGCCCCTTGTGAGCAAGTGATGCCAACCCTACTGCACCCTGCTGCAGCCAGTGCGGTACAGGCGGGCCTGGAGGGGCTTGGGGTCCGCTTTCATCTGGGGCCGGTGCTGACCCGCCTGCAGCGCGATGAACAAGGCCTGGAGGCACACCTGTCCGATGGCCGCGTGATCGCCTGTGACCTGGTGGTCTCGGCCATTGGCCTGCGCCCGCGCACGGACCTTGCCGCTGCCGCGGGCTTGCAGACAAACCGGGGTGTGGTGGTGGACCGGCAGTTGCGCACCTCCCACGCCAATATCTTCGCCCTGGGCGATTGCGCCGAGGTCGATGGAATCAACCTGCTCTATGTCATGCCGCTGATGACCTGCGCCCGTGCTTTGGCCCAGACGCTCGCTGGCAACCCTACCGCTGTCGCCTATGGGCCGATGCCAGTGACCGTTAAAACCCCAGCGTGCCCGCTGGTGGTTTCTCCGCCCCCTCCTGGGCGCGAAGGTGTCTGGCAGGTCGAGGGGCAGGGCGCCGACCTCAAGGTGCTCTGCCGCGATGCCTCTGGCCAGCTGCTGGGCTATGCGTTGACCGGCACGGCGGTGATGGAAAAGCTGGCGCTCAATCGGCAGTTGCCACCCCTGATGGCGTAAATAGCGGGCGCTCTGTCGGGTATGTCCTGTTCTTGAAGCGACAATGGCCACCCAAGTACTGGCGCGGCTTCGGTGAGCGTGCCATTCTCACTCCCGTCTGCCGCAGATTAGAGCCTGCGGTGCCTTGAACGCTGCTTCGCGAAGCAGCACGGCAATAACAACAAGAAATCCCGTATAAGAGGCTTCACTATGCGTAAACCAGAACTCGCCGCTGTTATCGCCGAAAAGGCCGACTTGACCAAGGAAAAGGCCAACCAGGTCTTGAATGCGATCCTCGACAGCATCACCGGTGCGCTGGACAAGGACACGGTCACCCTGGTCGGTTTCGGTACTTTTGAAAAACGTCATCGTGGCGCCCGCACCGGCAAGAACCCGCAGACCGGCCAGCCCGTCAAGATCAAAGCCAGCAACACTGTTGCCTTCAAGCCCGGCAAGAACCTGCGCGACAGCGTCAACCAACCCGCCAAGCCTGCGAAAAAAGGCAAATGACCCTTCATCGATAACAGTGGTTATCCAAACGGGCGCCCTGGGCGCCCGTTGTGCATTCAGGTACCTGGAAAATCATCGAAACAGCAGATTTGCATTGAGCGACCAATAAAAGGATAAACTGCGCCGCTCAGTCACTTTTTAGTCGAGGCGTGTTGATGAAGTTTCGCTTCCTGCTCTGGGCCATGGGCCTGTTGATGGCCAGGGCCAGCCGCAACAATCCGGCGTTCCAGCAACAATTGCGTGACAAGGATCTGGTGTTCCAGATGCAGACCCTCGATGGCCGAATTGGCCGGCATTTCATCGTCAGCGGCGAGCGCATCAGCAGTAAAGGGGGCCTGCACCCGCAGCCGGCCTTCGCCATTGCCTTCAAGGACGCAGCCTTTGGCTTCGCCACGCTCCAGGCCAGCAACAAGCAGCTGGCCTTCATGCAAGGCATTCAGGACAAGAGTATCCAGATCAAGGGCAATCCGGCGCTGGTCATCTGGTTCCAGGGCCTGATGAAATACCTCAAGCCCAAGAAGAAGGGTTGATACGGGGAGCGGCTTTTCCTGTTGTCTTCTCGGCGGGTAAGCCCGACCCTCTAGAGGGCACGGGTTTACCTGAGCAGGCCGGTGCACAAGACGGTTGCTCCCACAGCTGCTCACCGCTTAATGCGGGGCATGGAACTGCGAGGCCAGTTCGCGCAGCAACGCCTCGGCCTCCAGCACCTTGTTCACGACATCGTCGGCCTTTTCCCGGGTCAGGCTCAGCCGTTCCAGCAAGGCCTCGGGAATCTCCTCCTGAGGCCCTGAGCCGATACCGCGGGCCCGCAACAGGCGAATCGCCAGGCACACCAGGTTGGGGAACGCCGAATTCTCCCCCTCATAGCTCGGGTCGTGCTGGAAGCGCAGCGCGGTGCACAGCTCTTCAGGCATGTCCCACAGCTTCATCAGCCAGGCGCCGATCTGTTCGCGGCTGATGCCCAGCAGGTGTTGCTCCACGTAGGTGTGACACAGGTGCGGATTGACCTCCAGATGGCGGCAGATCAGCGAGAAGTGCGGCGGAAACACGTGCGCCAGCAGCAAATACCCGAAATTGTGCAGAAGGCCCGCCAGGTAGGTCAGGCCGGCCTCAGGTCGCTCGGCTCGGGGCATGGCACGGGTCAGGCCTTCGATAACCGCAGCGGTGTAGATCGACTGCTGCCAGTAGGGCGTGGTTTGCTGAGGGTGGTCCTTGGGCAGGCTCAAGGTCTTGCCTAGCGCCAGGCCCAAGGCCAGGTTGATCACCAGGTCGAAGCCCAGTACGCGCACGATGGCATCCTCCACCGAACGGATCTTGCCGGGCGAGGCGTAGTAAGGCGAGGCTGCCCAACTGACCACCTGAGCGGCCAGGGCCGGGTCGGTTTCCACGACACCGGTGATGTCATCGATGCTGGCATTGGGGTCGACGCGCAGTTTAATGATTTTCTGTGCGGTGTCCGCCAGCGGAGGAATCTCGATGGTCTGCTCGAGGCGTTGCTGGATGCGTCGTGCGGTGAAGGCCTGGACGGCGCGGGTGATTTCCTGGGGGTCATCGTGCGGGCGGTCGAGGTTGGGCCGGATGTCGTGGGTCTGTTCGCCGAAGTTACCCGCGCTGGCTTTGCTCAACATGCCTTTGAACGCTTCGCGTGGGATCTCAAGCAGCAAGCCGGGCTCACCGGACTGGATCAGCAGATTGTCGACTTTCAGCAGGCTGGCTTCGTAGAGGCAGGGGTAGCTGGTCAGTGCCGGGATCCCCGGCAGGGTCTTGAGGGCATGCTTGTCGAGCATGTGCGCAAGGCGTGCGACCGGCACGGCCACCAGCTTGCGACCGGTAAGCTCGGTCAGGCGGTTCAAGTCCAGCAACTGGCTCTGCGGGAACAGCACCATCAAAGCGCCGACTTCGTCGTCGAGAAGGATCGCCTGGACTCGAGCGTTGACCGGTAGCTGCGCATGCTCGGGCACTTCGCGGTAGGGCACGCCGAGCTTGTCGAGCAACAGCCGAATGACAGAGGGTGCGTGTGGGGTCGAAGTATCCAGGGCAACTTCAGTCATGGTCTGAGTCCAAGGTTTTCTTTTAAACGCGAAGTATAACCACCCGGCGCGATAACTGGATCCATTATGCTTCGATGGTGGCCCAGGCAGCGTGAGGCTGCAAAACAGGCCTCTAGGTTTGGGTGCATTTCGTGATCGGTATCACACCTGTCCGTACTGTTGGCCATGGCGCAGCCAGCGGTCCAACAGTGGGCTGACATGGTCGGGCCAACGGGCCAGCAGCGCCTGGGCTGCATCACGCACGGCAGGGAGCAGGTCTGCGTCACGCATCAGATCCGCTACCTTGAACTGCAGCAGACCGGTCTGGCGGGTGCCGAGCATTTCGCCGGGGCCGCGCAGCTCCAGGTCTTTCTCGGCGATGACGAAGCCGTCATTGGTTTCGCGCATGATACCCAGGCGTTCACGGCCGATCTGCGACAGGGGCGGATGATAGAGCAGCACGCAATGGCTGACCGCGCTGCCCCGGCCCACCCGGCCGCGCAGCTGGTGCAACTGGGCAAGGCCCAGGCGCTCGGGGTTCTCGATGATCATCAGGCTGGCATTGGGCACATCCACGCCCACCTCGATCACGGTGGTCGCCACCAGCAACTGGAGATTGCCGGCCTTGAACTCGGCCATCACCGCGGCTTTTTCCGCCGGTTTCATGCGTCCGTGGATCAGGCCCACACGCAGTTCGCCCAGGGCGCTGCCCAGCTCTTCGAAGGTGCTTTCTGCCGCCTGGCAGGTCAGTTCTTCCGACTCTTCGATCAGGGTACAGACCCAATACGCCTGGCGCCCTTCGGCGCAGGCCGCGCGTACCCGCTCGACCACTTCGAAGCGCCGGCTGTCGGCCACCAGCACGGTGTTCACCGGGGTACGGCCAGGGGGCAACTCGTCGAGGATGGAGGTGTCCAGGTCGGCGTAGGCGCTCATCGCCAGCGTCCGCGGAATCGGGGTGGCGGTCATGATCAACTGGTGCGGGCACAGCGCGCCGTCCACGCCTTTCTGGCGTAAGGCCAAACGCTGCTGTACGCCAAACCGGTGCTGCTCGTCGATGATCGCCAGGGCCAGGCGGCGAAACTTCACTTCTTCCTGGAACAGCGCATGGGTCCCGACCACCATCGGCACACCGCTGGCGATCTGCTCCAAGGCGCTGGCGCGCGCCTTGCCTTTGAGCTTGCCCGCCAGCCAGGCCACCTCGATGCCCAAGGGCTCGAGCCAGCGTTTGAAGGTCAGGTAATGCTGTTCGGCGAGGATCTCGGTAGGCGCCATGAGGGCCACCTGGTAGCCGGCTTCCAAGGCCTGCAAGGCGGCAAGGGCCGCGACTACCGTCTTGCCTGCGCCGACATCGCCCTGCACCAGGCGCATCATCGGCTCGGGCTGGCTGAGGTCGTAGGCGATTTCGTTGCCGACTCGCTGCTGGGCGCCGGTGGGGCTGAAGCCCAGGTTGGCCAGGTATTGCGTTGGCAGGCGGCTGGCCATGGGCAATACCGGGGCTCGCAGGGCGCGCAGGCTTTCGCGCAGGCGCTGTTGGGAGAGCTGATGGGTCAGCAGCTCTTCGAAGGCCAGGCGATGCTGGGCCCAGTGCTGGCCTTCGGCGAGTTCGTCGAGGTCGGCGTCGGCCGGTGGGTTGTGCAGGTAGCGGATCGCATCGTCCAGCGGCGCCAGGTGGTAATCCCGGGCCAGTTCTTCGGGCAGCCAGTCCGGCAGGCTGCGCGGGCCGAGCATGGCCAGGCTCTGCTGGCACAACAGGCGCAGGCGTTGCTGTGTCAGGCCTTCGGTACTCGGATAGATGGGCGTCAGGGTCTGTTCGACTGGTGGCGCCGGTTCGCTGCCATTGAGCGCGCGGTACTCCGGGTGATAGATCTCAAGCCCCGACGCACCGGGGCGGGCCTCGCCGTAGCAGCGCAGATGGGTGCCACGCTTGAGGCCTTCTTTCTGGGCATTGCTGAAATGATAGAAACGCAGGCTCAGCACGCCGGTTCCGTCTCCCAGGCGCACCACCAGGCTGCGGCGCTTGCCCATGGTCACGTCGGCGCCGCTGACCACACCTTCGATCACCGCGTCCTGACCGGGACGCAAAGCCCCGATGGGCACCACGCGGGTGCGATCCTGATAGCGCAGCGGCAGGTGGAACAGCAGATCTTGCAGGTTCTCCAAGCCGACCTTGGCCAGTTTCTCGGCCATGGCTTCGCCAACACCCTTGAGGGCGGTCACCGGGACAGTCGACAGCTCGGTCATGGGTCAGGCCGATTTTTCCGCAGGCGGCTTGGCGACCGAGCAGAGGCGGATCGAGTCGGCGAGGATCTCGATGGCCTTGGGCCGCGGGAAGCTGGCGCGCCAGGCGATGGCGACGGTACGGAAAGGCGAAGGCGCCGTGAGTGGGCGCACCTCGATCACGCCTGGGGCGTAATGGTGGCTGTGTACGGCCGACAGCGGCAGGATCGACACGCCAAGGCCGGAGGCGACCATGTGGCGGATGGTTTCCAGCGAGCTGGATTCGACCGTGGTGTGCTTGGAGCCTTCGCCGCCCTTGTTGATGGTCGGGCAGGCCTCCAGCACTTGATCACGGAAGCAGTGGCCCTCGCCGAGCAGCAACAGGCTCTTGTCATTGAGCATGGCGGTGTCGATGGTCTTCTTGGCGGTCCAAGGGTGATCGGCGGGCATCAGCGCGTAGAAGGGCTCGTCGTACAGCGGCAGCGTCAGCACGTCCGCCTCGTTGAACGGCAGGGCGATGATCACCGCGTCCAGCTCGCCGTTGCGCAGTTTTTCGCGCAGTACGTGGGTGAAGTTCTCTTCGATGTACAGCGGCATCTGCGGGGCGACCCGGTGCAGCTGAGG
Organism: Pseudomonas sp. CK-NBRI-02; assembly: GCF_008124495.1. Lineage (NCBI taxonomy): Bacteria > Pseudomonadati > Pseudomonadota > Gammaproteobacteria > Pseudomonadales > Pseudomonadaceae > Pseudomonas > Pseudomonas sp. CK-NBRI-02. Next base: position 376,583 of record NZ_VSJH01000008.1, on the reverse strand, counting down.
AATGAGGTGCGGGAAGAGATAGGGGCCGACGGTATAGATGGCACCGACCTTGAGCGGCGCGGTGAGTTGGTTCTTGCCGGCCTGGGCCAGTTCGCGAATACCTTGGGCCTGCTCCAGAACCTTCTGCGCCTGGGCGACGATGCTTTCGCCGACCGGGGTCAGGCGCACCGCGCTCTTGCTGCGCTCGAAGATCAGCACGCCAAGCTCGTCCTCGAGTTTCTTCACACCGACCGACAGGGTCGGCTGGCTGACATGGCAACGCTCGGCGGCGTGGCCGAAATGCTGCTCCTGGGCGAGTGTGACGATGTAGCGTAATTCTGTGAGGGTCATAACGTGCGTCCATGAAGTTGCGGCCCCAGCATAGCGGCTGCAATCGATAGACGCACGTTATCAGACTTGCTGTTTTGTGACAGAAACAAAAGTATCAGCGACGGTCCAGCGAGTAGACGAACGGCGCCACGACTTCGATCTGGCCATTGTTCAGCAATTCCTTCGGCGGCTTGGGTACTGGCTGCGCCCGGCGGATCATTTCCAGGGTCGCTCGGTCCAGCGCCGCACTGCCCGAACCACCGGCCAGCGAGAACGACAACACCTTGCCCTCGGCGTCTACCACGAAGCGCAGCCTGTTGATGCCTTGCAGACCACGGCGGCGAGCGTCTTCCGGATACCGCTTGTATTTGGCCAGGTGGCGCAGCAAGTCGCTCTGCCACGTCGGCAGCGCATTGCTGTTGGACGCGATGCTCGGCGCCGGTGCCGCCGATTTCTGCGGTGGCGTGTTGCTGGGCGGCGTGTCCGCGACCTGTTCCTTGGCCGGTGGCAAATCCTTCGGCGGCTCAGGTTTTTTCTCAGGCTTGGGCGGTTGAGGCTTGGCCTTGGGCTTGGGTGGTTTGGCGATGGCGATCTTCGGCTTGGGCGCCTCTACCAGCTTGGGTAGCGGAGGCTCTTCGACCGGTGCCGGAGGCTGCGGTGCGGCCTTGGGCGGTGGTGGCGGTGCCGGTGCGGGCAGCGGCGCCAGCTCGACCATCATGGCTGCTGGTGGTAGCTCGACGGCCTGGGGCACGGACCAGTTCAGGGTCAGTAGCACCGCCAGCACATGCACGCCCAGCACGATCGCCAGGCTGACGCCGTAGCGCGCCAGGTTGGACCGTGTCGTTGTCATTGCTTGGCTGCCGTTTCGAGACCGACCAGGCCGACCTTGAGGTAGCCGGCGGCGCGCATGGTGTTCATCACTTCCATCAGGTCGCCGTAATCAACCCCTTTGTCGGCCTGGAAGAAGATCGTGGTTTCCTTGTCACCCTTGGTCTTGGCATCGAGCATTGCACCAAGCTGGTCGCGCTGGGCCACCTCGTCATCGCCGACATAGAGTTTCTTGTCGGTCTTGACGCTGACGAACACCGGCTTCTCGGGCCTCGGCGCCGGCTTGGCGGTCGAGGCTGGTAGGTCGACCTTGATGTCGACGGTAGCCAGCGGGGCGGCGACCATGAAGATGATCAGCAGCACCAGCATGACGTCGATGAAAGGCGTGACGTTGATTTCGTGGTTTTCGGCGAGGTCGTCGCCACCTTCGTTGAGATGCAGGCCCATGGCTTACCCCACTTTCACCATGTGCGGGGCAACGCGCTCGCCACCCTGGTGGTCCAGATCACGGCTCACCAGCAGCAGTACCTGGGCCGAGGCGTCGGAGACCTGGGCCTTGTAGCCGGCAATCGAGCGGGCGAAGACGTTATAGATGACCACGGCCGGAATGGCCGCGACCAGGCCCAGGGCGGTGGCCAGCAGGGCTTCGGCGATGCCGGGGGCGACTACGGCCAGGTTGGTGGTCTGGGTCTTGGCGATGCCGATGAAGCTGTTCATGATGCCCCAGACGGTACCGAACAGACCGACGAAAGGCGCAGTGGAACCGATGGTGGCAAGCATGCCGGTGCCGCTGCTCATGCTGCGGCCGCTGGCGGCGACCAGGCGCTCCAGGCGGAAGCTGACGCGCTCTTTGATGCCTTCCTTCTCACGGGCATTGACCGAGAGGCGCATTTCGTCCAGCGCATCATGGACCAAGGTGTGGGCCAGGGTGCCTGCCTTGTTGGCGGCGTCGCTCGCTTCCTTGAGGCTGGCTGCTTTCTTCAGCAAGGCGATTTCGCCACGCAGTCGGCGCTTGGCACCCATCAGCTCGAAGCCCTTGGCGATCCAGATGGTCCAGGTGATCAGCGAGGCGATGGCCAGGCCGATCATCACGGCTTTGACGACGACGTCGGCGTTCTTGTACATGCCCCAGGGAGAAAGATCGTGTGCCATGCCCAGAGAGGTGTCTTCGACCAGGGCCTGGACGTTCTCGTCCGCAGGTGCCTGGGCATTGGGGGTAGCAGCGGGGGCCTGGGTTTCACCGGTTGGAGCCGGGGCGGCAGGTGCTGCAGCGGCAGCGGGGGCGCTGGTGGCTGCGGTGGCAGGCTCATCGGCCATGGCGGCCGGGGCCAGCACCAGGCTGAGGGTCAGCGCGGCGATGGCGCGCCATGCGCGCGACGTGGTTGGCGAAGCGGAGGATTGTGTACGTGTCATGCTGGCCGGACCTGATGAAGATAAAAAGGTGACGTTCTCCAAGGCCTCGAGGCGGGCCGAGAACAGATAGGGCGCCATTATTGCAAGTAATTCTTGTTAGCAGAAGTAATAAAGTTGCCTTTTTTAACCATCGTCTAGCCGCCTATCGATTAATCCGGTTAGCCTGAACCTTTGCCTGTGGAGCGATTGAAATGTCCGAACCCTGCGTGATGATCGTTGGCTGCGGTGATGTAGGCGGTCGTCTAGCTCGCCAGTTGCTGGCGCTGGGCTGGCAGGTCAGTGGCTTGCGACGCTCGGTCGAGCACCTGCCTGCGGGCGTCGTGCCGATCGCCGCCGACCTCTCCGAGCCCGCGATACCGGCAGCCTGGCCCCAGCGTTCGCCCGACTATTTGGTGTACTGCGTGGCCGCCAGCCAACACGATGAGGCGGGATACCAGGCCGCTTATGTCGACGGTCTGCGTCATGTACTCGATTGGCTAAAGGCGCGTGGACAGCAGCCCCGGCGGCTGCTGTTCGTGTCCAGCAGCAGTGTGTATGCGCAGGCGCAGGGCGAGTGGGTCGACGAAGACGCGGTGACCGAACCTCAAAGCTATTCGGGCCGCGTGATGCTGCAGGCCGAGCATTTGGCGCTGCACAGCGGGCTGCCCGCAACGCTCGTGCGCCTGACTGGCATCTATGGCCCGGGTCGGGAATGGCTGCTCAGCCAGGTGCGTCAGGGTTATCGGGTGGCCGAGGAGCCGCCGCTGTATGGCAACCGCATCCACGCCGAGGATGCGGCAGGTTTGCTGGCCTTCCTGCTCCAGGCCGACGCCCGGGACGTGGCGCTGGACGCATGCTATATCGGCGTTGATGACGACCCTGCACCCTTGGCCGAGGTAGTGGGCTGGCTGCGCCAGTACATGGGCGTGAGCGAATGGTCGGACGAGCAACGCGTTCGGCGTACCGGCAGCAAGCGCTGCAGCAATGCACGAGCACGTGCGCTGGGATGGGCGCCACAGTATCCAAGCTACAGGGAAGGGTACACCGCGATCTTGAAAGGGTAGACCGCAATCAAGGCTGCTTCTTGCAGGACCGCCTCGGGTTTTCGCAGCTAAACCCGTCCCACAGGCACCGTGGCGTTATCGAGGGTGCCGCGGTGCCTGTGGGAGCGAGGGACTTGCGAGGTCGAATCAGTCGCGCTCAAGCACCCACTGCCGGGCGCCGGGGGCCAGCTGCGGCTTTTCGTCTGGCTGGGCACGATTGACCGCTTGATGGATCTCCAGCGTGTCGCCGTCGCGCTTGAATATCCACGGCGCGCCTCGTTGGTTGCGCTCCAACCACAGGCTGTCGTTGTCGCCGCCCATGTCGGCGCAATCACCCGCCAGGCAGAGTGCGTAGCGATCCAGATTCGGCAGGCCGGTCACGCTGCCGTTGTCGGCGAAGCGCACCGTCGCACCCTTGCCCGGGCCCTCGACGATCTTCCACTCGCCACCCAGATAGGCGGTATACAGGGCCTTTTCAAAACTGCCGCCAAGCGGTGTGTTGGCGGAGGCCGTCGGTACCTTCACGAAGGTCTGCTTGTTGCCGTTTTGCGAGGTGACGCGCAGTTTGTCGCCACTGAGGTCCAGTTGCTCGGTCTGGCCGCCGGTGAAGCTGGCCTGCCACTGGTCTTCCTTCGCGCTCAGGTAACCATCCACTGCCTCGAAGCCGTTGCTGTAGCTGGCTTGCTGGTTGGCGGTGTCGATTTTCCATTCGAGTACGGGCCCTTTTTGGCTCAGGGCCTGGTGCAGGCTGCTGCCGTCGGCGGCATCGATGGCGTCCTGGTTGATCCAGGTGCCGTTGTAGTCTTCAGGTTTGTGACTGGCACAGCCGCCCAGGAGCAGGGCTGCCAGTGCAAGGGGCAGGGCATGGCGCATGGCGTAAAACCTTGGGGCAGGAAAGGTGACGGGCAGGGCGCCCGCCACCGGAGGCATCACTCGATGACCAGGATCGCGTCCATCTCGACCTGGGAGCCTTTCGGCAGAGCGGCAACGCCGATAGCGGCGCGCGCTGGGTAAGGCTGCTCGAAGTAACGACCCATGATCTCGTTGACCTTGGCGAAGTGGCTCAGGTCGGTGAGGAAGATGTTCAGCTTGACGATGTCTTTGAACGAACCGCCAGCGGCCTCGGCAACGGCCTTGAGGTTTTCGAAGACCTGGACGGTCTGGGCTTCGAAGCCTTCGACCAGTTCCATGGTTTTCGGATCCAGCGGGATCTGGCCGGACATGTAGACGGTGTTGCCGGCCTTGATCGCCTGGGAGTAGGTGCCGATGGCGGCTGGGGCCTTGTCGCTGTTGATGACGGTCTTGGTCATGATGACTCCTTGGTTGACGGACTACGTACGCATGCGGGTGATGCGGACCACGCCGGTCAGGGTACGCAACTTCTTGATCACGCGGGCCAGGTGCACGCGATCATGCACGCTGACCACCAGTTGGACCACGCTGATACGGCCGTCGCGTTCGTCCATGCTGATTTTTTCGATATTGCCGTCGGCGGCATTGACGCTGCTGGCCAACAAGGCGATCAGGCCGCGCTGGTGCTCCAGCTCGACACGCAGTTCGACATTGAACTCACCGGTGATGTCCTTGGCCCAGGAGAGCTGCACGCATTTTTCCGGGTTGTGGCGGATTTCACTGATGTTGCGGCAGTTTTCCAGGTGCACGACCATGCCTTTGCCCGCCGACAGGTGCCCGACGATCGGGTCGCCGGGGATCGGGGTGCAGCACTTGGCGTAGCTGAGCACCAGGCCTTCGGTGCCGCGGATGGCCAGTGGGCCTTCCGGTGCGGGCAGTTGCTCGCCTTCGGCGGACAACAGGCGGCGAGCCACAACATAGGCCATGCGATTGCCCAGGCCGATGTCTTCGAGCAGATCCTCGAGCAGTTCCAGTCGGTATTCGCTGAGAATGGACTGGATGCGCTCCGGCGGGATTTTCTCCAGGCTGCTGTCGAAACCGGTGAGCACCTTGTTCAGCAGGCGTTCGCCCAGGCTGATCGACTCGGAGCGGCGTTGCTGCTTGAGTGCGTGACGAATGTGCGTACGCGCCTTGCCGGTGACCACGAAGTTGAGCCAGGCCGGATTGGGGCGTGCGCCCGGTGCGCTGACGATTTCCACTGTCGAGCCGCTTTGCAGCGGTTCGGACAACGGCGCCAGGCGGCGATTGATGCGGCAGGCGATGCAGCTGTTGCCGACGTCGGTGTGCACTGCGTAGGCGAAGTCGACGGCGGTGGAGCCTTTGGGTAGCTCCATGATCCGGCCCTTGGGCGTGAAGACGTAGACTTCGTCCGGGAACAGATCGATCTTTACGCTCTCGATGAATTCCAGCGAGTTGCCGGCACGCTGCTGCAGTTCGAGGATGCCCTTGACCCATTGCCGGGCGCGGGCATGGTTGCCCTTGGGCTGTTCGTCCTCGTTGGACTTGTACAGCCAGTGGGCGGCGATCCCGTTGTTGGCCATCTCTTCCATTTCGCGAGTGCGGATCTGGATCTCGATGGGTACGCCGTGCATGCCGAACAGCGTCGTGTGCAGCGACTGGTAGCCGTTGGCCTTGGGAATCGCGATGTAGTCCTTGAAGCGACCGGGCAGCGGCTTGTACAGGTTGTGTACGGCGCCGAGCACGCGATAGCAGGTATCGACCTTGTCGACGATGATGCGGAAGGCATACACGTCCATGATCTCGTTGAAGGCGCGGCGCTTGCCGCGCATCTTCTTGTAGATGCCATAGAGGTGTTTTTGCCGGCCGCTGACCTCGCCCTCGATGCCGTCCGCGGCCAGGCAATTGGCCAGCGACTGTTCGATCTTGGCGACGATTTCCTTGCGGTTGCCACGGGCGCTCTTGACGGCGCGGTGGATGAGCGAGGAACGCATCGGGTGCATCGCTTTGAAGCCGAGGTCTTCGAATTCCACGCGCACATTGTGCATGCCCAGGCGATTGGCGATGGGGGCGTAGATTTCGAGGGTTTCCTTGGCGATGCGTCGGCGTTTTTCGCCAGAGAGCACTTCCAGGGTGCGCATGTTGTGCAGGCGGTCGGCCAGCTTGACCAGGATCACACGGATGTCCCGGGCCATGGCCATGGCCATCTTCTGGAAGTTTTCGGCCTGGGCCTCGGCCTTGGTCTCGAAGTTCATCTGGGTCAGCTTGCTGACCCCGTCGACCAGCTCGGCGACAGTTTCGCCGAATTGCTGGCAGAGGGCTTCCTTGGCGATGCCGGTGTCTTCAATCACATCGTGCAGCATGGCGGCCATCAGGCTTTGATGGTCCATGTGCATGTCGGCCAGGATGCTGGCCACGGCCAGCGGATGGGTCACGTAGGGCTCGCCGCTGCGGCGGCGTTGGCCATCGTGCGCCTGTTCGGCGTAGAAGTAGGCCCGGCGGACCAGATTGACCTGGTCGGGGCCGAGGTAGGTCGACAGCCGTTCGGCGAGGGCTTCTATACCCGGCATGGGTTCACCTCCTGCCGAGGGAGAGGGCCTTGTGCCGCACGATGTCGACCGGGCATGGATCAGACAGCCTCGTTGTTCTCGTCCTCGAACGCAGCGAAGACTGGATCTTCCGTTACGATCTCTTCGGCGGCGATGAACTCGGGAGTGACGATACCTTCGGCGATCTCGCGCAGGGCGACGACGGTCGGCTTGTCGTTTTCCCATGCAACGCGCGGCTCTTTGCCGCCGGTGGCCAGCTGACGGGCGCGCTTGGTCGAGAGCATGACCAGCTCAAAGCGGTTATCCACGTGTTCCAGGCAGTCTTCAACAGTTACGCGGGCCATGGTCTTCCTCAGTAGCAAATGCGTTAGCGTGCAGCCCAGAGTGGGCAGGCGGACTCGATAGTTTAAAAAATCACCAGCCAATAGGGAAGCGCTGTTTTGTCAGGTGCTGGTCTGTCGGGCCTGTATTGGCTGCTTCGCGGGTAAACCCACAGACACAGCGTTGTGCTTGTGGGAGCGGACTTGTTCGCGAAAGCACCGGAACAGACACCGGCACGCTCTACCCTGACGATAACGGGATGCATAGACGGCAGACAACCCTCCTTGGCGCGTTATCACAACATGGCGTCGCGCAGGCGCGGGGTGAGCTCTTCGAACAAGGTCTGTACCGAGCGCAGCGCTCGGCAGTCCGGGCGGGTCAGCAGCCACAGCTGGGTATCGCAACCGGGCAGGGGGCCGCTCAGGGCTTCAACCTCGGGCAGGGCATCGACCATGTAGTCCGGTAATGCCGCGACGCCAAGCCCGGTGCTGACCAGCTGGGCGATGGTCGACATGCTGCTGCACTGGTAGCGTGGGTTCAGGCCAGGGTACTGCTGGTTGCGCCAGACGACTGTGGGATGGTCCTGCATCGAGTCGTCCGGGGCGATCCACGGTACGCTGTGATGCGATTCGCCCAGCCGCTCGCGCCACTGCGCTTGGCCACAGACCACGTAGGACGTGGAGCCCAGGCAGCGGCCGACAAGGTGCTCGGGCGGTGTGTTGGTCAGGCGAAGCGCGATGTCGGCATCGCGTCGACTGAGGTTGGCGAAGGTGTTGGAGGTGCCCAGTTCCAGCGACAGGGCAGGGTAGTTCGACATGAAGTCAGCCAGCGCTGGCAGCAGCAGGCTGTGCATGACGGCTTCAGTACATGTCAGACGAACGGTACCGCTGACGACCTGTTCCCCGCTGGTCAGGGCGATGCGAGCGGCATCGAGCGCCTGCTCGGCGCGCTCGGCCTGCTCTGCCAGGGCCTGGGCGGTATCGGTGGGCAGGTAGCCTTTGCGACTCTTGACGAACAGTGCTGTGCCCAGTGCGGACTCCAGTCGGCGAATCGAGCGAAACACCGTCGAGACGTCTACTTTGAGCAGTTCGGCGGCTTTGGCCAGCGAGCGACCACGCTCCAGGGCCAGGACCAACGAAAGGTCGGCATGGGTAATCTGATATTGCATTGTTGCACGCTCTGCTTGCCGAAATGCCAATGTCTGTTGCGTTGAGGCCATTTTATAGTGGAACGGCCCCCGGGAATCAATGCACACCGGGTCGCACCCTATCCCCAACGATGGGACAGTGAAAAGAACAACAGTAGCAACCATCGCCGCCCGCGAGGCGCCAGCAGTATCCCTCCACATCGCCGCCCCGAATCAAAGGATGTACAGCCATGACGTCGGTAATCCCGTGCGCCAGTTCTTCCAGCGAGATGAATGAATTCCTAGAGGCTCATCCGGACACGCAGTTCGTCGATCTGCTGATTTCCGATATGAACGGTGTGGTACGCGGCAAGCGCATCGAGCGCGCCAGCCTGCACAAGGTATACGAGAAAGGCATCAACCTGCCGGCGTCGCTGTTCGCCCTGGATATCAACGGCTCGACCGTCGAGAGCACCGGCCTTGGCCTGGACATCGGCGATGCTGACCGCATCTGCTATCCGATCCCCGGCACTTTGTCCGACGAGCCTTGGCAGAAGCGCCCCACTGCTCAGTTGCTGATGACCATGCATGAGCTGGACGGCGCCCCATTCTTCGCCGACCCACGTGAAGTGCTGCGTCAAGTGGTCGCCAAATTCGACGAGCTGGGCCTGGATATCTGCGCAGCCTTCGAGCTCGAGTTCTACCTGATCGACCAGGACAACCTCAATGGCCGTCCGCAGCCACCGCGCTCCCCGATCTCCGGCAAGCGTCCGCAGTCGACCCAGGTGTACCTGATCGATGATCTGGACGAGTACGCCGACTGCCTGCAAGACATGCTGGAAGCGGCCAAGGAGCAAGGCATTCCTGCCGACGCCATCGTCAAGGAAAGCGCCCCGGCCCAGTTCGAAGTCAACCTGCACCACGTGGCCGATCCGCTCAAGGCGTGTGACTACGCGATCCTGCTCAAGCGCCTGATCAAGAACATCGCCTACGACCATGAGATGGATACCACCTTCATGGCCAAGCCCTACCCGGGCCAGGCAGGCAACGGCTTGCACGTGCACATCTCGCTGCTGGACAAGAAGACCGGCAAGAACATCTTCGCCAACGAAGACCCGCTCAAGAGCGATGCGCTGCGCCACGCGATTGGTGGTGTGCTGGAAACCATGCCGGCATCGATGGCGTTTCTGTGCCCGAACATCAACTCCTACCGTCGCTTCGGCGCACAGTTCTATGTGCCTAACGCACCGAGCTGGGGCTTGGACAACCGCACCGTCGCCTTGCGCGTGCCCACCGACAGCAGCGAGAACGTGCGCATCGAGCACCGCGTGGCCGGCGCGGACGCCAACCCTTACCTGATGCTCGCCGCCATTCTGGCCGGCATCCATCACGGCCTGACCAACCAGGTCGAGCCGGGTGAGCCGATCGAAGGCAACTCGTACGAGCAGCTGGAGCAGAGCCTGCCGAACAACCTGCGTGACGCCCTGCGCGCGCTGGACGACAGCGAGGTGCTCAACCAATACATCAGCCCGGACTACATCGATATCTTCGTGGCCTGCAAGGAAAGCGAGCTGGCCGAGTTCGAAGTGTCGATCTCCGACCTCGAGTACAACTGGTACCTGCACACGGTATAAGCCCATGAGCGCAAATGCGGTCCCTCTGATCGGTGTCAGCGCCTGCCGCCAGCAGGTGGGGAAAAACTCGTCGCACACTGTGGGCGACAAGTACGTGGAGGCGGCCGGCTTTGCGGGGCTTCCGTTGATATTGCCGGCCCGCGACGGTGGCAGCGACACACAGGCGCTGCTCGCTCGGCTCGATGGCATTCTTTTTACCGGCTCACCTTCTAATGTCGAGCCGCATCATTACAATGGCGCCCCCAGCGCGGAAGGGACCCGGCACGACACCGCGCGTGACCGTCTGACCTTGCCGTTGCTGCAGGCAGCCATTGCCGCCGGTATACCGGTGTTCTGTATCTGCCGTGGTTTCCAGGAGTTGAACGTCGCCCTCGGCGGCACCCTGCACCAGCGCGTGCAGGAACTGCCCGGCTACCTGGATCACCGAGAACCTGAGGATGCACCGCTTGAGGTGCAATACAGCCCTCGACACCCCGTCGGCGTTGCGCCGGGAGGGCTGTTCGAGCGCTTGGGCCTGGCTGCGCAGTTCGAGGTCAACTCGCTGCACAGCCAGGGCATCGACCGTTTGGCCCCTGGCCTGCGCGTCGAGGCACGGGCCCCGGATGGCCTGATCGAAGCGGTGTCCATGCCTGATGCGCCGGGCTTCGTGCTCGGCGTGCAGTGGCACCCGGAATGGCGTTTCGCCGAAAACCCGGTCTCCCGGCGCCTGTTCCAGGCATTCCGCGAGGCCTGCATTGCCCATGCTGCACGGGAGGGTTCGCGCCAGAAAACACTCTGACGTTACCCGAAGGTCTTGGATGACCCGCTCCCTGCAACAGCTTTCAATGAGTGAAAGCGGGCCTTGTTCGCAAGGTCCGTGAAAACAATACCAATAGTTACGGCAAAGACTCATGAGCGAATACACCGAAGCCGGCCGCCCACCCGATGTGGCGACCGATGCAGGCAACACCCAGCGCGCCAGTAAAGGCCTTGCAAAAGGCCGTTTGGGCCTGCTGGCCAGCGTGGTGCTGGGCATCTCCACGATTGCACCTGTCTATACCCTGACCGGCGCCCTTGGCCCCACCGTGCGTGAGGTGGGCGCCCACCTTCCCGCTGTTTTCATCGTCGGCTTCCTGCCTATGCTGCTGGTCGCGCTGGGTTATCGCGAGCTCAATGCCGCGGAGCCGGACAGCGGCACTTCCTTTACGTGGTCGGCGCGGGCTTTCGGGCCGATGATCGGCTGGATCGGTGGCTGGGGGCTGGTCGTGGCCACAACCATCGTGTTGTCCAACCTGGCGGGTGTGGCCGTCGATTTCTTCTATCTGTTCATTGCACAGATCACCGGTCAGCAGGAGCTGGCGGCATTGGCGGACAACTTGTTGGTGAACATCACCACCTGTTGTGTGTTCATCGCCCTTGCGGTGTGGATCTGCTGTCGTGGCATGGGCACCACGATGACCGTGCAATACGGCCTGGTGGCCTTGCAGTTGCTGGTGTTGATCGGCTTTGCGTTCGCCGCCTTCAGCGAGACCACCGCACCGCCACCGCTGGCATTCGATCTGGCCTGGTTCAACCCGTTTGGCGTGGAGTCTTTCTCGGCGTTCGCCGCAGGTCTGTCGTTGTCGATCTTCATCTTCTGGGGCTGGGACGTGTGCCTGACCGTGAGCGAAGAGTCGATCGGCAGTGACGAAGTCCCGGGCAAGGCTGCCACCTGGACGGTATTGCTGATCCTTGGTCTCTACCTGGTCACCGCCATCGCCACCCTGCAGTTCGCCGGAATCAGTGATGTCGGCCTGGGTCTGGGTAACCCGCGTATCCAGGAGAACGTCTTTGCGCACCTGGCCGGTCCGGTCATGGGCCCACTGGCGATCCTGATGTCCATTGCCGTATTGGCTAGCACCGCTGCGTCCTTGCAGTCGACCTTCGTGTCGCCGGCGCGGACCCTGCTTGCAATGGGCTACTACGGTGCCGTGCCGCAGCGCTTTGCCAGCGTCTGCCCGCGTTCGCAGACCCCGCGCTACGCTACCATCTGCGCGGGCGTTGCTGCTGGTCTGTTCTACGTGACCATGCGCACCCTGAGCGAGAACGTGCTGGCCGATACCATCACTGCCTTGGGCATGATGATCTGCTTCTACTACTCGCTGACGGCCTATGCCTGTGTCTGGTACTTCCGCCACAGTCTGTTCGGCAGCCTGCGTCACTTCTTCATGCGCGGCCTGTGCCCGCTGGTGGGTGGTGTGATCCTGTCGATCATCTTCGTGCGCACGGCGATCGACAGCGCCTCGCCGGATTTCGGCAGCGGTTCTCACGTTGCCGGTCTTGGCTTGGTGTTCGTGATCGCGGCAATCATCTCGGCACTGGGGATCGTGTTGATGGTGCTGTCGCGCTGGCGCGCACCGGCCTACTTCCTGGGCGCAACGTTGCGCCAGCAGGCCAACCTGCAACTGCAGGAGTAATGAAAGAAAAGGGGCTGCGAACGCAGCCCCTTTTCGATTTCAGCCGATCAATTGCTTGAGCAGCGCTCCATGGCGTTGCTGTTGCTTGTGCAGCTTGAGCGCCTCGGCGCGTTCTGTGGCCAGCGAGTCACCATCGCGGTTCGCACGGAACACGGCTTTGAGGTCTTCCAATGCAACGGCGAAGTCATCGTTGATGATGACGTAGTCGTACTCGTCGTAGTGCACCATTTCGCTGACCGCTTCCTTCATGCGGCCTTCGATGATCTCTTCGCTGTCCTGGCCGCGGTTGTCCAGGCGCTGGCGCAGTGCCTGCTGGCTCGGCGGAAGGATGAATACCGAAAGCGCCTGTGGCATCAGCTTGCGTACCTGCTGGGCGCCTTGCCAGTCGATTTCCAGGATCAGGTCCTGGCCCTGGTCCAGGGCCTGTTGCAGCGCACTGCGCGAAGTGCCGTAGAAGTTGCCGAACACTTCGGCATGCTCGAGGAAGTCGTTACGCTCGATCAGGGCCTTGAACTCGTCATGGCTGACGAAGTGGTAATTCACGCCGTGTTCTTCACCCGGGCGCTTGTTGCGCGTGGTGTGCGAAACCGAGACGCTGATGCGTGGATCGTCCTTGATCAGTGCCGTGACCAGGCTGGTCTTGCCGGCGCCGGACGGGGCCGAGACGATGTAGAGAGTGCCGCTGCTGTGGTTCATGGTGGGGGTGGCCTTACTCGATGTTCTGTACTTGTTCACGCATCTGTTCGATCAACACCTTGAGGTTGACCGCCGCCTGGGTGCTGCGCGGGTCGAATGCCTTGGAGCCCAGGGTGTTGGCCTCGCGGTTGAGCTCCTGCATCAGGAAGTCCAGGCGCCGGCCGGCCGCGCCGCCGGACTTGAGTACGCGCCGGACTTCAGTGATGTGCGTGCTGAGGCGGTCCAGCTCTTCGGCCACGTCGCTTTTCTGGGCCAGCAACACCATCTCCTGTTCCAGGCGCTGCGGGTCGAGTTCGGCCTGCAGGTCATTGAAGCGGTCGAGGATGCGCTGGCGTTGGGCCGCCAGCATTTGAGGCACCAGAGCGCGCAAGGTGGTGACCTCTGCGGTCATGCCGTCCAGACGCTCGTTGATCAGGCGGGCCAGCTCCAGGCCTTCACGCTGGCGGCCGGCCTTGAGCTCGGCGAGCGCCTCGTTGAACAGCGCCATGGCCTCGGCATTGAGCGCCTGAGGGTCGCTGGCGTCGGCCACCAGCACGCCGGGCCAGGCCAGGACTTCGAGCGGGTTCAGCGGTGCGGGCTGCTTGATCAGACCGGCGACGGTCTCGGCGGCGGCGACCAGTTGCGCGGCGCGCTCACGGTCGACTTGAAGGGGCTTGCCGGCGTTGTCTTCGCTCAGGCGCAGGGTGCATTCGACCTTGCCGCGCGAAAGGCCTTGGCGCAGGCCTTCGCGCACCGCGCCTTCCAGATCGCGCAGGGCCTCGGGCAAGCGCAGGTGAGGCTCCAGGTAGCGGTGGTTGACCGAGCGCAGTTCCCAGGCCAGGGTGCCTTGGCTGCCAGCGCGCTCGACGCGAGCAAAAGCGGTCATGCTGTGCACCATGGTGAGTACCTCGCGAAGTCTGAATGAACGGGAAAGCCTTTCGGCCAAGGGGTGGGATTGTAACGCAGTGCGGTGCGGGCGCCCAATCCACCCATGCTACAGAGCGCCTGCAAGGCCGGTGGGAAAAGACGACAGGCTGCCCCGGCGCGCGACAATAGGCATGTCCTCACAGGGCGACGGGCCTTATAATGCTCGCCAGATTCAAGTCCCGGTACAGGTATCCCAGATGAAACGTCCAAGTGGTCGCGCCGCCGATCAGCTCCGCTCGATCCGCATCACCCGCAACTACACCAAGCACGCCGAGGGGTCGGTACTGGTCGAGTTCGGCGACACCAAGGTCGTCTGCACGGTCAGCGTCGAAAATGGTGTTCCCCGCTTCCTCAAGGGCCAGGGCCAGGGTTGGCTGACCGCCGAGTACGGCATGCTGCCGCGTTCCACCGGCGAGCGTAATCAGCGCGAGGCGAGCCGTGGCAAGCAGGGTGGTCGTACCCTGGAGATCCAGCGTCTGATCGGTCGCTCCCTGCGCGCCGCGCTGGACATGAGCAAGCTGGGCGACGTCACCCTGTACGTCGACTGCGACGTGATCCAGGCCGATGGCGGCACCCGCACCGCGTCGATCACCGGTGCCATGGTCGCCCTGTGCGACGCCCTGGCCGTGATCAAGAAGCGTGGCGGTCTCAAGGGTGGCAACCCGCTCAAGCACATGATCGCCGCTGTGTCGGTGGGCATGTATCAGGGCGAGGCCGTGCTCGACCTGGACTATTTGGAAGACTCCGCCGCCGAGACCGACCTGAACGTGGTCATGACCAGCGCCGGTGGCTTCATCGAGGTCCAGGGCACCGCCGAAGGCGCTCCGTTCCAGCCTGAAGACTTCAACGCCATGCTGGCCCTGGCCCAAAAGGGCATGACCGAGATCTTCGAACTGCAGAACGCGTCGCTGGCCGACTGACCTGGCTGCCAAGGAGGTGTGGAACATGAACGAGCCTGACGACCTGCCGGTCGCCCCACCCAACGCCGAGATCCGGCAATGGGCGATGTTCTGTCATCTCTCGGCGCTGCTGGGCCTGGTGGTGCCCCTTGGGCACCTGCTGGGCCCGCTGGTGATGTGGATCTGGAAGCGTGAGCTGGATCCGTTCATCGACGCGCAGGGCAAGGAGGCACTGAACTTCCAGATCAGCGTGACCATCGCAGGGTTCATCTGCTTCCTGCTGATGTTCGTTTTGGTAGGGATCGTGCTCTTCGCCATCCTGACGGTAGCGGTGCTGGTCCTGGCTATTCTTGCGGGGGTCAGGGCCAACGAGGGCAAGCCTTATCGCTATCCGCTGATCTGGCGGCCGATCAAGTAGGTTTTTTGAGGCCCATTCGCGGGTAAACCCGCGAATGGGCGGCAGACTGACTTAGATCGTCAGTGTCCAGTCGTAGTCCACGATCAGTGGCGCATGCTGGGAGAAGCGCGGTTGGCGTGGCAGGCGTGCGTTGCGCACGAAACGGCGCAGGCCTGGGGTAAGGATCTGGTAATCGAACCGATAACCCAGGTTAAGCATCTCGGCCTGCTCGTTGTCCGGCCACCAGCTGTACTGGTCACCTTCGCGACTGACTTCGCGCAGGGCGTCGACGTAGCCCATGTCGCCAACGATTGCGTCCATCCACGCACGCTCCGGTGGCAGGAAGCCTGGCGACTGCTGGCTGTCGCGCCAGTTCTTGATGTCCAGCTTCTGTTGCGCCACGTACAGCGAGCCGCAGTAGATGTACTCGCGACGCTTGCGACGCTGCTTGTCCAGGTAGCGGGCGAAGTCGTCCATCAACTTGAACTTCTGGTTCAAGTCCTCGTCGCCGTTCATGCCCGAAGGCAGCAGCAGGGTGGCAATACTTACCTTGTCGAAATCCGCTTGCAGGTAACGCCCGTAACGGTCGGCTGTCTCGAAGCCCAGGCCGGTGATGACTGCCTTGGGCTGCATCCGCGAGTACAGTGCCACGCCACCTTGGGCTGGCACCTCCGCGTCGCAGGCGTAAAGGAAATAGCCATCGAGCTGGAAAGCTGGGTCGTCGAGTTCAAAGGCCGAGGCGCGGGTATCCTGAAGGCAGATGACGTCGGCATTCTGGGCTTGCAGCCAGCTGAGCAATCCACGCTCGGCCGCAGCCTGAATGCCATTCACGTTCACACTGATGATCCGCATAAATGGCCCCAAAAATCTCGTGCGTGTATGATACCCGAGCTCAACTCATTTAGCTAAATCCGTGGTGTCCGGGACTCTTCATGCAGCCGTATCAGCGCGACTTCATTCGTTTTGCCATCGATCGCGGGGTTCTGCGCTTCGGTGAGTTCACCCTGAAATCGGGGCGTACCAGCCCGTACTTCTTCAATGCCGGCCTGTTCAATACCGGTTCTGCACTGGCGCAACTGGGGCGTTGCTACGCCGCGGCCATCGTCGACAGCAAGATCCCGTTCGATGTGCTGTTCGGCCCCGCCTACAAGGGTATTCCCCTGGCCGCAGCCACTGCTGTGGCGCTGGCCGAGCAACACCAGCTCGATGTGCCATGGTGCTTCAACCGCAAGGAAGCCAAGGATCACGGCGAAGGCGGGAGCTTGGTCGGCGCCCCGCTGGCCGGTGACGTACTGATCATCGACGACGTGATCACCGCTGGCACCGCTATCCGCGAAGTGATGCAGATCATCAATGCGCAGAAGGCCAAGGCCGCTGGCGTTCTGATCGCGCTGAACCGCGAAGAGCGTGGCAATGGCGAGCTGTCGGCGATCCAGGAAGTCGAGCGCGACTTCGGCATCCCGGTGGTCAGCATCGTTTCGCTGACCCAGGTGCTGGAGTTCCTGGCCGATGACCCACAGCTCAAGCAGCACCTGCCTGCTGTCGAAGCCTATCGGGCGCAATACGGGATCTGACGCCCCGCGTTGCAACGAAAAAGGCGACCTTCGTGAGAAAGTCGCCTTTTTTGTGCAGGCTATTCAGGCCTCGTTCGCGGCGAACCGCCGCAATAGCGGCTGCGCTCAGTCCGTGCCGTACTTCGGCGAGCGGGGGCCATAGAGGATTCCGCCGTTGGGCTGGGGCGTGAGCAAACGACTGCTGGTGATGCCCGCGATCGGGTAGCCCGCATCATCTTGTACGTTGCTGATGATCTGGTTGATCGCTGCGGTGACCAGCATGCCAATCAGGCCGCCTTGATTCTGCCGACCTTCTTCGCTCGAGGCGCTGGCGCTACCCGTCCACAAGGTGGTCCCGCTCTTGAGGTCCACCAGTTTGGCGCTGGCGGTGACGACAGTTGCGCTGCTGAGCACCATATAGCGCGTACCGTAATCGCTGACGGTGACATACAGGCCTGCATCCGCACCAAAAATCTCATGCAGCTTGTTGGGCGGCAGCTGATGGATATCGGCGGGTGTGCTCAGGCCGTTCTGGCGGAATGTTTCGTCAACCAGTGCCACGGGCATTACATAGTAGCCTGCCTCAGCCAGCGGATAGGTCACCTGGGACAGCATGCTGTAGGTGGCTTTGACATCCGGGGACTCGTTCAGCGGCGGCAGGATCAGGATCGATTTGGGGCGACTTTGTTTGTAGGCCGTGTAATCGATGGTCTTGCGCTCGGCGCAGCCGGTGAGCAGCGCCAGCACGCAGACGCTCACGAGCAGTTGGGTGAGGCGACTGATCATTGCTTGGTTCCCTTGCTGGCATTGTTCATCAGAAAGTCCATGTACGGCGCCGATTCAGGGAACAGTGCCTTTTCGGTGCGCAACTGCTGGATCATCTGATCGTCCTTGCCCAGGCTGGAATAGAGCAGCCCAAGTTGGGCGTGATAGCCGGGCGGGACCGCGCCGTTCTTGGCTTTGATCTTTTCGAGGTCACGCTCAAGGGCGATGGCCTGTTCCTCTTTCGAGGATTCACCTTTGAAGTACTCATATACCTGGGGTTGGTAGCTCTCCCATTGGTACAAGGACTTTGGGCCGCTGCAACCTGCCAGCAGGGTGCAGCCAAGTAAGAGCGCGGCGACTTCGCGCCAGGCCGAGAGTGAGGTCGTCATGTAACTTCTTCCTTGTTCTATCCACTTACTGCGCTTGTGGCTTCCATTGGCCGCTTTCCACGGCGTTGACCAGTTTGTTCACGGCTTCGCGCATGGCCAGGTCGAGGACTTTGCCATTGAGGGTGGAGTCATAGCTGGCGGTGCCGCCGAAGCCGATGATCTCGCGGTTGGAGAGTGCATATTCGCCTGCACCCTGGCTCGAATAGACCACCTCGGAGGTACTGATGTTGACGATGTTCAGTGCAACCTTGGCATAGGCAATCTGGGTCTTGCCGCGCCCCAGGATGCCGAACAGCTGGTGATCGCCGACCTCTTTGCGGCCGAACTCGGTTACATCGCCTGTCACCACGTAGTCGGCGCCTTTGAGACGCTGGGCTTGGCCCTTGATCGCCGCTTCTTGCTGGATCTCGCCCATATTGTCGCGGTCGAGCACATTGAAGCGATTGGTCTGCTGCAAATGGGTGATCAGGATGGTTTTGGCTTGGCCGCCCAAGCGGTCAACGCCGTCGGAGAAGATGCCGCGCATGTAGCTGGAACGATTGTCGAATTTACCCACGGCGATCGGCGCCCGAAGGCCGCTGTAAGGACGATTGACGCTTTCTACCTGCTGCACGGCAACTGCCGTGGAGGTTTCGGTTGCGCAGCCGGAAAGGGACCCGATAGCCAGAGCGGCTACCAGCACGAGTCCTTGTGATGCGTATTTCACGCGATATCTCCATTAGAAAGTAAAACGATGGCGCTATGCTATTACCTTTTCGGCGCCAAGCAGAATAACTTTATGTGCGGCGGGAGCTTAAAGCGCGGGTGCGGTGAGGATGAATAAAAAAAGGCGACCCTAGAGGTCGCCTTTTTCCGTGAATCGACGCCAGATGGTAAGAGCCATCTGACAGACCAAGTGGTCAGTGACGCTTGGTGTTGGTGATCAATGTGCCCACGCCGCTGTCGGTGAAGATCTCCAGCAGCACGGCATTCGGTACGCGACCATCGATGATGTGCGAGCTGTTCACCCCACCTTGCACTGCCTCCAAAGCACATTTGATCTTCGGCAGCATGCCGCCGTAGATGGTGCCATCGGCGATCAGCTCGTTGACCTGCTCGGTGGTCAGTCCGGTCAGGACGGTGCCCTGCTTGTCCATCAGGCCTGCGATATTGGTCAGCAGCATCAGCTTCTCGGCCTTGAGCGCCTCGGCTACCTTGCCGGCCACCAAGTCGGCGTTGATGTTGTACGACTCGCCGTTCTCACCCACGCCGATCGGTGCGATCACTGGAATGAAGTCGCCTTTGACCAGCATGTTCAGCAGGTCGGTATTGACGCTCACCACTTCACCCACATGGCCGATGTCGATGATTTCCGGTTGGGTCATCTCCGGTGTCTGGCGGGTGACGGTGAGCTTCTTGGCGCGGATCAATTCAGCATCTTTGCCGGTCAGGCCGATGGCGCTGCCGCCGTGTCGGTTGATCAGGTTGACGATGTCTTTGTTTACCTGACCGCCCAGAACCATCTCCACCACATCCATGGTGGCCGAATCGGTGACTCGCATGCCGTCGATGAAGTGGCTCTCGATCGAGAGACGCTTGAGCAAATCACCGATCTGCGGGCCGCCGCCATGCACGACCACCGGGTTGATGCCCACGGCCTTCATCAACACGATGTCCCGGGCAAAGCCGGTCTTGAGCTCTTCGCTCTCCATCGCGTTGCCGCCGTACTTGATCACCAGGGTCTTGCCGACAAAGCGGCGAATGTAAGGCAGTGCTTCGGACAAAACCTCGGCTACATGGGAAGCGGCATCGCGATCGAGGGTCATGCAGGGCTCCAGGTAAGGAACGGATAGTCGGTCAGAACGGCAGTTGCAGGGCTGGATCGACACGCAGCAACTGCGTGCGCAAGACAGCCTGGATACGTTTGAGCTCGGCATCGCTTTCGGCCTCGAAGCGCAGCACCAGCACCGGGGTGGTGTTGGAAGCGCGAACCAGGCCCCAGCCTTGGGCGTAGTCGACCCGCACACCGTCGATGGTGGTGAGGTTGGCATCGCCCCAGTCGGCGTCGCGTTGCAGTGCATCAATGATGCTGAATTTACTCTCGTCGGTCACATCAATGTTGATTTCCGGCGTCGAAATATCGTTCGGGAACGCCGCGAACAGGCTTTCGGCGTCCTGGTCGGCCTTGCTGAGGATTTCCAGCAGGCGTGCGGCGCTGTAGATGCCGTCGTCGAAACCGTACCAGCGTTCCTTGATGAAGATGTGTCCGCTCATCTCGCCGGCCAGCAGAGAACCGGTCTGTTTCATCTTCTTCTTGATCAGCGAGTGCCCGGTCTTCCACATCAGGGCGCGACCGCCGTGCTGTTCGATCAGCGGTGTCAGGCGACGGGTGCATTTGACGTCGAATATGATTTCGGCACCGGGGTTGCGCGACAGCACGTCCTGGGCGAAGAGCATCAGCAGGCGGTCTGGATAGACGATGGTGCCGGTATTGGTCACTACGCCCACGCGGTCGCCGTCACCGTCGAAGGCCAGGCCGATGTCGGCGCCGGTTTCCTTGACCTTGGCGATCAGATCCTCGAGGTTTTCTGGCTTGCCCGGGTCCGGGTGATGGTTGGGGAAGTTACCGTCGACGTCGCAGAACAGCGGGATGACGTCGCAGCCCAAGGCCTCGATCAGTTGCGGCGCGATGACGCCAGCGGCGCCATTGCCGCAGTCCACCACCACCTTGAGTTTCTTGGCCAGCTTCACATCGCCGACGATCTGCTGGAAGTAACGCTCCAGGATCTCGACACGTTCGACGCGGCCCTCGCCACGGCTCAGGTCGTTGGTTTTCAGGCGGGTCAGCAGGGCTTGGATCTGTTCGTTGGCCAAGGTGTCGCCAGCGATGACGATCTTGAAACCGTTGTAGTCAGGCGGATTGTGGCTGCCGGTAAGCATCACACCGGACTTGCCGGCCAGCACATTGGCGGCGTAGTACAGCGCTGGAGTCGGGACTAGGCCGACGTCGCTGACCTGGCAACCGGCGTCGACCAGGCCCTTGATCAGCTGCTCGACCAGCATCGGGCCGGACAGGCGGCCATCGCGACCAACCGAGATCTGCGGCTCGCCCTGGGCGAGGGTTTGGGCGCCGATGGCACGGCCGATCCAATAGGCAGTCTCGCCGGTCAGTGTTTTGCCGACAACGCCACGGATGTCGTAGGCACGGAAGATGCTCTCGGGCAGTGCGGGTACCAGGTGGGCCATGTCGTTCATCTCTGGGTGCTCCAATAATCAAAGGCTTCTGGGCAGGCGCAAACTGAACGCTTGGACGATGCTTTGGCCAGAGAGTTCGCCATCCATGGCCCAACGGTCGTCAAGCGGTCTCAGTGGCTGCCGGAGTGACCGAAGCCGCCAGCCCCGCGCTGGCTCTCGTCGAAGGACTCGACGATCTCGAAATGCGCCTGCACCACAGGCACCAGCACCAGCTGCGCGATACGCTCGCCGATGGCGATGGTGAAGGGCGTCTGGCCGCGGTTCCAGCAGGAGACCATCAGCTCGCCCTGGTAGTCCGAGTCGATCAGGCCGACCAAGTTGCCCAGCACGATGCCGTGCTTGTGGCCCAGGCCCGAGCGCGGAAGGATCATTGCGGCCAGGCCCGGGTCGCCGATATATACCGACAGGCCAGTGGGAATCAGCAGGGTCTGGCCCGGCTCCAGGACAGTGTCTTCCTTGAGCATGGCGCGCAGGTCCAGGCCGGCGGAGCCGGGGGTGGCGTATTGCGGCAGAGGGAAATCATTGCCCAGGCGAGGGTCGAGGATCTTGGCTTGAAGAGCGTGCATGTAACTTATTGAACCTGGTTGAGCCGTTCGGCGATGAAGGCGACCAGTTGTCGGGCGATCTTGCCCTTGCTGGTCTGCGCGAAGAGGGTCTGGTGCTGCTGGCGGTCGATGACGGTCAGGGCATTTTCCTCGCTGTTGAAGCCGATGCTGGGGTTGGCCACATCATTGGCGACGATCAGGTCGAGGTTCTTGTCCTTGAGCTTGCGCGTGGCGTAATCGAGCAAGTGTTCGGTCTCGGCGGCGAAGCCGACGCTGAACGGACGATCGGTGCGGCCAGCGATGGTCGCAAGGATATCTGGATTGCGCACCATCTGCAGCAGCATGCCGTCGCCGGTCGTAGGGTCTTTCTTGAGCTTTTGCGGGGCAACGACTTCCGGGCGGTAGTCCGCGACCGCTGCCGAGGCGATGAACAAGTCGCAGGGCATGGCGGCCTCGCAGGCCGCGAGCATGTCCCGCGCGCTCACCACGTCGATCCGGTTGACGCGATCGGGCGTCGCTAGGTGCACGGGGCCTGTGACGAGGGTCACCCGAGCCCCGGCTTCGGCAGCCGCCTCGGCCAGGGCGAAGCCCATCTTCCCGGAGCTATGATTGGTGATGTAGCGCACCGGGTCGATGTTTTCCTGGGTGGGGCCGGCGGTGATCAGCACATGCTTGCCGGTCAGCGACTGGCGCTTGAAGCTTTCGGCTGCGCACCAGGCCAGATCCGTGGCTTCGAGCATGCGACCAAGGCCAACGTCGCCACAGGCCTGGCTGCCGGAGGCCGGGCCGAATACCTGGATGCCGCGGCTCTTGAGCAGTTCGAGGTTGGCCTGGGTGGCCGCGTCGCGCCACATGGCCTGGTTCATGGCTGGCGCCACGGCAACAGTGGCATCGGTAGCCAGTACCAGGGTGGTCAGCAGGTCATCGGCCATGCCTTGTGCCAGGCGTGCCATGAGGTCGGCGGTGGCCGGGGCGATCAATACCAGGTCGGCCCACTTGGCCAGTTCGATGTGCCCCATGGCCGCTTCGGCCGCGGGGTCGAGCAGATCCATGTGCACCGGGTGGCCGGACAGTGCCTGCAGGGTCAGCGGGGTGATGAACTCGGCACCACCTCGGGTCATGACGACGCGCACCTGCGCGCCGTGTTCCAGGAGTCGGCGAATCAGCTCGGCGCTCTTGTAGGCGGCGATGCCGCCACCCACGCCGAGAACGATGCGCTTGCGATACAGCCGCTGCATAGGCTTGCCTTTTTCCAGTGAAAGCGGGCGACGACGACTGCTGCCTGCGGCAGATCGTCGCATCTACGGAGCGGGATAGATTAACACAGGGCCTAAACGCACCGCAGTAACACGCAAGGAGGGGTATGAACATCAGGGAATGGCCAGCGGACGAGCGGCCACGGGAGAAGCTGTTGCAGCGCGGTGCGGCCGTGCTGTCGGACGCTGAATTGCTCGCTGTGCTGCTGGGCTCGGGAGTTGCCGGGCGAAATGTGCTGGACCTGTCGCGGGGGCTTTTGATGCGCTTCGGCGGACTCAGGCAGTTTCTCGAGGCAGACCGCGATGCCGTGCTGCGCGAACCGGGCCTGGGATTGGTGAAATATGCGCAGTTGCAAGCGTTGCTGGAGATCGGCAGACGTTATCTGGATGAATCCATCTCGCGTGAAGCCGTTCTGGAGAATCCGGCGTCTGTGCGGCGTTATCTGAAGTCCAGGCTGCGTCACGAAGCTAGCGAAGTGTTCGGCTGTCTGTTTCTGGACACCAAGCACAGGCCGCTGGCGTTCGAGGTCCTGTTCAGGGGGACGATCAACCGGGCGAGCGTCTACCCGCGTGAGGTGGTGCGGCGCTCGCTGTTGCACAACGCCGCCGCCCTGATCCTGTGCCATAACCATCCGTCAGGCCATAGCGAGCCCAGCGAGGATGACGTGCACATGACGCTGGTGCTCAAACGGGCATTGGCGTTGATCGATGTGCGGGTGCTCGATCATGTCATCGTCGGGGACGGTGAGCCGCTGTCGATGATCGAGCAAGGGTGGTTCGAGGCCTAAGGCTGCTTTATGGCCAGCGATGGGGCGCAAAGCGCCCCGGCCAATGACTTAGCGCGTGACGGAAACCTTGCTGAAATCCAATCGCCCGAACGGGCTCACTTGGTAACCCTCCACACCCTGGCGCAGCAGCGTGGCTGCAGTCGGATGGGCCAGTGGCAACCACAGTGCCTGCTGCTGGATCAGCGTCTGCGCCTGTTGATACAAACGGCTGCGCACGCTCTGGTCGTTAGTGGTGCGGCCGGCGCTGATCAGCTGATCCAGGCGGTTATCGCAAAAACGCGCGAAGTTGGTACCGGACTTGACCGCCGCGCAGGAAAACTGCGGGGTGAGGAAGTTGTCCGGATCGCCGTTGTCGCCGGCCCAGCCCATGAACAGCAGATCATGCTCGCCAGCCTTGGCCCGGCGGATCAGCTCGCCCCATTCGATCACGCGGATCTCGGCCTTGATACCGATCTTCGCAAGATCCGCCTGGAGCATCTGTGCGCCCAGGCTCGGGTTTGGATTGAGCAGGCTGCCTGAGGGGCGGGTCCAGATCGTCGTGGCAAAACCGTCCGCAAGCCCTGCCTTGGCCAACAGCGCCTTGGCTTTTTTAAGGTCCATGGCGTAGCCAGGCAAGTCCTTGGCGTAGCTCCAGGTGTTGGGCGGGTAGGGGCCATTGGCCGCGATGGCGGTGCCTTCGAACACGGCCTTGAGATAGGCGGGCTTGTCGAAGGCCAGGTTGATGGCCTGGCGCACCTCGGATTTGTCCAGCGGTGGGTGCTGGCTGTTGATGGCGACGAACGCCGTCATGAACGCCGGGACACTTGCGGTTTTGAGATTACCGTCCTTGCCAGCTTCGGTGATATCCAACGGTTTGGGCGAGAGGGCCACCTGGCATTCGCCGCGTTTGAGTTTCTGCAGGCGTACGTTGGCGTCTGGGGTGATGGCGTAGATCAGCGGGTCGACGGCGGGCTTGCCCGCGAAATAGTCGGGGTTGGCGCGATAGCGCACCACCGCGTCCTTCTGGAAACGCTGGAACACGAACGGTCCGGTGCCGACCGGCTGGCTGTTGAGCTTTTCCGGGGTGCCGGCCTTGAGCAGCTTGTCGGCATACTCGGCGGAATAGATCGAGGCGAAACCCATGCTCAGGGTCGCCAGGAAGGTCGCGTCCGGGTGGGTCAGGGTGAAGCGTACCGTGTGCGGTTCCGGCGCTTCGATCAGCTTGATCAGGCTGGCCAGCTGCAGCGATTGGGCATGCGGGTACCCTCCAGGCGCTGTCTTGTGCCAGGCGTGGGCGGGGTAGAGCATGCGCTGGAAGCTGAACAGCACATCGTCGGCGTCCAAGTCACGGCTGGGTTTGAACCAGGATGTGGTATGGAATTTCACGCCATTGCGCAGCTTGAAGTCATAGATCAGGCCGTCATCGGACACTGTCCAGCTTTCAGCCAGGCTGGGCACCACCTTGCCCTGGCTGGCATCGAATTCCACCAGACGATTCATCAGCACATCGGCCGAGGCGTTGGTGGTCGTCAGCGAGTTGTACTGGACGACGTCGAAGCCTTCGGGGCTAGCCTCGGTGCAAACGGAGAGGGGCGCCGCCTGGGCGAGGCCTGCGGCGAACAGGGAGGTGAACAACAACGATAGGGCGGCGACACGCATGGTGACTCCTTGACTGATCCGGGGCCCATCTGACTGTGCAGCTGAGGAAAGGTCCTACCCTAGTGTGCGCATTGATAAATGGCCACCTTCTTTTTCGCCTGCCCGGCGACGAGCGGTCGACAGCACGCCAGCCTTGTCGCTATGCTGGCCGGGCGCGCTCGGCCCTATCAGGATGCGTATCTTCTGTTGTTGTGGTCGAGTCTTTCTGGTATAAAGCAGCGCTCTTTTCTAGGGGCACGGTCTGTCGCGCAAGCCGATTCGGTCGATAAGACCCCCGGAAACACGGCGCCTGGCGCCATAGACTGAGAGATTAAGCGGCCAACCCATGCCGGGTTGGGCATGTGGTTTTAGAGGGCTGAGGCATGTCGAGAGTCTGTCAAGTTACCGGTAAGGGTCCGGTAACCGGGAACAACATTTCCCACGCAAACAACAAAACCCGTCGTCGTTTCCTGCCAAACCTGCAGCACCACCGTTTCTGGGTTGAGTCCGAGAAGCGTTTCGTGCGTCTGCGCGTTTCCGCCAAGGGCATGCGTATCATCGACAAGCGCGGTATCGATGCCGTTCTGGCCGACATCCGTCGTGCTGGCGCCAAGGTTTAAGGGAGAACATCATGCGTGAATTGATCCGTCTGGTTTCGAGTGCCGGTACCGGCCACTTCTACACCACCGACAAGAACAAGCGCACCACTCCGGACAAGATCGAGATCAAGAAATACGATCCGGTCGTCCGCAAGCACGTGGTCTACAAGGAAGCCAAGATCAAGTAATTGATCGGCAACCTGAAAAAAACCCGCTTCCTCGGAAGCGGGTTTTTTTATGTCCGGCGTTCAGGGCGGAAGAGGAAACCTTCGATGATGCCCTTCACCTGCGACTCTTACTTCTGTTCGAACATGACGTAGATCTTGCGGCAGGGCTCCAGCACTTCCCAGGTGCCCTTGAAGCCGGCCGGGATGACGAACCGATCGCCGGCGCGCAGGGTCTTGGCATTGCCCTGTTGGTCGCGCAGTACCGAGACACCCTGGGTGATCTCGCAGTATTCGTGCTCGGTGTAGTTCACCGTCCACTGGCCCACCTCACCTTCCCACACGCCGGCGGCGAACTGGCCGCAGGGGCTGGAATAGTGGTTGTAGACCGCCTGGTCGGGCTCGCCCTTGAGGATTTTTTCCGCCGCTGGACGGTAGCGTTCGGCCTCGGTGAGTGCCTGAGCGAAGTCGATGATGGTGCCGATGCTCATGGTGATTCCCTTTTGTTGTTTAATAAAATGCACATCAGTAGGCGTTTAGGCCTTTCGTGTCAAATATATTGATAGTTTCCACCGGCTGGTTTAGGGTGTCGGGTGCCAGTGTGCGCTTGTCACCCGGCCAGAATTATTGACACGCCGTGATGTCCTCAGTACGGCGTTGCACCTTAACAAGAGGAGGAGTTTCGTATGACCACCCTGACTCGTGCGGATTGGGAACAGCGTGCCCAGCAACTGAAGATCGAAGGTCGCGCCTTCATCAACGGCGAATACACCGATGCCGCATCCGGTGAAACCTTCGACTGCCTGAGCCCGGTGGACGGACGCTTCCTGGCCAAGGTTGCCAGCTGCGATCTGGCCGACGCCAACCGCGCCGTCGAAAATGCCCGCGCCGTGTTCGAATCCGGCGTCTGGTCGCGCCAGGCTCCGGCCAAGCGTAAGGCTACCCTGATCCGCTTCGCCGACCTGCTGCGCAAGAACGTCGAAGAACTGGCCCTGCTGGAAACCCTGGACATGGGCAAGCCGATCGGTGACTCCTCCACCATCGACGTCCCAGGTGCCGCCAACGCCATCCATTGGACTGCCGAAGCCATCGACAAGGTCTACGACGAAGTCGCCCCGACTCCGCACGATCAGCTGGGTCTGGTGACCCGCGAGCCTGTGGGCGTGGTCGGCGCGATCGTGCCGTGGAACTTCCCACTGCTGATGGCCTGCTGGAAACTCGGCCCGGCCCTGGCCACTGGTAACTCCATCGTCCTCAAGCCATCGGAAAAATCGCCGCTGACGGCCATTCGTATCGCCCAGCTGGCGATCGAAGCGGGCATCCCGGCAGGCGTGCTGAACGTGCTGCCAGGCTACGGCCACACCGTGGGCAAGGCCCTGGCCCTGCACATGGACGTCGACACCCTGGTGTTCACCGGCTCGACCAAGATTGCCAAGCAGCTGATGGTCTACGCGGGCGAGTCGAACATGAAGCGCGTCTGGCTGGAAGCCGGCGGCAAGAGCCCGAACATCGTCTTCGCCGACGCCCCTGACCTCAAGGCCGCCGCCGAAGCCGCTGCCAGCGCCATCGCCTTCAACCAGGGCGAAGTCTGCACCGCAGGTTCGCGCCTGCTGGTCGAGCGCTCGATCAAGGACAAGTTCTTGCCGATGGTGGTCGAGGCCCTGAAGGCCTGGAAGCCGGGCAACCCGCTGGATCCGTCGACCACCGTCGGTGCTCTGGTGGACACCCAGCAAATGAACACCGTGCTGTCGTACATCGACGCCGGTCACCAGGATGGTGCCAAGCTGCTCGCGGGCGGCAAGCGTATTCTGGAAGAAACCGGCGGTACTTACGTCGAGCCGACCATCTTCGACGGCGTGACCAACGCCATGAAGATCGCCAAGGAAGAGATCTTCGGCCCTGTGCTGTCGGTCATCACCTTCGACACCGCCGAGGAAGCCGTGGCGATTGCCAACGACACCCCGTACGGCCTGGCGGCTGGCATCTGGACTGCCGACATCTCCAAGGCCCACAACACCGCTCGTGCCGTGCGCGCCGGCAGCGTGTGGGTCAACCAGTACGATGGTGGTGACATGACCGCGCCGTTCGGTGGCTTCAAGCAATCGGGCAACGGTCGTGACAAGTCGCTGCACGCACTGGAGAAGTACACCGAGCTGAAAGCGACCTGGATCAAGCTGTAATCCAGCGGGCCGCTGGGCGGCCCTTTTCGTGGATGACCGCTCCCACAGGATTCGTAGGAGCGGTTACCCACGATGGGCTGCGCAGCAGCCCTGAAAGCAACTAGCCGGGCCGGCCCATGCCGTCCCGGCTTTGTCGTCTTTGCTGTTCAAGATCTGCCTGGGAGGCTGTCATGCGTTGGGGAACCTATTTTGCCGTGCTGGCGTCGGTGCTCAGTGTCGGGCTCGCGCTCGGCGTGAGCATGCCGCTGGTGTCCTTGCGCCTGGAGGGCTGGGGCTACGGTGGGTTCGCCATCGGCGTGATGGCCGCGATGCCCGCGCTCGGTGTGCTACTCGGGGCCAGCCTGGCCAGCCGCCTGGCGGGTTGGGTCGGTGTGCCAGCGGCGATGCGCCTGTGCCTGTGGGGCGGTGCGTTATCGATCGGCCTTGTAGCCGTGCTGCCCAGTTATGCGCTGTGGCTGGCATTGCGCCTGGTGATCGGCATGGCCCTGACGGTGGTGTTCATCCTGGGTGAAAGCTGGATCAACCAACTGGTGGTCGAGCAGTGGCGCGGTCGGTTGGTGGCGCTGTATGGCAGCAGCTATGCCCTGAGCCAGCTTGCCGGCCCCTTGGTGCTGGGGTTCTTGGGCTCGGACGATGACTTTGGATTCTGGGCCGCCACAGCGCTGCTGCTGTTCGCACCCTTGCTGCTGCTGGGCCGCGGCGGTGCACCCAGCACCGAGGCATGCAGCGTCACCTTCGGCGACCTGTTCGGGTTTTGCCGGCGTCTGCCGGTGATCGCCTGGGCCATTGCGCTGTTCGCTGCCTTCGAGGCGATGATCCTGACCTTGCTGCCGGT
Source organism: Pseudomonas sp. CK-NBRI-02 (assembly GCF_008124495.1). Taxonomy (NCBI): domain Bacteria; kingdom Pseudomonadati; phylum Pseudomonadota; class Gammaproteobacteria; order Pseudomonadales; family Pseudomonadaceae; genus Pseudomonas; species Pseudomonas sp. CK-NBRI-02. Next base: position 347,253 of record NZ_VSJH01000008.1, on the reverse strand, counting down.
GTACTGCCTGCAGCAAGGGTTCACCGCCGAGATCGCATTGTTCATGGTCAGCACCGTGGTGGTGGGCGATGCCGTGCTGCAGCTGCCGATCGGGGCCCTGGCCGACTACATGTCGCGGCGGACGCTGTTCAGTGGTTGCGCCTTGACCCTGCTCGTTTCGAGTCTGGCCATTCCGCTGACCTTGCACACACCTGCGATCTGGCCGGTCTGGGTGTTGTTCGGGGCCAGTGCCGGCGGGCTTTTCACCCTGTCGCTGGTGCTGATCGGTGAGCGCTACCGGGACGATGAACTGGTGCGCGCCAACGCGCATGTGGCGCAGCTGTGGGGCATCGGTTGCCTGCTAGGGCCGCTGATCGCTGGCGCCGGCAGTCAATGGATCAGTGGCCATGCATTGCCGTGGCTGATGGCGGCAGGGGCGGCGGGGTTGGTCGTGTTGACTCGCAGGCGCGATGCCTTCGAGCCTGCTTCGGCCTGATAGCGAGTTTGTAGCTGATTCGCGGGCCACAGGTGCGGCGCTATAGCGCTGCTTGAATTGTGGGCAGGGTTCACCTGCGAACGGGGCGGCGGCTCACAGCATCTTCTCCAGCCCCACCGCCTTGCTGATCCAGGCATTGAATCGCCGCCACAGCCCGCCTGGCTCGGAGGTGAGCATGCGGCGTTTGCCGTTGTCCTCGGTCACCCACACCAGTTTGTCCCCCACCAGCTTGGCCTGATAGCTCAGCGCTGGCGCCATGCCCTGCACCGCAAGATCACGGGTGTATTCGGCCAGCTCGGGGCTGTCGACCAGCACGCCGACCTCGGTGTTCCACAACACCGAGCGTGGGTCGAAGTTGAACGATCCGATGAAGGTCTTGCGTCGGTCGAAGACGATGGCTTTGCTGTGCAAACTGGAATCCGAGCTGCCATACAGGCGCAGGCTGCGGTAAGCGCTCGGGTCACCGGGTTGGCGGCGCAGTTCGTACAGCTGCACGCCGTGCTCGAGCAGGGCGCGGCGATAGGGGGCATAGCCGCCATGTACCGCTGGGACGTCGGTGGCTTCCAGGGAGTTGGTCAGCAGCTTGACTGACGTACCGGCATCGGCGCGGCCGGTCAGGTACAGCAAGCCCGATTCGCCCGGTACGAAGTAGGCCGATACCAGGATCAGCTCGCGGTGCACATTGGCAAGCTCCGGTGCCAACTGCTGGGTCATCAGCAGGTGTGGATCCGGCTCGCCTTGGGCCAGTACCTTGCTAGGTGAATCCCAGAGGGCCTTGCTGTGGGCCCAGATCAGCTCGTTGCGCCACGCGTCCAGCCGTGGATTGGACTGGTAGGCCATCAAGCGGTCGTACAAGGCTTTGTGCTTGACCCGCGCTTGCGCCAGTGAAATCTCCAGGCGCTTGCGGCTGGCCCGCAGGTCGTTGGCATCCGGCTGGCGCCAGAGAAAGTCGCCGATCGGCAAGCTCAGGGCGCTGTTCCAGTACTGGTCGAAGCTGTGGCCGAGCTGGTCGGCCACTGGGCCTACGCCGAGCAGATCGATGTCGGTGAAGTTGAGGTTCGGCTCGGCGTCGAAGTATTCATCGCCCAGGTTGCGACCGCCGACGATGGCCATGCTGTTGTCCACCAAAAACAGCTTGTTGTGCATGCGCCGATGCTGGCGCGACAGGTTGAACAGCCGGCCTACAGCGCGGGTGGCGCCGGTGCTGCGCCCCAGGTGCAAGGGGTTGAATACGCGGATCTGGATGTTGGGATGGGCAGCGAGGGTGCCCATCATGGTGTCGAGGCCGTCGCTGGTGGTGTCGTCGAGCAGCACGCGCACGCGCACGCCGCGGTCGGCGGCGCGCAGCAGCTCGTGGACCAGGGCTCGGGTGCTCAAGCCATCGTGGACGATGTAGTACTGCAGGTCGATGCTCGCCTGGGCGTTGCGGATCAGCTCGGCGCGGGCGCGAAAGGCCTCGTTGCTGTTGGGCAGCAGGCGAAAGCCCGAGCGCCCGTCATAGGGCGCGGCCTGGCGCTGGACGGAGCGGCCGAACGCCGATTCGCTGGCCGGCAGCGTCTGGCTGACCTGGCGGGGCGTACTGACGCTGGCGCAGCCCGACAGGCCAAGCAGCAGCGCCAGCAACAGTGGCAGAGCTCGCTGGAGTCTCAAGTGAAGAACGTCCTGTACAGCAAAGGCTTTATGGTTTGGACCGTGGAGGGCGGCGCAAAGTTACGCCGGGTCTTCGTCCGCTTCCAGTAGACGAAGGGCGGTTTCACCCACTTTGCGTACCGCAGCTTCGATCTGGGGCGTGGGCCGCGCGGCGAAGTTCATGCGCAGGCAATGCCGGTACTTGCCCGACGCCGAGAAGATACTGCCGACGGCGATCTGCACCCCCTGCTCCAGTAAAGCGCGATTCAGGCGCAGCGTATCGAAACTTTCCGGCAATTCAACCCACAGCATGAACCCGCCTTGGGGCCGACTGGCGCGCGTGCCGGGCGGAAAGTACCGTGTCACCCAGTCGCTCATCTGGTCGCGGCCGCGTTGGTACTGGCTGCGCATGCGGCGCACGTGGGGCTGATAGTGGCCGGCTTCGATGAAATCGGCGATGGCCAGTTGCGGCTGGCTGGCGGTACTGCCGGTGCTGATGTACTTCATGTGCAGCACGCGCTCCAGGTAGCGTCCGGGCGCCACCCAGCCGACCCGCAGGCCCGGCGCCAGGGTCTTGGAGAAAGAGCTGCACAGCAACACGCGGCCGTCTTCATCGAACGACTTGATGGTCCGCGGCCGCGGGTAGGTGTAGGCCAGGTCGCCGTACACATCGTCTTCGAGAATTGCCACGTCGTAGCGCTGGGCGAGGTTCAGCAGGGCCTTCTTGCGCGCCTCGGGCATGATGTAGCCCAGTGGGTTGTTACAGCTGGGGGTGAGCTGGATGAGCTTGATGGGCCACTGCTCCAGCGCCAGTTCCAAGGCCTCCAGGCTGATGCCGGTGAGTGGATCGGTGGGAATCTCCAGGGCCTTCATGCCCAGGCCTTTGAGGGTCTGCATGGCGCCGTGGAAGCTGGGCGCTTCGACGGCCACGATATCCCCCGGTTCACACACGGCGCGGATGCTGGTGGACAACGCCTCATGGCAGCCAGTGGTCACCACCAGGTCGGCCGGGCCCAGGCGGCAGCCGGAGTCGAGCATCAGCCGGGCGATCTGCTCGCGCAGGGCCAGGTTGCCATGGATGTTGTCGTAGTACAGACCTGGCATGTCCTGGCGCCGACTGAGCTGGGCCAGGCTTCGCAGCAGGGGCTTGAGGGTCGGGCTGTCGATGTCGGGCATGCCGCGACCGAGCTGGATCACGCCTTTTTGCGGCGTGCTGCGCACCAGTTCCAGCACTTGGTCCCACTGCGAGATATCCACCGGACGTTGGGCGGTGCGGCTCATGGCGGGCAGCGCAGGAAGGCTGCGGTCCTCGGCGACGAAATAGCCGGACTTGGGCCGCGGCGAGACCAGGCCGTTGTCTTCGAGCAGACGATAGGCCTGCTGCACCGTGCTCAGGCTGACCCCATGCTCAAGGCTCAGGGCACGCACCGATGGCAGGCGCTGGCCGGGGCGGTACAGGCCTTGTTCGATGCGTGCGCCAAGCAGTTCGGCAAGGTTGAGGTAAAGGGTCATGGCATACTCCCTGGAACCGTCTGCGACTAGGATCGGTACAGATGGGTGGAAAATACGCCATTCAGTCCTGTTTCGGCCAATTCTGTATGGGAATAATAAGCCGGTATTGGATCTGTATTGTCGAGGGCGCGAAACGGCATGCTTTTTCCAGGGTTCGATCAGAGCAGGAGAGCGTGGCGATGGACGGCGTGAGCGACGTACGTTTGCAATTATTGGCTAAAGAACTGGAAGAAGGCCTGCGGCCCAAGGTCTACAACGCCCCGGCCGGGCTGGGGCGCTGGGGGTTGATGCTGCACCGCTGGCGCACTCGCCGGGTCTTGTTGCAGTTGGATGATAGCCAACTGAAGGATGTGGGACTGAGCTGGGAGCAGGCTCGCGAAGAAGGGCGCAAACCCTTCTGGAAGGACTAACCGCAATTGTGTGGGAGCGGGGGTAGTGCCTGGAGTCAGACCAACTCCTTAAGCCGATGCCAGAGCATGCCCAAGGCCAGCAGCGGCGAACGCAGCAGCCTTCCACCGGGGAAGGTGATATGCGGGACCTGGGCGAACAGGTCGAAGCGACCGCTCTGCTGGCCGCTGATGGCCTCACCCAGCAGGCGCCCGGCCAGGTGGGTGGCGTTCACGCCGTGGCCGGAGTACGCCTGGGCGTAATAGACGTTCGGCTGGCTGGCCAGGCGCCCGATCTGCGGCAGGCGGTTGGCGCCGATGCCGATCATGCCGCCCCATTGATAGTCGATGCGCACATCGGCCAGTTGCGCAAATACCTTGAGCATCTTGGGGCGCATGTAGGCGGCGATGTCCTTCGGGTCGCGCCCGGAGTAATGACAGGCTCCGCCGAACAGCAGGCGGTGGTCGGCCGACAGGCGATAGTAGTCCAGCGCCACTCGCTGATCGCAGACCGCCATGTTCTGTGGCAACAGTTGGCGGGCACGTTCCTCGCCCAGTGGCTCGGTGGCAATGATATAGCTACCGGCAGGCAGCACCTTGCCGCCCAGCTCGCGATTCAGGTCGTTGTGGTAGGCATTGCAGCACAGCACCAGGGTGCCGGCGCGCACACGCCCTTTGGCGGTATGGACTTGCACCTGCGAGCCATAGTCGATGCGCGTCACCTCAGACTGTTCGTGCAGCTTCACGCCCAGGCTGGCGGCGACCCGTGCTTCGCCCAAGGCCAGGTTGAGCGGATGCAGATGGCCCGAACCCATGTCGATCAGTCCGCCCACGTAGCGATCCGAGCCCACCACACTGTGCATGTCCGAGGCCGGTACCAGGCGCAGTTCGTGACGATAACCGAGGCTGCGCAGTTCCTCGGCGTCTTCGGCGAAGCCTTCCAGCTCACCCGGCTTGTTGGCCAGGTCGCAGTAGCCCCAGGTCAGGTCGCAGGCGATGGCATGGCGCTCGACACGCTCGCGGACGATATCCACTGCTTCCAGGCCCATGAGTTTCAAGTTGCGTACGCCTTGCTCGCCGAGGATGGGCAGGAATTGCTCCAGACCATGGCCAACGCCGCGGATCAATTGCCCGCCATTGCGTCCGCTGGCCCCCCAGCCGATCTTGCGCGCTTCCAGCAGGATGACGGACAAACCACGCTCGGCCAGCTCAATGGCAGTATTGAGGCCCGAATAGCCGCCGCCGACGATGCACACATCAGCGCTGTGCTCACCTTCGAGCGCCGGGTAGTCGGGGTGCGGCACGCTGCTGGCGGCGTAATAAGAGGCGGCGTGCTGCGCGCTGTGGATCATCTGTCGTTTCCCGGTGCTAAGGCCAAAGGGCGAGGATAAGTCGCAGGTGCAAGGTGGGCAACTGCGAGGCCTGCGCCGTCGTTCGTGGATAAAACCGCGCTTACCGGTTCGATGCGCGGGAGCAGATTTGCCTGCGAACAGGCCTATAATTTCCTCACTTTTTCCTGCTGCTTATCTCGCCATGTCCTGCAACAGCCACAAGATCCACTTTTTGCGCGAACTGATTCCATCCTTCGAGTGCGAGCCGGGTTGTCACGACTGCTGCGGCCCGGTCACGACCTCAGCCGAGGAGATGGCACGCCTGCCGCGCAAATCCCGCGCCGAGCAGGACGCTGCGCTCGAGCGCCTCGACTGTGTGCACCTGGGTCCCAATGGCTGCACGGTCTATCAAGAGCGCCCGATAATCTGCCGACTGTTCGGCACCACGCCACGGCTGGCCTGCCCGCGAGGGCGGGGGCCTGAGCAGATGATCGAGCCGCAGGCCGAGGAACTGGTGCATCAGTTCATTGCCACCACCCGCCAGGTATTGGTCTGAGCCTCACTCCGGAATCGGCAGGCAGAGGCTCTCTTTGACTTCTTCCATCACGATGTAGCTCTTGGACTCGCGCACGTGGGGCAGCTTGAGCAGGATGTCGCCGAGCAGCTTGCGGTAGGAGGCCATCTCCGAAATGCGCGCCTTCACCAGGTAGTCAAAATCGCCGGAGACCAGGTGGCACTCCAGCACGTGAGGCAGCTTGAGCACGGCGCGGCGGAACTCCTCGAAGGTGTCGCCGGACTTGTAGTCCAGGCTGATCTCGACGAACACCAGCAGGCTGCCTTTGAGGTGCTGCGGATTGAGCCGGGCGTTGTAGCCCATGATGATCCCCTCGCGTTCCAGGCGGCGAACCCGCTCGGTGCAAGGGGTAGTGGAAAGGCCGACCTTTTCGCCCAGTTCAGTGAACGAGATACGGCCATCGTTCTGCAGGATACGCAGAATATTGCGGTCGATCTTGTCCAGTTCACGCTTGGTCTGGTGCTGGGTTCTCATAGGGGATGCCCCTCCGTGAAAGGCGATTTTGCCGAGAATTCTCGCCAAATATAGGCTTTTATATAGTGAAATGCACTGGCTATTCCTCCCTATACTGCGCCCAATCCAGCCATTTCAACAAAAGTCTGCGGTGCGCCGCGTGCGAGGAATAAACAATGCGAGTTCTGGTACTTGGTAGCGGTGTGATCGGAACCGCCAGTGCCTACTATCTGGCCCGGCAAGGTTTCGAAGTGACGGTGGTCGACCGCCAGCCAGCGGTGGCCATGGAAACCAGCTTTGCCAACGCAGGCCAGATCTCGCCCGGCTATGCCTCTCCATGGGCTGCCCCAGGTGTGCCGCTCAAGGCCATCAAGTGGCTGCTCGAGCGCCACGCCCCTTTGGCTATCAAGCTCACCGGTGATGTCGACCAGTACCTGTGGATGGCGCAGATGCTGCGCAACTGCACCGCCAACCGCTATGCGGTGAACAAGGAGCGCATGGTGCGTCTGTCCGAGTACAGCCGCGACTGCCTCGATGAACTGCGCGCCGAAACCGGCATTGCCTACGAAAACCGCTCCCTGGGCACCACCCAGCTGTTCCGCACCCAGGCCCAGGTGGACGCTGCCGCCAAGGACATCGCTGTCCTCGAACAATCCGGCGTGCCTTACGAGCTGCTCGACCGCGACGGCATCGCCCGCGTAGAACCTGCCCTGGCCGGCGTGAAGGACATCCTGGCCGGCGCCCTGCGCCTGCCGAACGACCAGACCGGCGACTGCCAACTGTTCACTACCAAGCTCGCCGAGATGGCGGTCAAGCTGGGCGTCGAGTTCCGCTTCGACCAGAACATCCAGCGCCTGGACTTCGCGGGTGACCGCATCAATGGTGTATGGATCGACGGCAAGCTGGAAACGGCCGACCGCTACGTCCTCGCCCTGGGTAGCTATTCTCCGCAGATGCTCAAGCCGCTGGGCATCAAGGCGCCGGTCTACCCGCTCAAGGGCTACTCGCTGACCGTACCGATCACCAACGCGGACATGGCCCCGACCTCGACCATTCTCGACGAAACCTACAAGGTCGCCATCACCCGTTTCGACAACCGCATTCGTGTGGGCGGCATGGCCGAAATCGCAGGCTTCGACCTTTCGCTGAACCCGCGTCGGCGCGAAACCCTGGAGATGATCGTCAACGATCTTTATCCTCGCGGCGGCGACCTGAGCCAGGCCAGCTTCTGGACCGGCCTGCGCCCGGCCACCCCGGACGGGACCCCGATCGTGGGCGCCACCCCGTACCGCAACCTGTTCCTGAACACCGGTCACGGTACCTTGGGCTGGACCATGGCCTGTGGTTCCGGTCGCTTGCTGGCCGACCTGATCGCGCGCAAGAAGCCACAGATCAGCGCCGAAGGCCTCGATATTTCGCGTTACGGCAACAACCAGGAGATTTCCAAGCATGGCAATCCAGCGCCAGCTCACCAATGAACGCATGAGCCAGATCGTCACCCATAACGGCACTGTCTACTTGGCGGGCCAGGTGGGGGACGATCTGGACGCCGGGATCGAACAGCAGACCCGCGAGGTGCTGGCCAACATCGAGCGCCTGCTGGAGCTGGCCGGCACCGACAAGACCCGTTTGCTCTCGGTGACCATCTACCTCAAGGACATCGACGCGCATTTCCTGGGCATGAACGCGGTGTGGGATCAGTGGCTGCCCCAAGGCGTCGCTCCGGCCCGCGCGACGGTCGAGGCCAAGCTGTGCGAGCCGGAAATCCTCGTCGAGATGTCGGTAGTCGCCGCGCTGCCGTAAACCGTTCCCTCACCCTGGCTCGGCGGGCACTACCCCACGCCTGTCGCGCCAGGGACTTAATTCATAACCAGACTGCCAGAAGGCTGCCGCCATGCGTCCCGCCCGTGCCCTGATCGACCTTCAAGCCCTTCGCCACAATTACCGCCTGGCCCGTGAGCTGTCCGGCGCCAAAGCCCTTGCCGTGATCAAGGCCGATGCCTACGGCCATGGCGCGGTGCGTTGCGCTTTGGCCCTGGAAACCGAGGCCGATGGTTTTGCCGTGGCCTGCATCGAGGAAGCGCTGGAGCTGCGCGCCGCCGGGATCAAAGCCCCGGTGCTGTTGCTCGAAGGTTTCTTCGAGGCGAGCGAGCTGGCGCTGATCGCCGAACATGACCTGTGGTGCGTGGTGCAATCGCTGTGGCAGCTCGAAGCGATCGAGAAGACGCCAGTACACAAGCCATTGACGGTCTGGTTGAAGATGGACACCGGCATGCACCGGGTCGGCCTGCACCCGAAGGATTACCAAGAAAGCTACCAGCGCCTGCTGGCCAGCGGGAAAGTGGCGCGTATCGTGCTGATGAGCCACTTCGCTCGCGCCGACGAACTGGATGTCGACGCCACAGCCCAACAGGTCGCAGTGTTCGAAGCCGCCCGCCAGGGCCTGGCGGCCGAGTGCAGCCTGCGCAATTCGCCTGCGGTGCTGGGCTGGCCCCAGGTGCCGAGCGACTGGGTGCGCCCCGGCATCATGCTGTACGGCGCCACCCCGTTCGAAGTGTCCCAGCCCCAGGCCGAGCGCCTGCAGCCGGTGATGACCTTGCAATCGCGGATCATCAGCGTGCGCGAACTGCCGGCCGGTGAGCCGGTAGGTTACGGCGCCAAGTTCATCACCCCACGCCCGACCCGCGTCGGCGTGGTCGCCATGGGCTATGCCGACGGCTATCCGCGTCAGGCACCGACCGGCACGCCCGTGATGGTCGCCGGCAAACGCACCCAACTGATCGGCCGGGTGTCGATGGACATGCTCTGCGTCGATCTGACCGACGTACCCGAAGCCACGGTCGGCAGTCCGGTGGAATTGTGGGGCAAGCAGGTGCTGGCCAGCGACGTGGCTGCCCAGGCCGGGATGATCCCGTACCAGATCTTCTGCAACCTCAAGCGTGTACCGCTGGACTATATCGGCGAATGAGGCGCTGAAGCGGACAGGCTGCGGGGCGAAGTGTTGTAAATACTGAACGGCGTTGCCATCATATCGTTCACACTTCGCTCCCACCTCGACCGTTTCAGGAGGCTCCAGCTTTGGACGTCGGTGAACGACTGCAAGCCATCCGCAAGCTCAAGGGCCTGTCCCAGCGTGAACTCGCCAAACGCGCGGGCGTCACCAACAGCACCATCTCGATGATCGAGAAGAACAGCGTGAGCCCCTCGATCAGCTCCCTGCGCAAGGTGCTCAGCGGCATCCCCATGTCCATGGTCGAGTTCTTCTCCGTGGAGCTGGCGCCTGAAAGCCCTACCCAGGTCGTCTACAAGGCTCACGAACTGATCGACATCTCCGACGGTGCAGTGACCATGAAGCTGGTGGGCAAATCGCACCCCAACCGGGCGATCGCCTTCCTCAACGAGGTGTATCCGCCCGGGGCCGATACCGGCGAAGAAATGCTCACCCACGACGGCGAAGAGACCGGCATCCTGCTCGAAGGCCGGCTCGAGCTGGTGGTCGGTACCGAGACGTTCATCCTCGAGGCCGGCGACAGCTACTACTTCGAAAGCACCCGTCCACACCGTTTTCGCAACCCCTTCGAAGAGCCTGCCAGGCTGATCAGCGCGGCGACACCCTCGAACTTTTGATCCAGCGCAGTGCATTGTTTCGGCAATACCCCTTTCCCTTGTGGGGTCGTTCCACGGTTTCGGGGTTCCCGCTATACTTTCAAACGCTCGCAGATCCGTGGCCGCGGGCGTGATTAGCCACCATGAGGGTGTTCGCGTGAACCAAATCAAGAAGATGCTGGCCGTACCAGCAGCCGTATTCGCCCTTTGGGCAATGAGCGCAACCGCTGCGACCAACGACGAAATCGCCAAGCGCCTCGAGCCGGTCGGCCAGGTGTGCGTCCAGGGCCAGGAGTGCAAAGGCATGGCAGTGGCTGCTACCGCAGGTGGCGGTGGTGCCAAGACCCCAGATGAAATCATCGCCAAGCATTGCAACGCTTGCCATGGCAGCGGCTTGCTCGGCGCGCCGAAGATCGGCGATACCGCCGCCTGGAAGGAGCGTGCTGACCACCAGGGTGGTCTGGACGGCATCCTGGCCAAGGCCATTACCGGTATCAACGCCATGCCGCCCAAAGGCACCTGTGCCGACTGCTCGGATGACGAGCTCAAGGGCGCCATCAAGAAGATGTCGGGGCTGTAATCCCTGCCTGATTCCCCCAAGCCCGCCTCCCATGGCGGGCTTTGTGTTTCTGGGCTACGAAATGGGGTGGCTTTTTCACGGGTAATAACGGTCCAACCCCTGCGCATGGATGTTCACAGGAGGCCCCATGACCCAGTGCTGTTCCCTCGACCAGGCGGTAGAACAGGTCCTGGCCCGTCTACCCGCCCACATCCACATGGGCCTGCCCTTGGGCCTGGGCAAACCTAATGCCTTCGTCAACGCGTTGTATGCCAGGGTGCGCCAGCTACCCGAGCGCCAACTGACGATCTACACCGCTTTGAGCCTCGGGCGGCCGCCGCTTGGCGATGGCTTGCAACGTCGTTTTCTGGAGCCCTTCGTCGAGCGGGTTTTTGCCGATTATGAAGAGCTCGACTACCTCGCCGACCTGCGCAACGACAGCCTGCCCGGCAACATCCGCGTCGAGCAGTTCTTCCTGCAGCCTGGCAGCCTGCTGCACAGCGAGAGCGCCCAGCAGGACTATGTCAGCAGCAACTACACCCATGCGGCGCGGGACATCAACGCCAATGGCCTGAACCTGATCGCCCAGTTGGTAGCCGCCACGCCCGAGCGCCCCGATCACCTGAGCCTTGCCTGTAACCCGGACATCACCCTCGACCTGTTGCCGATGATCGCCCGTCGTCGCGCCGCCGGTGAGACCATCCTGCTGCTCGGCCAGGTGCACACCGAGCTGCCCTACATGCCTGCAGGGGCCGAACTTGGCCGGGAAGCCTTCGACCTGTTGATCGACGAGCCTGAGCGGCGCCGGTTGTTTTGTACCCCGAACATGCCGGTCACCACCCAGGACCACTGCATTGGGCTTCACGCCAGTGCCCTGGTGCGCGATGGCGGTACCCTGCAGATCGGCATCGGCGCCATGGGCGATGCGGTGACCGCGGCCTTGTTGGCGCGCCAGGGTGACAACGCCGGCTACCGGGCACTGCTCGATGCTCTGGACCTCACGCCCTGGCAGGGATTGATCGAGCGCGAGGGTGGGCGCGATGCCATTGCCCAGGGGCTGTATGGCTGCAGCGAGATGTTCGTCAACGGTTTGCTGGTGCTGGCCGAGGCGGGGGTAGTACGGCGCCCGGCCGACGAGGACGGGGCTTTGGTGCACGGCGGATTCTTCCTGGGCCCCGAGGCGTTCTACCGGCGTCTGCGGGAGATGCCTCTTGAGCAACGCGACCGTTTCGTCATGACCGCGATCAGCTACATCAACGAGCTGTACGGGCAGGAGTCGCTCAAGCGTCGCCAGCGCCGCGACGCTCGTTTCATCAACACAGCATTCGGCATGACCTTGCTCGGTGCCGGCGTGGCCGACCAGCTTGAGGATGGCCGGGTGCTCAGCGGGGTAGGCGGGCAATACAACTTTGTCGCGCAAGCGCATGCCCTGGAGGGCGGGCGCTCCCTGCTGCTCCTGCGCAGCTGGCGCGAGTCCGGGGGCGAGGTGACTTCCAACCTGTTCTGGAACTACGGTCACTGCACCATTCCCCGGCATCTGCGTGACATCGTGGTGACCGAATACGGTATCGCCGATCTGCGTGGACAGACCGATAGCGAAGTCATCGCCAGGTTGCTGGCGATCAGCGATTCACGTTTCCAGCAGCCGTTGATGGAGCAGGCGAAGGCGGCGGGCAAGCTGCCCAAAGGCTTCACGCTGGCCACGCGCTTTACCGACAACACGCCCGAGCGTCTGGAGGCGATACGCGAGCGGCATGCGCGGCTGTTCCCGGAGTATCCATTGGGGTGTGATTTCACGGCCGAGGAGCGGGATTTGCTTCGGGCACTCAACTGGCTCAAGAGCAAATTCAAATTGAGTGAAGTGCTGGCGTTGGGCAAGGCAGCGCTGGATGCGCCCGCGCCCGAGGCCTATCCGGCGCAGTTGGCGCGGATGGGGTTGGCGCAGCCGCAGGGGCTTAAGGAAGAGCTGTACCAGCGATTGCTGCTGGCAGGGTTGGCCGCCACCCGGAGGTAGCAGGGGCCGCAAGGCGGCCCCAGGAGGCATCAGTCGATGAACGTGACCACGCCGCCTTCGAGCGACTTGACCCGAGCCAGCGACTCGACGCGGTAGCCCTGGCTGTCCAGTTCGGCGCGGCCGCCCTGGAACGATTTTTCGATCACGATGCCCAGGCCCGCAACGGTGGCACCGGCCTGCTTGATGATCGAGATCAGCGCCTGGGATGCCTTGCCGTTGGCCAGGAAGTCATCGATCACCAGCACGCGGTCGCTGCTGTTGAGGTGACGCGGCGAGATGGCCACGGTGTTCTCGGTCTGCTTGGTGAAGGAGTACACCGAGGCGGTCAGCAGGTTCTCGGTCAGGGTCAGCGACTGGTGCTTGCGGGCGAAGATCACCGGCACGCCCAGCTTCAGGCCGGTCATCACCGCCGGGGCTATCCCTGAGGCTTCGATGGTGACGATCTTGGTCACACCGGAGTCGGCGAACAAACGGGCGAACTCGTCACCGATCAGCTGCATCAGCGCCGGATCGATCTGGTGGTTGAGAAACGCGTCGACTTTGAGAACCTGATCGGAAAGCACGATGCCTTCTTCGCGAATCTTCTGCTTCAGTGCTTCCACTGTGGTATTCCTCGATGTAGCAAAGGTGGCCACGGACCAGGCCGCGGCAAAGGTTGAATAATAAGGGTTGATCAGCGTCTGAGCATGGCCCGGATGTCGGCCAGCGCATTGTTGCCGCGCGCGGCCTTCACTTCGACAGGCGCGTCGTCCAGGCCCTCCCAGGCCAGGTCGTCCGGCGGCAGTTCGTCCAGGAACCGGCTGGGGGTGCAGTCGATGATTTCGCCGTACTGCTTGCGCTTGGCGGCGAAGGTGAAGGCCAGGGTCTGGCGGGCGCGGGTAATGCCCACGTAGGCCAGACGCCGCTCTTCCTCGATGGTGTCGGCCTCGATGCTGGAGCGGTGCGGAAGGATTTCCTCCTCCATGCCCATGATGAACACGTAAGGGAATTCCAGGCCCTTGGAGGCGTGCAAGGTCATCATCTGCACACCTTCGGCGTTTTCTTCCTCTTCCTGCTGGCGCTCGAGCATGTCGCGCAGCACCAGCTTGCCGATGGCGTCCTCGATGGTCATGTCACCCTCTTCGTCCTTCTCGAGGGTGTTCTTCAAGGCATCGATCAGGAACCAGACGTTGCTGATACGGAACTCCGCCGCCTTGTCGCTGGCGGTGTTCTGGCGGATCCAGTTCTCGTAGTCGATGTCGCGGATCATGTCGTGCAGGGCCGCGATCGGGTCTTCCAGGGCCACGCGCTGGCGCACCCCGTCGAGCCAGTGCTTGAAGCGCTGCAGGCGCTCGGTGTAACGGGCATCCAGGTGCTCGCCCAGGCCCAGCTCCTCGCTGGCAGCGTACATCGACACGCCACGCTCGGTGGCGTAGTTGCCGAGTTTTTCCAGGGTGGTGGAGCCGATTTCCCGGCGCGGCACATTGATCACGCGTAGGTAGGCGTTGTCGTCGTCCGGGTTTACCAGCAGGCGCAGGTAGGCCATGAGGTCCTTGACCTCCTGGCGTCCGAAGAAGCTGTTGCCGCCGGAAAGGCGGTACGGCACCTGGTGGTGCTGGAGCTTGAGCTCGATCAGCTTGGCCTGGTAGTTACCCCGGTAGAGGATGGCGAAGTCGCTGTAGGGCCGGTTGGTGCGCAGGTGCAAGGTGAGGATTTCCATGGCCACGCGCTCGGCCTCGGCTTCCTCGTTCTTGCAGCGGATCACACGGATCTCGTCACCCACGCCCATCTCGCTCCACAGCTGCTTCTCGAAAGCATGTGGGTTGTTGGCGATCAGCACGTTGGCGCAGCGCAGGATGCGGCTGGTGGAGCGGTAGTTCTGCTCCAGCATCACCACTTTCAGGGAGGGGTAGTCCTCCTTGAGCAACATGAGGTTTTCAGGACGTGCGCCCCGCCAGGCGTAGATCGACTGGTCGTCGTCGCCCACCACGGTGAACTGGTTGCGCATCCCGATCAGCATTTTCACCAGCAGGTACTGGCTGGCGTTGGTGTCTTGGTATTCGTCCACCAGCAGGTAGCGCACACGGTTTTGCCAGCGTTCGAGTACATCCTTGTGTTCTTCGAACAGCTTCACCGGCAGCAGGATCAGGTCGTCGAAGTCCACTGCATTGAACGCCTTGAGCGTACGCTGGTAGTGGGTGTAGACGATGGCGGCGGTCTGCTCGCGGGGATTGCGGGCTTTTTCCAGGGCCTCGGCGGGCAGGATCAGGTCGTTCTTCCAGGCACCGATCATGTTCTTGATCTCGTCGATGCCGTCGTCGCCTGAGTATTCCTTTTGCATGATGTCCGACAGCAAGGCCTTGATGTCGGTCTCGTCGAAGATCGAGAAGCCCGGCTTGTAGCCCAGGCGCTCATGCTCCTTGCGGATGATGTTCAGCCCCAGGTTGTGGAAGGTGCACACGGTCAGGCCGCGGCCTTCACCTGGACGCAGGAGGGTGCCGACCCGCTCCTTCATCTCGCGCGCGGCCTTGTTGGTGAAGGTCATGGCCACGATGTACTGGGCACGGATGCCGCAGTTCTGGATGAGGTGGGCGATCTTGCGTGTGATCACGCTGGTCTTGCCGGAGCCTGCACCGGCGAGCACCAATAGAGGGCCGCCGACGTAGTCACAGGCTTCTTGTTGCCGGGGATTGAGTCGGGACATGCTAGAAACCGGGGGTCACCAGAAAATAGCCGCGCATTCTAGCAGGCATGGGGCGGTTGTGGCGTTACCGTCTGACAGTGTGATGCAAGGCGCGAATCGGATTTGCCGCTTTTGTTACTTTCGCGCAGGATGCACGACAAAATGCGTCGGGATACTGGCTATGGAGTGGCACTTTAAGTGAAAATTATTTTCATTCGTGAGGGCTGGATGCTCCGCGCCCGTCGTCCTACTGTTCAAGCCTAAGGAGCTCGCTTGTCCACGCCTGTCGAACCGTTGCGTTTGCTGCTGTTGGCTGATGAGCCGGAATGGGCCACCCTGCTGCGCGAGTGCCTGCAGCCGCTGGCCGGGAGCGCGGTCTTGTTGACCGCACCGAATTGGGAATCGGTGGACAGTCTGTTCGCCAATGACCGCCAAGCCGTCGTTTTGGCGAGGCCGGCATTGCAGCCGGCCCCCGGTCGTTGTGACCTGCCCACCATCCTGTTGCTCGATGAAGAGCCTGACACGCCACCCAGCGCGGTCAGCGACTGGCTGGTGCGCGAGCAGTTGAGTGGCGATGCGCTGCGTCGTTCCCTGCGCCACGTGCGCGAGCGGGGCGTGCTGGTGGCCACCTTGCAGCGCCTGGCCGAGCAGGACCCCTTGACCGGCATCGCCAATCGTCAGGGCTTCCAGGCGCTGCTGACGGCGCGTCTGGCGGAAAACGAAGGCCGTGGCGTCGCGCTGGGTCACCTGGACCTGGACAACTTCCGCCACGTCAACGATGCCTTGGGCCATCAGGGCGGCGACCGCCTCATCCTGCAAGTGGTGGCGCGGTTGAAGCAGCAACTGGAGGCCGGGGACCAGCTGGCCCGCCTGGGAAGCGACGAATTCGCCCTGCTGATCGACACCCGGCGTGATGCCAACCGCGCCGAGTGGATGGCCGAGCGCATCGTCGAGGCCCTCGCCGAACCCTATTGGGTCGATGGCGAGAGCCTGTTGCTCGGTGCCAGCCTGGGCGTGGCCCACGCCCGGGCCCAGGCCGGCGCCGATCCGCTGATGTGGCACGCCCATATCGCCATGCGCCAGGCCAAGGGCAGCCAGGGCTGCACCTTCCATGTGTTCAACGAGCGGATCAACCGCAACGCCCGCAGCCTGGCCGATCTGGAAAGCGAGCTGCGCCGGGCCCTGCGTCGCGACGAGCTGGAGCTGCACTACCAGCCCCGGCTGAGCCTGGGCGATGGACGCATCGTCGGCCTCGAGGCCC
Organism: Pseudomonas sp. CK-NBRI-02; assembly: GCF_008124495.1. Classification (NCBI taxonomy): domain Bacteria; kingdom Pseudomonadati; phylum Pseudomonadota; class Gammaproteobacteria; order Pseudomonadales; family Pseudomonadaceae; genus Pseudomonas; species Pseudomonas sp. CK-NBRI-02. Next base: position 330,791 of record NZ_VSJH01000008.1, on the reverse strand, counting down.
TGGTGCGGTGGCGTCATGCCGAGCGAGGCCTGCTGCCACCGAGCGAATTCGTGCCCCTGGCCGAGCAGAGCGGCTTGATCGTGCCCTTGGGCTACTGGGTGATCTCCCGGGCCCTGCGCGACATGCAGGCCTTGCGAGAGCGCGGGCTCGAACCCTTGCACATGGCGGTTAACCTGAGCTTCCGCCAATTCCAGGACAGCCAGTTGCTGGCCACGCTCAGCCGCTTGATCATCGAGCATGGTGTCGATGCCCGCTGGCTGGAATTCGAGCTCACCGAGACTGCCGTCATGCGCCGCAACGAGCTGGTCCGCCAGACGATGGACGCCTTGGGGCGCCTGGGCGTGCGCTTTTCCCTGGATGACTTCGGCACAGGTTTTTCGTCGTTCGTGCACCTGAACAGCCTGCCGATCACTCTGCTCAAGGTGGATCGCAGCTTCGTGGGCGGCATGGAGCTACGCGAGGAGAACCGCAAGCTGGTGCACGCCATGATCAACCTGGCGCACAACCTCAACCTAGAGGTGGTGGCCGAAGGGGTGGAGACCGAAGAGCAGTTAGCGCTGCTGCGTGGGTTCGGCTGCGACCAAGTGCAGGGATACCTGGTGAGCAAACCCCTTCCGGTGGAGGCGTTGATGGATTACCTGCAGCAGGCGGCGCAGGCGCAGGTAGTGAGTCTATAGCTGCGGCGGTATTTTCGCGGGGGGAACCCGCTCCCACAGGGCTTCGCCAGCCCTGTGGGATCACACCGACATCGGTGCAGCTTCAGCCTTGTGCGCCTTGCCCAGCATCCGCTTGGTCCGCCACTCGAAGCCAAGGGGCAGCGCCACCGCTGCGCAGGCCAGCCCCAAGGCCAGGCCCCACCACACACCCACCGCGCCACCGCCGAGGGTGAAGGTGAACAGCCAGGCGCTGGGTGCCCCCACCAGCCAATAGCAGCACAGGCCGATGAGGAAGGTGGTCTTGGCGTCCTTCAGCCCGCGGATAGAACCCATGGCGATGGTCTGCATGCCATCGAACAATTCGAACCAGGCCGCGACCATCACCAGGCTCACGGCCAATTGGAAGATCGCCGCGAAAGCTGGGTCGTCACGGTCGATGAACAAACCGACCAGCGTATCGGGCAGTAACCAGAACAATGCCGCGAAAGCGAACATGATCATCGCCCCGAAACCGATCCCCACCCGCCCGGCGCTGCGTGCGGCCAGCAGATTCCCACCACCGTAGTACAACCCCACGCGCATGGTCACCGCATACGACAGGCCCGTCGGCACCATGAACGCGGTGGAGACGATCTGCAGGGCGATCTGGTGCGCCGCCAGCTCCGTGCTGCCCAGCACCCCCATGCACAGGGCGGCGAAGGCGAACAGGCCGACCTCTACCATGTAGGTGCCGCCGATCGGCAGGCCCAGGCGCCACAGCTCGCGCAAGGCGGGCAGGGATGGGCGCGACAGGCCCTTGCGCAGCGGGTAGGCGGCGTAGGCCTTGTGCCAGCGAATGTACAGGGCAAGCGCAATGGCCATGCCCATCGACACCACCGCCGTGACCAGGCCGATGCCCATCAGGCCCAGCTTGGGCAGGCCGAACATGCCTTCGATCAGCGCATGGTTGAACACATAGTTGAGCACCGTGCCCACCAGGCTGATGACCATCACCGGCGTCGAACGGCCCAGGGCGCTGGTGAAGCCACGCAGGGCCATGAAGGTCAGGTAGCCGGGCAGGGCCAGCGGCAGCAGCGTGAGGAATTCCATCGCCGAGGCGACGTTCTCCGGCTGTTGGCCAAACAGCAGCAGGGCCGGCTCCAGGTTCCACAGCACCAGCGCGGCCACCAGGGCCAGGCCCCAGGCCAGCCACAGGCCGTTCTGCGCCAGACGGGTCGCGCCGGGAACGTCCCCGGCGCCCTGGCGGATGGCGACCAAGGTGCCGACCGCAGCAATCACGCCCAAGCAGAAGATCGACACGAACGAATAACTGGCGGCCCCCAGTCCACCCCCGGCCAGGGCCTGTGGGCTGATGCGGGCCATCATCAGGGTGTCGGTCAGTACCATCAGCATGTGCGCCAACTGCGAGGCGATCAGCGGGCCGGCCAGGCGCAGCAGAGCCTTGAGTTCGGTGGTGGGCGCGACGTGCATTGGGATGTCCTTTTTCCTGAATCTGTTGAGCGAGCCGTTGATTCTGAGGCTTCGGTCAACTTTGCACAAAAGGATAAATGCGATCGTTGGCATGAGTCGGACTCATGCATATATGATCCTGTGCATTCCATTCTCGCCCCGCTGGGCAGGTGCCAGATGTCTCGTCAGCTTCCCCCGCTCTATGCGCTACGCGCATTCGAAGCCGCCGCTCGGCTGAGCTCGTTCACCCGCGCCGGTGAGGAACTGTCCATCACCCAGAGCGCGGTCAGCCGGCATATCCGCACCCTGGAGGATCACTTCGCCTGCCGCTTGTTCGTGCGCAACGGTCGCAGCCTGCAACTGACCGAGGCGGCGCGGGTGCTGTTGCCCGGCGTGCGTGAGGGCTTCAGTGCGCTGGAGCGGGCCTGCGACACCTTGCGCGGCGAAGACGACATCTTGCGCATGAAGGCCCCGTCGACCTTGACCATGCGCTGGCTGTTGTCGCGCCTGAGCCAGTTCCGTCACCTGCAGCCAGGCAACGAGGTGCAACTGACCAGCGCCTGGATGGACGTGGACCATGTGGACTTCAATCAGGAGCCGTTCGACTGTGCGGTGTTGCTCAGCGATGGGTTATTTCCCGCGGACTGGGAGGTGCGTCGGCTGTTCTCCGAGCTGCTGATCCCGGTGGGCGCGCCGGGCCTGCTCGATGATGGCCCATGGGACGAGCGACGCCTGGCCGGCATCGAGCTGTTGCACCCGACGCCGGACAAACGCGATTGGCGCGCCTGGCTGGAGCGCATGGGGCTCACCGACAAGGTCTCGCTCAAGGGCGGGCAGGTGTTCGATACCCTGGAGCTGGGCATGATCGCAGCTGCCCGTGGCTATGGCATCTCCATGGGCGATCTGCTGATGGTGGCCGAGGACGTGGCCCAGGGACGCCTGAGTCTGCCGTGGCCGACAGCGGTGCCCAGTGGCATGGATTACTACCTGGTGTGGCCACGAACGAGGCCTGGGGGAGAGCGTTTGCGCAGGTTGAGCGCCTTCTTGCAGGAAGAGGCGGCGGCGATGAACCTACCGGATGTGAGCATCCTTGAGACCCAATCGCGGGATCGCTCGAATTCCGATTGATCTGGCTGTTCGCGGGTAAACCCGCTCCTGAAGGGGCCTGGGAGCGGGTTTACCGGCTAATGGCTTACAGCGACTTGAGGTTCAGCGCCTGGGCACAAGCCTCGAGTGAGCGCTGCTCGCTCTGGGCATACAGCGCCAGTTCATCCTGTACCTTCATCTGCAGTGCCGCTTCGAATGCCTCGCGGTTGGCGTTGCTGCCGTACTCGGCCTGGGAATCGTCGCCCAGGTTGGACTGGAAGATCCCGGCGGCGCTGACCGGCAGGAAGTCTTCGTACACCAGCGCCTCGAAATGCACGTGGCCGGCATCGATCAGGCCTTGCAGGGTGGTCGGACGACCTTGCTGGTCGCGGGCGGCCAAGCCTTTTTCGGTGGCAAAGTAGCGGAAGTACGCCAGCCCCTGTTCGCGCATCTGCACCAGGTCGTCCGGGAATTCGGCGAACTGCGCCTTGAGCAGCGCCATGTAGCGTTCGGCGTTGGCTTCGGCCGGTGCGCCGCCCAGGGCCTCGCGGGTGGCGTCGAGCAAGCGGTCATAGAGCTGGCGACCCTTGGGGGTCAGCGCCGCACCGCGTTGTTCGATCTCGCCGAAACGCGCGGTGTGGCTGCCTTGTGCATCGCTGAACGCGACCTTTTCCTGCAGCGCCTTGAAGCTGGTCTGACGCAGCAAGATCGGGTGTCGGCGGGTGGGCGGGCCTTCGACCACAGCCTTGGGCGGAATGCCTTTGGCTGGCATGCCCAGCTGGATGGCGTCGATGTCCAGGGTACGTGGGGTCAGGTGGTTGATGTGTGGGCCCTTGAAGGCCACGACATCGGCGATCAGGCGATGCTGGTCGTGCAATTGCTGGTACTGCTCGGCCGTGACAGTGGCGTCCTGGTGCCAGCGGAAGGTGTGCAGCGCTTCCTGCACGAACGTATCGGCATCGCTGGCGCTCAGGCCGCCGTCGCGCTCGCACTGGGCGATCAGCTCCAGCACCCGCGGGGTGAAGATCTTGCGCTTGGCCAGGATGCCCTGGGCCAGTTCGCGCAGCTGCGGGTTGTCGATCAGTTCCAGGCGCAGCAGCGAGGTGAACACGCGGAACGGGCTGATGTGCAGGGACTGCTCGTGTACCGCGCGAAACGCGGTGGAATGCACAGGCACGCCGGCGCTGCTCAGGTCGTAGTAGCCGACCGGCTCCATGCCCATGACCGCGAACAGGCGGGCGATGGTCGCGAGCTCCTCGGCGGTACCGACGCGGATGGCGCCGTGGCGCTCTTGATCGAGGCGCTCGATTTCACCGGTCCAGCGCAGGGCTTCGGCGATCTTGGGCTGCTGGGTCATGACCTGCTGGTTGATTTCACTCACCAGCTCCAGCAGCGTGCCGTACAGAGGCACTTCCTGTTTGTACATGAGGGACATTGCGGCAGAGAACTGCGCGCGGATGCTGTCGGGGCTGACGAAATCGTGGGCGGGCATCGCTAGCTTCCTGGGGGTGAGTGAGTACCCTTACATGAAAGCTGGGAATGCACTTTCCCCACAAGCGAAAAAAAGTGCAGGTGTCATTCCTTTTTGGATCGACCTTCTGGTCCCACCTATCAGCCTTGCAGCTGGTCTTTGATCCACTCCACCAACGCCCGCACCTTCGGCACCTCCGCGGCATGTTCGGCGAACGCCAGGTAATGCGCGCCGTTGCTCTTCATCGCATGGTTCCAGGCCATCACCAGGCTGCCCTCGGCCAGTTCCTTGGCCACCAGGTAGCGGGGCACCAGCGCCACGCCGCAACCGGCTTGGGCCGCGCTCAGCGCCATATAGAAGGTGTCGAAGCGTGGCCCGTGGTAGCTGTTGTCGGTATGCAGCCCTTGCTCCAGGAACCACTCGTGCCAGGCCTCCGGGCGCGAGGTGCTTTGCAACAACACAAGCTGCGCCACCGCACTGGCGTCCTTGAGCTCACGGCCTTGCAACAGCTCCGGCGCGCACACCGGCACCACCTCTTCGCCGAACAGCTCCACGCAGGTGGCGCCTGGCCAGGTGCCCTGGCCATAGAAGAACACTGCATCCGCCGAGCCCTGAAGCAGGGCGAAAGGCTCCATTTCGTTGCGGATGTCCAAATGAATGTTCGGGTAGCGCTTGCCGAAGCCCTTGAGGTGCGGAATCAACCAGCGCACGCCAAAGCTTGGTTGGGTGGCTACCTTCAATACTTCGGTCTGCTCGCCATAGGTCAGGACGTAGCGGCTGGACATGTCCACCTGGGTGAGAATCTTGTTGACTTCGGCCAGGTACAGCGAGCCGGCTGGTGTGAGTTGCAAACGTCGGCGGATACGCAGGAACAGATGATGCCGGAGCATCTCTTCGAGCTGCGCGACCTGCTTGCTGACCGCGCTCTGGGTCAGGTGCAGCTCTTCGGCCGCGCGGGTGAAGCTCAAGTGGCGAGCAGCAGCCTCGAAGCACTGCAAGGCGGTCATCGAGGGTACCAGGCGTTTGGACATAGCGGTCTCTACGGCAGGAGGATCATTACCTGACGGAATGATATGCGGAATAAAGGTCGTTTGTTGCGCTAGTGTCATCGGATTAATACTGATCCACATCAGGTTTTCAACCCTTCACCCCCTGTAGGAGAAGCACATGGTCGCTGGATTGCTCGAGCGCCTTGGCGTTGCCGCCGAGGCTTACACCCAGGGTGACTACCCTGTTCACACCCCGATCGACGGTAGCCAGATCGCCTCGGTGAAACTGCTCGGCAAAGCCGAGACCACTGCCCGCATCGACCAGGCCCACAAAGCTTTCGAAGCCTGGCGCAGCGTGCCGGCCCCGCGCCGTGGCGAGCTGGTGCGTCTGTTCGGTGAAGTGCTGCGTGCACACAAGGCCGAGCTGGGCGAACTGGTGTCCATCGAGGCCGGCAAGATCACCCAGGAAGGCCTGGGTGAAGTGCAGGAAATGATCGATATCTGCGACTTCGCCGTTGGCCTGTCGCGTCAGCTGTACGGCCTGACTATCGCTTCCGAGCGTCCAGGCCACCACATGCGCGAGACCTGGCACCCGCTGGGCGTGGTCGGCGTCATCAGCGCCTTCAACTTCCCCGTAGCGGTCTGGGCCTGGAACACCGCGCTGGCGCTGGTCTGCGGCAACGCCGTGGTGTGGAAACCGTCCGAGAAGACCCCGCTGACCGCCCTGGCCTGCCAGGCACTGTTCGAGAAGGCCCTGAAAGCCTTTGGCGATGCACCGGAAGGCCTGAGCCAGCTGGTGATCGGTGGTCGCGAAGCCGGCGAAGCCTTGGTGGATGATCCACGCGTACCGCTGGTCAGCGCCACCGGCAGCACCCGCATGGGCCGCGAAGTGGGCCCACGTGTAGCCGCCCGATTTGGCCGCAGCATCCTCGAGCTGGGTGGCAACAACGCCATGATCCTGGCCCCGAGCGCCGATCTCGACCTGGCCGTGCGCGGCATCCTGTTCGCCGCGGTCGGTACTGCGGGCCAGCGCTGCACCACCCTGCGTCGCCTGATCGTGCACCGCTCCATCAAGGACGAAGTGGTTGCCCGCGTCAAAGCCGCCTACGGCAAGGTGCGCATCGGTGACCCACGCAAGGACAACCTGGTCGGCCCGCTGATCGACAAGCCATCCTTCGACGCCATGCAAGGCGCGCTGGCCAAGGCCCGCGACGAAGGTGGCCAGGTCTTCGGCGGCGAGCGCCAGCTGGCCAGCGAATACCCCAACGCCTACTACGTTTCGCCGGCCATCGTCGAGATGCCGGGCCAGAGCGAGGTGGTGCGCCACGAGACCTTCGCCCCGATCCTCTATGTGCTGGCCTATGACGACTTCGAAGAGGCCCTGCGCCTGAATAACGAAGTACCGCAAGGCTTGTCGTCGTGCATCTTCACCACCGACCTGCGTGAGGCCGAACGCTTCCAGAGCGCCTCGGGCAGCGACTGCGGTATCGCCAACGTCAACATCGGCACCAGCGGCGCGGAAATCGGCGGCGCGTTCGGTGGCGAGAAGGAAACCGGCGGTGGTCGTGAGTCCGGTTCCGATGCCTGGAAAGGCTACATGCGTCGTCAGACCAACACCGTGAACTACTCGCGCGAGCTGCCGCTGGCGCAGGGGATCGTGTTCGACTGATGATCGCAGGCCGGGGGCCTTGCCCCCGGTTCGCGGGTGGACCCGCTCCCACAGGTACAACAGGGTTTTTGACCTGTGATGTAGCTGTGGGAGCGGGTCCAGCCGCGAAAGGGCCGCGCAGCGGCCCCAACAAGAACAACACTGCTGGAGCCGGGCCATGTCCGAATTGCGTCAAGAATGTCTGTGGGAGTTCGTCACCAAGCCGACCGTCGCCGCCCAGGCGCTGGCGGGTGAGCACAAGGCCGATGTCTGTGTGATCGGCGGCGGCATCACCGGGCTGTCCGCAGCGATCCACCTGCTCGAACAGGGTAAGTCGGTGATCCTGCTGGAGGCCTGGAAGATCGGCCATGGTGGCTCTGGACGCAACGTCGGTCTGGTCAATGCCGGCACTTGGATCCGTCCCGACGATGTCGAGGCGACCCTCGGCCTGGAGCAGGGCAGCCGCCTGAACAAAGTTCTCGGCGCAGCGCCTGCCGAAGTGTTCGCGATGATCGAGCGCCTCGGCATCGACTGCCAGGCCCAGCACAAAGGCACCCTGCACATGGCACACAACGCCACTGGCATTGCCGACCTCGAGGCGCGTCACGCCCAGTGGAGTCGTCGCGGCGCGGATGTCGAGCTGCTGACCGGGGCCCGCTGCCAGGAATACTGCGGCACCGACAAGATTTCCGCCGCGCTGCTCGACCGCCGCGCCGGCACCATCAACCCGATGGCCTACACCCAGGGCTTGGCTGCCGCCGTGGCACGCCTGGGCGGACGGGTATTCCAGCAATCTTCGGTCGAAGGCCTTGAGCGCGACGGCGATGGCTGGCGAGTGAACACCGCTCGCGGCTCGGTGCGCGCCGACAAGGTGGTGATCTCCACCGGTGCCTACACCGAAGGCGAGTGGAGCAACCTGCAGAAGCACTTCTTCCGTGGCTACTACTACCAGGTGGCTTCCAAGCCGCTGCAGGGCGCCGCGGCCGACAAGGTCCTGCCTCATGGCCAGGGCTCCTGGGACACCCGCACCGTGCTCAGCAGCATTCGCCGCGACGACCAAGGCCGTCTGCTGCTCGGCAGCCTCGGCCGAGTGGACAACAAGCCGGCTTGGTTCGTGCGCAGCTGGGCAGACCGCATCCAGAGCCATTACTACCCGGAGCTGGGCAAGGTCGAGTGGGAGATGCACTGGACCGGTTGCATCGACTTCACGCCGGATCACTTGATGCGCCTGTTCGAGCCGGCCCCTGGGCTGGTGGCGGTGACTGGCTACAACGGCCGGGGCAACACGACTGGGACGGTGATTGGCCGTGCGTTCGCCGAGTTCCTGCTCAAGGATGACCCGAACAGCCTGCCGATCCCGTTCTCGCCAATGAAGCCGGTCAGCGCGCCTTCGCTGCGCACGGCCTTCTATGAGTCGGGCTTCTCGCTGTATCACGCGGGACAATGCCTGCGGGTGGTGCTCTGACCGCGTCGGCTTGTGCGCGGGCAAACCCGCTTCCACAGGGCAGCGCTGGCCTTGTAGGACTAGGTCTACCCGCGAAAGGCGCCTGGACGCATCACTTGTGCAGCCAGCTGAGGAAGCCGCCTTTCTTCACCACGGGCGGTTTCTGCATCAGCAAGGACTCCCGGTTCTGACGACGGAAACGCTGCAGTTTGGTCAGAGCGGTCTGTACCTCGCCCCGCTGGGCCAGGCAGTTGCGCACCTGCTCCTTGTCGATGCGATAGAGCAGGCAGCCTGTCAGGGTCCGAAATTCGGCCAGCGACTCCTCCTCGTCGATCAGGCCTTCGATTCCCAGCACCTCGCCAGGCCCCATGCGCCCGGCTTCGATCAGGCGTTCGCCATCGCGAATCGACGCCGACACCACGCCACTGCCGATCACCAGCACATAGTCGGAGTGTTCCCCCACGCCCAGGATCACTTGGTCCGCCAGGTATTCCACCGCGGTCATGCGCTGGCTCAAGGCGTCGCGTTCATCGCTGGTCAAGGAGCGGAACACCCGCACGTCATCCAGCAGCTCGCGCTGGCGACTGCGTGGGGGCAGGGCGAGGTCCACGTTCCACATCACCCCGTTGGCCTCCAGATGACGATGGGCCAGGTCGAACAGTTGGTTGCGCACCTCGACCTTGCGCTCCATGGTCGCCACGAACCCGCTGGCCTCGTACTCCACCGACTCTAGCGTTGAGGCTTTCACGGTCACCTTGGGCGGCGGTGTCGTGAGTAGCGCGCTGGTGCCCTGCAGGGCTTTTTCCAGCGCATCGAATACCCGCTTGGGGCGCACCTTGGCCGGCACCACCACGCTGATCGACACCCCATGCACGTCCGCCGGACGGCTGAAATTGAGCAGCTTGGCCTTGGCCACCACCGAGTTGGGCACCACCGCCAGGCTGCCATTGCCGGTGAGCAGGCGCGTGGCGCGCCAGTCGATGTCCAGCACCTTGCCCTCGGTACCGTCGATGGAGATCGCATCACCAATCTGATAAGGCCGCGTAGTGTTGAGCACGATGCCTGAGAACACGTCCGCCAAGGTGCTCTGCAATGCAAGGCCGATGACGATGGCCATGACGCCTGAGGTTGCCAGCAGACCCTTGACCGGCAGTTGCATCACGTAGGCCGCTGCCGCGATCACCGCTGCCACGAAGATCAGTGCCCCGAGCACGTCTTGCAATAACCGCCCGCCATGACCGCCCCGGGCGATCAGCACCAGGCCGAACACCACTGTCACGGTACGGGCAAAGAACAGCCACCAGGCGATCTCCAGCGCGGTGGCCATCAGGTTGCGGGGCACGTCGTCCACCCAGGGCGCCGATTGCAACGGGCTCATGCCCGCCGCCAACAGGACCCAGCTGAACAACAGGAAAATAACCAGCCGAGCGCCGATACGGCAGGCCCGGCGCTCGACCGGGATCAATTGCCATAACACCAGGTCGAGCAGCAGCAGGGCGGCGCCGAGCAACAGCGGGGAGGACTGAATGAACGCCAGCATGGAAGTCTCGCGACAGAGAAAGGCTGTGGGTAGTAAAGAGCAGGTTGGGCGGGCAGGCAATGGAGCCGGGGCCGCACAGCGGCAAAAGGCTCGCAAAGGGTGTCGCTTCGATCATCGTTCCGAAAATAGAACGCTAGAGCCAGTTTTCGCTATCTAGTGCTTCAAAGGTGATGTTTTTAATCTGTACCCATGCAGTCAAGGCAACACCCCAACTCACTCACTGAAGGAACACAGACCATGAGCAAATTCACCTACAACCGCCTGGACAAGAACAACGCTGCCGTACTGCTGGTCGACCACCAGGCAGGCCTGCTCTCGCTGGTACGGGACATCGAGCCTGACCGCTTCAAGAACAACGTGCTGGCCCTGGCGGACCTGGCCAAGTACTTCAACCTGCCGACCATCCTCACCACCAGCTTCGAGCAAGGCCCCAACGGCCCGCTGGTACCGGAGCTCAAGGCGCAGTTCCCGGACGCCCCCTACATCGCGCGTCCAGGCCAGATCAACGCTTGGGACAACGAAGACTTCGTCAAGGCGGTGAAGGCCACCGGCAAGAAGCAACTGATCATCGCGGGTGTGGTGACCGAAGTGTGCGTGGCCTTCCCGGCGCTGTCGGCCTTGGAAGAAGAGTTCGAAGTGTTCGTGGTCACCGATGCCTCCGGGACCTTCAACGAGATGACCCGCGACGCCGCCTGGCGCCGGATGGAAGCGGCCGGTGCGCAACTGATGACCTGGTTCGGCGTGGCCTGTGAGCTGCACCGCGACTGGCGCAACGACATCGAGGGCCTGGGTACCCTGTTCTCCAACCACATCCCGGACTACCGCAACCTGATGACCAGCTATAGCACGCTGACTGCTGGCAAGTAACCCACTTCACCAGGCGCCGGATCCCGGCGTCTGGCCTCATCTTGTCCAGGGGAAGGCCGATGAACAACCGTACCGTGGTGACGCTGGTCATCCAGCACAAAGTGCGCACCGATGCGCTGGCGCGTTATGAAGCCTGGTTGCGGCACACCGTCAGCGTGGCCCGCCAGCAGCCGGGTCATCTGGATGTGAATGTGATCCGTCCTGACGACGGTGGCCGTCAGTTCACCACCGTGGTGCGCTTCGCTGAGGCCGACCAGCTGCAGGCCTGGGTCGACTCTCCCGAGCGCCAGGCGCTGATCAACGAGGTGCTGCCGCTGCTGGAGGAAGGCGACCAGACCCAGGTCCATGACGATCCGGAGTTCTGGTTCACCCCGCCCACCACCGGTGCATCCCAACCGCCGCGCTGGAAGCAGGCGCTGCTGACTTACCTGGTGATCTGCCCCATGACCTTGGTCATCCCGCAACTGCTGTCGCCGCTTTTCGCGCGCTTTCCGCAGTTGGGCGGCGCGATCACCGGCAACTTGATCGTCAACCTGTTCGTCATCCTGCCCGTGGTGTTCTACATCATGCCGTGGGTAACCCGTCGCTGCGCCGACTGGCTGCGCGGCTGAACCACGCCTTTAGCTCGACACTTTCAAGGAGATACCGATATGACCACCCTCGTTACCCGCGATGGCACTTCGATCTATTACAAGGACTGGGGCAGCGGCAAGCCTGTGCTGTTCAGCCACGGCTGGCCACTGGACGCCGACATGTGGGATTCGCAGATGGAGTTCCTGGCCAGCCGCGGCTACCGCGCCATCGCCTTCGACCGCCGTGGTTTCGGGCGTTCGAGCCAGCCCTGGGATGGCTACGACTACGACACCTTCGCCGATGACATCGCCCAGTTGATCGAACACCTCGATCTGCGTGACGTGACCCTGGTCGGCTTCTCGATGGGGGGCGGTGATGTCAGCCGTTACATCGCCCGTCACGGCAGCGAGCGGGTGGCCGGGCTGGTGTTGCTGGGGGCGGTGACGCCGGTGTTCGGCAAGCGTGACGACAACCCCGAGGGGGTCGACCTGTCGGTGTTCGAAAGCATCCGTGCCGGTCTGCGTGCCGACCGTGCGCAGTTCATCGCCGATTTCGCCACACCGTTCTATGGCCTGAACCATGGGCAGCAGGTCTCCCAAGGCGTGCAGACCCAGACCTTGAACATCGCCCTGATGGCCTCGATCAAGGGCACCCTGGACTGCGTGACAGCCTTCTCCGAGACCGACTTCCGTCCGGACATGGCGAAGATCGATGTACCGACGTTGGTCATCCATGGCGACGACGACCAGATCGTGCCGTTCGAGACCACCGGCAAGCAGGCGGCGGCGTTGATCCGCGGGGCTGAGCTGAAGGTGTATGCCGGGGCACCGCATGGGTTTGCAGTGACCCATGCCCAGCAGCTGAACGAAGATCTGCTGGCGTTTCTTCAGAAGTGATCGTGGCAGGCTTTCACGGGTGAGCCCGCGAATCGAGCTCGCCAGGCAGCACAAATGGTGAACAGGGCTACCCTTTCACAACCCACCGCACTGCACTTATCGGCATGCCCCGCAGCGGCTCCGGCCGCTGCCGCCTAGACGGAGAAGACCATGTCCAAGGATCGCAACGACAAGACCCGTCGCCAGTTCCTCGCCACCAGTACCGTCCTCGGTGCCGCCGGCGCGCTCTGGTCCGCATTGCCTTTCGCCGGCCAAGCCGGTTCCGCTTACGCAACAAGCCAAGGAGGTTCCATGTCCGCCGACCTGATTCTGTTCAACGGCAAACTGCATACTGTTGACCGCGAGAAGCCCACCGCGACCGCCGTCGCCATCAAGGACGGCCGCTTCATTGCCGTGGGCAGCGACGCCGAGGCCATGGCCCACAAAGGCAACACCACGCAGATCATCGACCTCAAGCAACGCACGGTGATCCCCGGTCTGAACGACTCGCACCTGCACCTGATCCGCGGTGGCCTGAACTACAACCTGGAACTGCGCTGGGAAGGCGTGCCATCGGTTGCCGATGCCCTGCGCATGCTCAAGGACCAGGCCGCACGCACCCCCACGCCCCAATGGGTGCGAGTGGTCGGTGGCTGGAACGAATTCCAGTTCGCCGAAAAGCGCATGCCGACGCTGGAAGAAATCAACCAGGCCGCACCGGACACGCCGGTGTTCCTGCTGCACCTTTACGACCGCGCGCTGCTCAACCGTGCCGCCCTCAACGCCGTGGGCTACACCAAGGAGACGCCCAACCCACCAGGCGGCGAGATCCAGCGTGACAAGTTCGGCAACCCGACCGGCATGCTCATTGCGCGTCCCAACGCGATGATCCTCTACGCCACCTTGGCCAAGGGGCCGAAGCTGCCGCTGGAGTATCAGGTCAACTCCACGCGCCAGTTCATGCGTGAGCTCAACCGCCTGGGCCTGACCAGCGCTATCGATGCCGGTGGTGGCTACCAGAACTACCCGGACGACTACCAGGTGATCCAGGAACTGGCCGACAACAACCAGTTGACCGTGCGGATTGCCTACAACCTGTTCACCCAGAAGCCTAAGGAGGAGCTGGCCGATTTCAAGAACTGGACCTCCAGCGTCAAGCTGCATGGCGGCAACGACTTCTTCCGCCACAACGGCGCCGGCGAGATGCTGGTGTTCTCCGCCGCCGACTTCGAGGACTTCCTCGAGCCGCGCCCGGATCTACCGCAGACCATGGAGCAGGAACTGGAGCCGGTGGTGCGCCATCTGGTTGAGCAGCGCTGGCCGTTCCGCCTGCACGCCACCTACAACGAATCGATCTCGCGCATGCTCGACGTGTTCGAGAAGGTCAATCGCGATATCCCGTTCAATGGCTTGCCATGGTTCTTCGACCATGCTGAGACCATCACACCGCAGAACATCGAGCGAGTGCGTGCGCTGGGCGGTGGCATCGCCATCCAGGACCGCATGGCCTTCCAGGGGGAATACTTCGTCGACCGCTACGGCGCCAAGGCTGCCGAGCAGACGCCACCGATCAAGCGCATGCTCGACATGGGCGTGCCGGTGGGCGCCGGTACCGACGCGACACGGGTGTCCAGCTACAACCCGTGGACCTCGCTGTACTGGTTGGTCAGCGGCAAGACCGTGGGTGGCATGGCGTTGTATCCGCAGGGACTGAGCCGCGAGACTGCGCTGCAACTGTTCACCCAGGGCAGCGCCTGGTTCTCCAGCGAGCAGGGCAAGAAAGGTCAGATCAAGGTGGGGCAGTTGGCGGACCTGGCGGCACTGTCACTTGACTTCTTCAGTGTCGATGAAGAGGCGATCAAGGGCATCGAGTCGGTGCTGACCATTGTCGATGGCAAGGTGGTCTATGGCGCAGCGGAGTTCGACAAGCTCGGACCGCCCCAGGTGCCGGTGCTGCCGGAGTGGTCGCCGGTGACCAAGGTTCCGGGGCATTGGCGGGTGGGTACACCGTCCTTGGCGGCGGTGGCACATCAATGTGTCGGGCCGTGCGGCGTACATGCGCACAGCCATGAGAAAGCGCGTCATTCGACCGTGCCGGTGAATGACTTCCAGGGCTTCTGGGGAGCGTTGGGCTGTTCCTGCTTCGCCTTCTGAAAGCCACCAGGCTGGCGCCGGCCCCCACAGCATTCAACAGGCTCTTGTGGGGGCTGGCGACCGCGTGCCAGGGCTGCAAAGCGTCACCCGCCAACTCACGCCATATCGCTGACCGCGAACTCCTCGGCCAGATGATCGATCAACGCCCGCACTGACGGTAGCAACCCCCGCCGGGACGGGAAGATCGCATGGACGATCCCGCAGCGCGGGTGCCAACCCGGCAGCATTTCCACCAACCTGCCTGCCGCCAGGTCTTCGCGCACCGCTACCCGTGGCAAATGCGCGATTCCCACACCTGCCACCACAAAGTGACGCAAGGCGAACAGGTCGTCAGTGACTACCTTGGGCTTATGTGCGATCACCAGCTTCTGCGCCATGCTTTCGTCCTGGAACAATTCCCACTGGTACTCACGCTGCGAACTACCCCAATGCAGGCTGGGCAGTTGGCCCAGCATCTGCGGCTCGAAGTTTTCCGGCAGTTGTTCGAGAAACGACGGCTGCCCCACCAGGCACTGAGTACTATTGCTCAGCACCTTCATCACCATGTCGGTATTCTCCAGCGGCGGGAAGCGCACCCGCAGTGCGATGTCGAAGCCTTCGTGAAGCAGGTCGACCCGGCGGTTGGTGCTCTCGATGAACAACTCCACCTGCGGGTACTTGGCCATGTAGCGCGTCAGCATCGGCCCCACCCAGGCATTGAGCAAGGTCGTGGGGCAACTGATGCGTACCAGGCCGCGGGGCTCGCTGCGGTTGCGCTCGATGATTTCGGCGGCCCCCTCGGCCTCCACCCGCATGGCCAGGCAGCGCTGGTAATAGGCTTGGCCGACTTCCGTCAGCGAGCAGTGCCGGCTGGTGCGATGCAGCAGACGCACGCCCAGGCGCTCTTCCAGTTCGGCGATGCGCCGGCTGAGCTTGGATTTGGGCATGTCCAGGGCCCGGCCGGCCGGCGCGAAACCGCCGTGCTCGACTACCTGGGTGAAGTAGTAGAGGGAGTTGAGGTCTTCCATGGGCATTCTCGAAACGCAGGCGAGGGATTTCGCAGTCTACCGTAGCGAGTCTGTTTTGAGCGGCGAAGGCCCATGAATGAGTAGGGGCCGCTGTGCGGCCCATGCAGGATCAGTCCATCTTCGCAGGCATAGCGGTGCGCTGAGGCTATGGCCTACGGTGCATCCGACTCGAACAGCCGCTCCAGCTCCTTGCGCGCTTCCTGGGCGGTCTGCATCACCTTGGCCCGGTCGTCGCGCACGCGGCCTTGCGCTTCGAGCACTTGTTCGTCGTGTTCGGTGAAGCGTTGGATTCGGTCTGCGGCCTGCTCGCCCGACAAGCCCAGTCCGAGCAGGGTGCGGCGGCTCATCTCAAGGCTGGAATAGAACGTCTCACGGATCGGCTCGGCGCCCACGTCCATCAGCTTGTGCACATGCTGGCGGTTGCGCGCCCGGGCGATCACCTTCAGGTGCGGATACAGGCGCTTGACCCGCTCGGCGGTGCGGGTGGTCACTTCCGGATCATCCGTGGTGATGATGACGTACTCGGCCTCGCCAACCTTGGCCGCATGCAAGACCTCCGGGCGCTGCGGGTCGCCGTAGAACACCGGAACCTGTTCGAAGGTGCGAGTCATCTCGATTGTGTCCACCGAGGTGTCCAGGGCAATGAAGGGGATTTTCTGCGCCCTCAGGATGCGCGAGACGATCTGGCCCATGCGGCCCATGCCGACGATCACCACCCGTGGCGTGTCGGCCTGGATGCTCTTGTAGTGCTCCGGCACCTCGCGAGCCGGTTGCGGGCGCTTGAGCAGGCGTGCGCAGGCCAGCAGCAACAGCGGGGTGATGGCCATCGACAGAGTGATGGTCATCAGCAGCATGTCGTGGGTACGGGCATCGAACAGGCCCTGGTCCTTGCCCAGCTTGAACACCACGAAGGCGAATTCGCCACCTGCCGCCAGCACCACGCCAAGGCGCAGGGCGCTGGCGGTGTTCAAGCCGCCGGCCAGGCGCCCGACCAGCATCAGCAACGGCAGTTTCACTGCCACCAGCAGCAGGGTCAGGCCGAGCAGTACCAGCGGCATCTCCAGCAGCAACCCGAGGTTGGCGCCCATGCCCACACTGATGAAGAACAACCCCAGCAACAGACCTTTGAACGGCTCGATCTGTGACTCCAGCTCGTGACGGTACTCCGAGTCCGCCAGCAGCAGACCGGCGAGGAAGGCGCCCAAGGCCATGGAAATGCCGGCCTGCTCCATGAGCCAGGCGGTGCCGATCACCACCAGCAACGCAGTCGCGGTGGACACCTCCGGCAGGCCGGTACGGGCCACGGTGCGGAATACCGGGCGCAGCAGGTAGCGGCCGCCGACGATGACGATGGCGATGCTGGCGAATACCTGCAGACCATGCTGCAGGCTGTCGCCATGGCTGGTGTCCGGGCCGCTGGCGGCCAGCAGTGGCACCAGGGCGATCAAGGGGATGGCGGCGATGTCCTGGAACAGCAGGATGGCGAAGGCCAGGCGACCGTGAGGGGCATTGAGCTGTTTGCTTTCGGCCAGGCTCTGCAAGCCGAATGCGGTGGACGACAAGGCCAGGCCCAAGCCCAGCACCATGGCGCTGGGCAGCGGCTGGCCGAAGCCGAACAGGGCGATGGCGCCAATGACCGCACCGGTCATCAGCACCTGGGCCAGACCCACGCCGAACACCGCCTTGCGCATCAGCCACAGCCGCCGTGGCGAGAGCTCCAGGCCAATGATGAACAGCAGCAGGACCACGCCCAGCTCGGAGATGTGCGCGACGCTCTCGGTGTCGCGAATCAGCCCCAGTGCCTGGGGCCCGATAGCCACACCAGCGAGCAGATAGCCGATTACCGCCCCCAGTTGCAGGCGCTTGGCCAGGGGTACGGCAATGACGGCGGCAAGCAGGAAAATCACCGCCGTTTGCAGCAGGCTGGCTTCGTGGGGCATGGCTCGGACTCCTTGAGCGACGAGAGGGTTAGGCAATGGATAGCAGAGGCGGGCATTTTCGTCTTGAGCAGCAAACAGGACAATCCCGTCGCTTCGGGAAGCATCGTTCCGGAATCGATACCTTTGGGCAGCGGATTATCCGCGAACCGGGTGCTGTCTGATGATCAGGTGCTTGGTCGATACTGGAGCGCTTCGGCCAGGTGCGCACGCCCAATGCATTCTCTCTGTTCAAGGTCTGCCAAGGTACGGGCTACCTTGAGCAGGCGATGGGCCGCCCGCAGGGACAAAGTCAGGCGCTCGCAGGCATTTTCCAACCAGGTCTGGTCGACCGCTTCCAGCGCACAGTGGCGACGCAGGCCGTTGAGGTCGAGAAAGGCATTGGCGCAGCCCTGGCGCCGCTGCTGTAACTCACGTGCCTCGGCCACCAGGCGGGCGACGCTGGCGCTGGACTCGCCGCAGGGCTGGTGGGTCAGTACGGTGCTTTCCCTGGCCACGGTCTGGTGCAGATCGATCCGGTCGAGCAGCGGGCCGGACAGCTTGTTGCGATAACGCTGGATTTGCTCGGTGCTGCACCGGCAACGCCCGGTGGGATCACCCAGGTAACCGCAAGGGCAGGGGTTCATGGCCGCTACCAGCTGAAAGCGTGCAGGAAAGCGTATGCGATCCTTGGCACGGGCCACCACGATTTCCCCTGACTCCAGCGGCTCGCGGAGCACTTCGAGCACGCGTCGCTCGAACTCCGGCAGTTCGTCCAGAAACAACACGCCATGATGCGCCAGGGTGATCTCGCCCGGTTGAGGTCGACTGCCACCGCCCACCAGGGCCGGGCCTGACGCCGAGTGATGAGGATGACGGAAGGGGCGCTGGGGCCAGCAGTCCAGCGGCTTATGACCGCTGACCGATTGGATTGCCGCCACTTCCAGAGCCTCGTGCTCATCCAGCGGCGGGAGCAACCCGGGCAGGCGGCTGGCGAGTAGGGTCTTGCCCGTGCCGGGCGGTCCGGTGAAAAGCAGATTGTGTGCACCGGCCGCAGCCACCAGCAGCGCACGCTTGGCGGCAGTCTGGCCCTGGACCTCGCTGAGGTCCGGGTAGGGCCGCTCCCGCAGCAGCAGGCCGTTGGCTGCAAAGGGTGATAGGGGCGACTGGCCGTTGAGGTGGGCCACCAGCTCGAGCAGATGGCCCACCGCGTAGACCACCAAGCCATTCGCCAGGCTCGCTTCCTCGGCGTTCTCCCTGGGTACCACCAGGGCTCGCCCAGCCTCTCGCGCAGCCAGTGCCGCAGGCAGCACGCCTTGCACTGGGCGCAATCCACCCGACAGCGCCAGCTCGCCGATGCACTCGATTTCGCTCAGGGGCGCCACCGGAACCTGGCCATTGGCGGCCAGGATGCCCAAGGCGATGGCCAGATCGTAACGCCCGCCGTCCTTGGGCAGATCGGCCGGGGCGAGGTTCTGGGTGATACGTCGGGCGGGGTAGTCCAGGCCGGAGTTGACGATGGCGCTGCGCACGCGGTCCTTGCTCTCCTTGACCGTGGCTTCGGGCAGACCGACCAGGGTCAGGGTGGGCAGGCCGTTGGCCAGATGGGTTTCGACACTGACAGCAGGCGCCAGCACGCCGACCTGGGCGCGGCTGTGGACGAGGGCGAGGGACATGGACACTCCGTGGTCGCTTGGGGAAAACCGCTTCCTGCGGTTGGGCAAGCATAGAGCGCCTGGGGAAGGGCGATTGCGAAAGAGTGCGTCGGGGTTTTGCAGGGAGTGACCGACGGCCTGTAGGGACCGCGGTGTTCATGAGAACACCGCAGAACAGGCATCGGCGAAAGCGGGCGGCTGTTATTGCTCAGCGGACGGAGCGATCCGCGCTTCCAGCTCGGCCACCTGCTTTTCCAGGGCTTCAAGGCGTGCGCGAGTGCGCGCCAGGACTACCATCTGGCTGTCGAATTCATCCCGGCTGACCAGGTCCAGCTTACTGAAGGCGCCCTGCATGAGGACCTTGAACTGGCTCTCCAGTTCGGCGCGTGGCTGTGCGGTGTCGCCGCTGAACAGGCGAGAGGCCTGGTCGCTCAGGGCGTCGAGAAAGGCTTTGGGCGCGAGCATGTTGGGCTGTCCGCTTGAATCGTTGAGAGGTGCGCAGTGTAGCACGCACCTGGATGGCGTTTGCCCTGCACATTTTTTGCGCAGTCTGCAGCGGTTCGACGCACCGAAGTTGTGCGTGTTTTCTCTGCTGGCGATTGGCCAAAGCCTGCCTCTGAGCGTAATCGACTGTTTTTGCTCGGGTTATCCGAAGTGGCAAGGTTTCTGCAAAGACCATTTCGAGCCATGCACTGATGCAGTTCTTGTGACCAGGCAGTGCGAGGCTGGAACCAACGGCCCCTCGACTTTGGCGAGAGGGCTCCGACGACGGGTTACAAAGCCAACCGCTGCGCTTAGACTTGAGACGGGTTTGTTTTCCTGGGGCAAGTCCACCAAATCGGGAGAAGTTTCATGAAGCTAGTCACTGCCATCATCAAGCCGTTCAAGCTGGACGACGTGCGCGAGTCGCTGTCGGAAATCGGCGTGCAGGGCATCACCGTGACCGAAGTAAAAGGCTTCGGTCGGCAGAAAGGCCATACCGAGTTGTACCGCGGTGCCGAGTACGTGGTCGATTTCCTGCCCAAGGTGAAGATCGACGTCGCGATCGACGACAAGGACCTTGACCGTGTCATCGAAGCCATCACCAAGGCCGCCAACACCGGCAAGATCGGTGACGGCAAGATCTTCGTGGTCAATCTGGAGCAGGCCATCCGCATCCGTACCGGCGAAACCGATACCGACGCGATCTAAGTAACACCGCCTCACAAACCCAACGCCCCAGGAGAAAACAACATGACTCTGCGTAAGATCGCAGGGCTAGGAGCCCTATTGTCCCTCGTAATGCCCGGCCTGGCCTTGGCAGAGGAAGCTGCCCCGGCGTTGAATTCCGGCGATACCGCCTGGATGCTCACTGCCACGGCGCTGGTGCTGTTCATGACCATTCCGGGTCTGGCCTTGTTCTATGGCGGCATGGTCCGCTCCAAGAACGTGCTGTCGGTGATGATGCAATGCTTCGCCATTACCGGCCTGATGAGCATTCTGTGGGTGGTCTACGGCTACAGCCTGGCATTCGATACCACCGGTATGGAAAAGGGCGTGGTCAATCTCTATTCCTTCGTCGGCGGCTTCTCGAAGGCGTTTCTGAGCGGCGTCACGCCTCAGAACCTGACCTCGGCCACCGCGCTGTTCCCCGAGGCAGTCTTCATCACGTTCCAGATGACTTTCGCCATCATCACCCCGGCGCTGATCGTCGGCGCCTTCGCCGAACGCATGAAGTTCTCGGCCATGCTGGTGTTCATGGGCGTCTGGTTCACCCTGGTCTATGCGCCGATCGCGCACATGGTCTGGAGCGGTGATGGCGCGCTGATGTGGGATTGGGGCGTACTCGACTTCGCCGGTGGCACCGTGGTGCACATCAATGCCGGTATCGCCGGCCTGGTCTGCTGCCTGGTGTTGGGCAAGCGCAAAGGCTACCCGACCACCCCGATGGCCCCGCACAACCTGGGCTATACGCTGATGGGCGCGGCCATGCTGTGGATCGGCTGGTTCGGTTTCAACGCAGGTTCCGCCGCCGCGGCCAACGGCACCGCCGGCATGGCGATGCTGGTCACCCAGATCGCCACCGCCGCCGCAGCGCTGGGCTGGATGTTTGCCGAGTGGATAGGCCACGGCAAACCCAGCGCCTTGGGCATCGCCTCCGGTGTGGTCGCAGGCCTTGTGGCCATCACCCCGGCGGCAGGCACCGTGGGGCCGATGGGCGCGCTGATCATCGGCCTGGCTTCAGGCGTGATCTGCTACTTCTGCGCCACCAGCCTCAAGCGCAAGCTGGGCTATGACGACTCCCTGGACGCCTTCGGTGTGCACGGCATCGGCGGTATCGTCGGCGCCATTCTCACCGGTGTGTTCGCGGCGCCTGCCCTGGGCGGCTTCGGCGCGGTCACCGACATCGCCGCGCAGGTCTGGGTGCAGACCAAGGGCGTGCTTTTCACCGTGGTCTACACCGCCATCGTCACCTACGTGATCCTCAAGGTGCTGGACGTGTTGATGGGGCTGCGGGTCAACGAAGAAGAAGAGTCGGTCGGCCTCGATCTGGCTCAACACAACGAGCGCGGCTACAACCTGTAACCGCGACGCGCTGGAAAACTTGCCCGGTTCGCCGGGCATTTTTTTGCCTGGATTTCGCTGTTTAGCGAAGAGCAAACGGTTTACCCGGCACGTTCGTGACACAGGCCTAAAACTTACAACGCGCTGGGCGTTCAGGGAGCTTTGCTTTTTCAACGAGCGCGCTAGAATGCGCGCCGAAGGGTGTTCGATGAGCTGTCCACACACTTCTCCACCCTTTGCTAGGCTTGCCAGTAGCGCATGGCCAGCAGGTGCTGCCGGCGCTTTTTTCCGGCCGATGGCTCGATGATTTTTCAGGTTCTGCCAGGAGCAGAGCCTGTTGGGCGACAGTCTCCACATCAGGAGAGAGACGTCCGGGCAGTGGCCAACCCACGGCCAGTTGAATTTTCACTGGTGGCTGCCGGTCTACGGCTCCACTGGTCTATAACTAACCTGCTTTTCGCAAGTCATGAGGTAGAACATGAGCGACGACGATCTGGAAAATGACGACCTCGAAGTAGGCGATGAAGACGAGGCCGATGAGGGCCTTGAAGCTGCGGCCGACGACGGCGCGGAAGACGCTGGCGAAGACGACAGCCCCGCACCGGTAGCCAAGGGTAAATCCAAGGCGGCGGTCTCGGTGGACGAGATGCCAAGCATGGAAGCCAAGCAGAAGGAGCGCGATGCGCTGGCCAAGGCCATGGAAGAGTTCCTTGCGCGTGGTGGCAAGGTTCAGGAGGTCGAAGCCAACGTGGTCGCCGATCCACCCAAAAAGCCGGACAACAAGTACGGCAGCCGCCCTATCTGAGTGGCTGAACGCAAAAAAGCCCGCCGTCGCTGCGGGCTTTTTTGTGGGCGCGGGTTTTGTCGGGTTGTGCGGTAAACCGCCCCTTTCAGCGCCAGCGCGACAGAACGTCCGGCAACTGCGACAGCCGCTGGATTTCTGCATCCGGTGCCCGTTCGCCCACCCACGCCTTGCCTTGGGGATTGAACCACACCGCCCGCAGCCCAGCGCGCTGGGCGCCCGCGACATCGTCAGCGGGATGGTCGCCAATGTGCACTGCAGCACCGGCCTGGACCTCGCCCCGACGCAGGGCTTCCATGAACGGTGCCGGGTCCGGCTTGCCGATGCCCAGGTCCTCGGCGCACAAGGCAAACCTGAAGTAGTCCGCCAGCCCCAGACGACGCACGTCGGCGTTGCCGTTGGTGACCACGCCGAGCATGTACTGGTGGCGCAGGATTTCCAGCACAGGTTGCACTTCGGGGAACACCTCCACCTGATGGCGTGCGTGCAGGAACACCTCGAAGCCTTCGTTGGCCAGCTCCAAGGCTTGTTTCTCGCTATAGCCGACCTCTTCCAGCGCATGGAACAGCACACGGCGGCGCAGGGCGCTGATGCGGTGCTTGAGACCGGGTTCGGCCTGCACCAGGCGCTCGCGGATGGCGAACAGGTGCTCGACCGGCACGCCGCCCAGGATCGGGGCATTGGCCGCGAGCCAGTCGCGCAGGACGATTTCGGCGCTGGCGATTACCGGTGCGGTGTCCCACAGGGTGTCATCCAGGTCGAAGGTAATCAGCTTGATGCTCATGAGTCTGTGCCTTTGCTGCGTTTGGCCCGAGGATGGGCGCTGTCGTACACCGCGGCCAGGTGCTGGAAGTCCAGGTGGGTGTAGATCTGCGTGGTGCCGATGTCGGCGTGGCCAAGCATTTCCTGCACTGCGCGCAGGTCCTGGGAAGACTCCAGCAGGTGGCTGGCGAAAGAGTGGCGAAGCATGTGGGGATGCAGGTGCTGGCCCAGCTCGCGCTCGCCCGCGGCCTTGACCCGCATCTGGATCGCCCGTTGGCCGAGGCGGGTGCCTTGGCGGGTCAGGAACACTGCGTTGTCCCGAGGTGCGCTGATGCCGCGCAGCTTCAGCCACTGCTGCAGGGCCTCGCGGGCCTTGCGTCCGACCGGCAACACACGGGCCTTGTTGCCCTTGCCTTGTACCTGAACCAGCCCGGCGGTCAGATCCAGCTGGTCCAGGTCAAGGTTGGTCAGCTCAGACAGGCGTAGCCCGGAGGAGTAGAAAAGCTCGAGAATCGCCTGGTCGCGACGGGCAATGAAGTCATCGTCCACGCCGCCGTCGAGCAACTGCAGGGCTCGATCGGTGTCCAGGACTTTGGGCAGTCGGCGCTCGCCCTTGGGCGCGGCCAGGCCATTGGCCGGGTTGTGCTGACACAGATCTTCGCGGTTCAGGTATCGGTACAGCCCGCGCACTGCCGAAAGCAGGCGTGCCAGGCTTCGAGCGGACTGGCCATGCTGGTGCAGGCGCGCCACCATCTGGCGCAACTGCTGGACCTGCAGGGCATTCCAGTCGGTGATGCCTTGGGCGGCGCAGAATTCGATGACCTTCTGCAGGTCGCGACGGTAAGCCAGTTGGGTATGTTCGGACATCTGGCGCTCATTGCGCAGATGATCGCAATAAGCCTCCAACTGGCGTTCCATCAGCGCACCGGTCGCAGGGTCTGGGTGAAGCGCGGGACGACGCGGCCGAGCACTTCGGCGATATAACTCAGGAACAGGGTGCCGACGCTGCTCTTGTAGTGCTGCGGGTCGCGGCTGCCGATCGCCAGTACGCCGTGCAGCCCTTGGTAGTCGAGCGCGGCGACCGCGCTGGAGCCGACTTCCTTGCGCTGCTCCTCGCCGAACAGGAACGCCAGCTCATGCTCGCGCAGGTTGCCGCTGACAGTCTTGCCGCTGCCCAGCAGCGCGCCGATGGCCTGTTGGGCTTCGCCGTTGCTGGCCCAGCGGCCGACAGGGGCTGCACTTTCGCCGAACAGGATCAGGCTGACGAAAGGCACCTGGAATTCCTGGCGCAGGCTGTCCTCCACGGCCATGACCACTTCCTCGAGGCTGCCCGCGTCGAGCAGGTCGAGGATCAGGCGACGGGTCTTGTCGAACAGCCGGTCGTTGTCCCGGGCCACATCCATCAATTGCGAGAGGCGATGACGCATCTCGATGTTGCGATCGCGCAGCAACTTCAGCTGACGCTCCACCAGCGACACGCTGTCGCCACGCTGGTGGGGGATGCGCTGCTCTACCAGCAGCTCGTCGTGTTCGGCGAAGAAGGTCGGGTGGGCGCGCAGGTAGGCGACCACGGCCTCGGCATCGAGGCTGGGGGCCTGCTCGGGTACAACCTGGGGCTGATCGGTCATGGCGGTTACTCGATTAGAGACGAACCTGTCCTTCATACACGCGTACGGCTGGGCCAGTCATCAGTACGGACTTGCCGGGGCCGGCCCACTCGATGTTCAGGCGGCCGCCCGGCAGGTCGATGCTCACCGGCGAATCCATCCAGCCTTGGCTGATGGCGGCTACCGCGGCCGCACAGGCCCCGGTACCGCACGCCTGGGTTTCGCCGGCGCCACGCTCCCAGACCCGCAGGTTGGCGTGGTGGCGGTCGACGACCTGGATGAAGCCGGCATTGACCCGCTGCGGGAAGCGCGGATGGTGTTCGATTTTCGGGCCCAGCTCATGCACCGGGGCCGTTCTCACGTCGTCGACACGCAGCACTGAGTGTGGGTTGCCCATGGACACGGCGGCGATCGAATGGACCTGGCCGTCGACTTCCAGTGGATAGCTCAGGGCCTGTTCATCGGCGATGAAGGGTATCTCGGCCGGGGCGAAGCGCGGCGGGCCCATGTCGACACACACCTGGCCGTCGTTGCGCACGTCCAGCTCGATGATGCCGCCTTTGGTTTCCACGCGGATGCGCTTCTTGGCGGTCAAGCGCTTGTCCAGCACGAAGCGGGCGAAACAGCGCGCACCGTTGCCGCACTGCTCGACCTCGGAACCGTCGGCATTGAAGATCCGATAGCGGAAGTCCACGTCCGGGTTGTTCGGCGCCTCGACGATCAGCAGCTGGTCGAAGCCGACGCCGGTGTTGCGGTCACCCCACTGCTTGGCATGCTTGGGCTGGATGTGCGCGTGCTGGCTGACCAGGTCCAGGACCATGAAGTCGTTGCCCAGCCCGTGCATCTTGGTGAAACGCAGCAGCATGGTTTCACTCCGGCAGCAGGCTTTCGCCGGCGAACAGTTCGGCAATGGTTTCCCGGCGACGGACTTCGAAAGCCTCGTTGCCATCGACCAGCACTTCGGCGCAGCGGCCACGGGTGTTGTAGTTCGAGCTCATGACAAAACCATAGGCGCCGGCGGACTGAACGGCCAGCAGATCGCCTTCGGCCAGGTTCAGTACGCGGTCCTTGGCCAGGAAGTCGCCGGTTTCGCAGATCGGACCGACCAGGTCATAGGTGCGGCCTTCGCCGGCACGCGGCTTGACCGCGCTGACGCCCATCCAGGCCTGGTACAGGGCCGGGCGGATCAGGTCGTTCATCGCTCCATCGATGATGGCGAAGTCCTTGTGTTCGGTGTGCTTGAGGTACTCGACGCGGGTCAGCAGGACACCGGCATTGGCGACGATGTAACGGCCCGGCTCGAACACCAGGGCCAGGTCACGTTCGCCGACGCGCTCGCGGATGGCCTGGATGTAGTTCGATACCAGCGGTGGCTCTTCGTCGCGGTAGCGAACGCCGACACCACCGCCCAGGTCCAGGTGACGCAGGTGGATACCGCACTCGGCCAGGCGGTCGACCAACACCAGCAGGCGGTCCAGGGCATCGAGGAAGGGCTCGACGGTGGTCAGCTGCGAGCCGATGTGGCAGTCCACGCCCACCACTTCCAGGTTGGGCAGTTGCGCGGCGCGCACGTAAATGGCTTCGGCGTCGGCGATGGCGATGCCGAACTTGTTTTCCTTGAGACCTGTGGAGATGTACGGGTGGGTGCCGGCATCGACATCCGGGTTCACGCGTAGCGAGACCGGGGCGACCTTGCCCATCTCGGCCGCCACCACTTGCAGGCGCTCGAGCTCTTCGGTGGATTCGACGTTGAAGCAGTGCACGCCGACTTCCAGCGCGCGACGCATGTCGTCACGGGTTTTGCCGACACCGGAGAACACCACCCGATCGGCGCGTCCGCCAGCGGCTAGCACACGCTCCAATTCACCGCCGGAAACGATGTCGAAGCCTGCACCCAGGCGCGCCAGGACGTTCAGCACGCCCAGGTTGGAGTTGGCCTTGACCGCGAAGCAGACCAAGTGCTCGGTGCCTTGCAGGGCATCGGTGTAGCTGCGGTACTGGGCCTCGATGTGGGCGCGCGAGTACACGTAGGTCGGGGTGCCGAAACGTTCGGCGATGGCCGACAGGGCCACGCCTTCCGCGAACAGCTCGCCGTCGCGGTAGTTGAAAGCGTCCATTGGATTTCCTTAGTACTGCGCGGGCTGCGACTCTGGCTGGGCGGGTTCGGCAGGCTCGAGCGTCTCGGCCGGTTGGGCCGGCTGGACCGCTTGATGCTGGTGCGATTTACGGGCGTCCTTGCCGTCCTTGCCGTCTTCCGGCAGGTACAGAGGGCCTTTCTGACCGCAGGCCGAAACGAGGCAGGCAACCGCGACCAGCGCCGCGAGGGAGGAAATCAGGCGCTTCATTGGCGAATCCTTTGAAATATGCAGTATTGCGCCCGAGTATACCGAGCGCCTGCCGGATTGCCTATGCAAGGACCGGTCCGCCTGGCGGCCCGATCAAGCTTCACTGACAAGGACGTACGGTTCGACGCAGGCTCAGCTTTTTTTCCGCCGCTTGCAGCTTCCCGCTCGAAGCTTGAAGCTTATAGCGCGAAGCTTATAGCTTGATGCTTTGCATTCCCGGCAAGTCGCCCGTATCTTGCCCGGCTTGCCGTAAGCAGCCAATTTCGAGGTACCTGCAATGAGTTTGAGCGAAGCGCGTTTCCACGATCTGGTCGACGCGACCCAACAGGCCCTGGAAGACCTGTTCGATGAGAGCGGCCTGGACGTGGACATGGAGAACTCCGCCGGGGTGCTCACCATCAAGTTCGACAGCGGCAGCCAGCTGATCTTCAGCCGCCAGGAGCCGCTGCGCCAGCTTTGGCTGGCCGACCGTTCCGGGGGATTCCACTTCGACTACGACGAAGAGAGCGGCAAGTGGGTCTGCGAGAAGAGCGAAGAGCTGCTGGGCGAGATGCTCGAGCGTATCGTCTGGGAGCGAGCCGGCGAGAAGCTGGACTTCGACGAGATCTGAATGAGCGACCAGCCTCGGCCACCCAAGCCGCTTTACAGTAACGTCAGCCCGGCGGTGCCGTCGCCTTGCATCAGCGTGTGTCGGCTCGACGAGCGCCGGGTCTGTACCGGGTGTTTCCGTCATGTCGAGCACATCCGCGAATGGCGTTCGGCCGACGACGAACGGCGCCGGCAGATCTGCCGTGAAGCCCAGGCCCTGCGAGGGCAGCACATCGGCCATTGACGGTCCGGGCTTGAGTATTTGTCCGGCTGTGGTAGTGTCGGGCTTGCGTCGATGACGTCAAAAGCATTCACAAACCCCGCCCTTGGGCGGGGTTTTGCTTTATCTGCCTGTTAAAAAGGAGTCTGACTGGATCATGAGCACCAAGCCTTCCCTCATCCTCACCCGATTGGACGTACAGCGTCTCGAGCGCCTGATCGACAGCCTCGACGAAAGTACGCCGGGTGTGCTCGCCCTTCAGGACGAGCTGGACCGCGCCGATCAGGTGGTCGGTCACGAGGACGTCCCGGCCGGTGTGGTGACCATGAACTCGCGTGTGCACTGCCGCGAGGAAGCCAGTGGCAAGGACTATCACCTGACCCTGGTCTACCCGAAGGATGCCGGCCCCGAAGGCAACGTCTCGATCCTGGCGCCGATCGGTTGTGCGTTGCTGGGGCTGTCGGTCGGGGACCAGATCGACTGGCCAGCCCCGGGCGGCAAGACGCTCAAGCTCAAGCTGCTGGCCGTTGAGTACCAGCCGGAAGCTGCGGGGGACTACGACCTCTGAGACACACAGATGGGCTCACCGTCTTGCATTGTCCGATCGGGTACTTTCGCGGGTAGACCCGCTCTCGCAAGGATCTACGCCGGCCCTGTGGGAGCGGGGTCCACCCGCGATACTACGCAAGTGCCACCGCCAGGCTCTCGGCCCGGTCCGCGCCCTGGAGGCATCAAGGCTCCAAGGTCGCCTGCAACTGCTCCAGGCCATCGTTGAGCGCCCGCTCCAACTCGGTTTTGTAGCGCAGATAAAGCGCGGTGGAGCCTTGGTCGTCACCTAGCAGTTCGGACAAGTCCAGGTCGGTGATGTAGCACCGATAGCTGCCCGCGCCACGGCGTTGCCCCAGGATCTGCCGAGCGACCACGGCGTACAGCTGGTCGCCATGCTCCAGCTCGGAGAACTCCTGTTGGTTGCAGTAGAGCGTGATGTGCATCTCGTCCGCCGCCCCGGCCTGCAGGATCGCCTGAACCTCGTAGTAGGGCTGGCCGATGCCTTCGCGCGGTGACGGCCGTGGCTCGAGGCTGCGCGCCTTGCCAGGGCCTGATGGCAGCAACTGGTAGTAAAGGATTTCCAGCGACGCCTGCTGCAGGCTGTCCAGCGGCAGCTGCGCATCGTGTCGCACCACGACCGAGCGCAGGAAGCGTTGCAGCGGCAGCAACAGGTGTGCCTCGTCCTGCAACGGTAGGCGTTGATGCCACAGGGCGTTGTATTCATCCAGCACGTACAGGTCGGCCCACCCCTCCGGCAGGCGATAGAACACCTGCAGGCAATCGCGGCGGCCCTGTTCCAGCACCAGCGGCAGGTCATGGTCCTGCAAGGCGTTGGCATCCAGGTGCAGAGGGCTGTACTGGCCGCGCTCCTCGCCCAGACAACCCAGTACCGCGTCATGATCGGGCAGGGTGGTCAGGGTGACTTGTCCAGGTTGCAGTTCCAGTACATGGGTGTGCTGCGCCACCTGCAGCAGGTAGCGATGGTTGAGCCTCTGCTCGAGCAGCAATTGAGCGGTGTCGAAGATTTCCTCGACCCGCAGGGCGATGGCCTGGGCGCGATTGCGACAGAAGCAGCGCACCCGTAGCCGGGGGCGTTGATTGCGCTGGCCGAGGCTGTTGAGGAAGTCGCGCAGGCAGCGCACCAGCGCGTGTTCGCCGTCGTAGCGCTGGACCAGCACCTCGTTCCAACTGTTGAGGGTGACCTGATCGAGCGTCAGGACGAGGTTTTCGCGCACCCCGGCGTAGCTCAGCGAGTCGGTGCGTTCGGTGGTCATCAGGATGTTCAGATCGCGATGATGACGCAGCGGATCGACGCCGACGTTGACCAGCAGCAGGATCTCATCGGCCACGCTCGGTTGCAGCAGGCGGACTTCGCTGACCGTCCCCAGTGGCAGCGGGATGCTCTGTTGCAAGCTGCCCAGCAGATTGAACAGCTCAAAGTCGGTCAGGTCGCTGTCGCCGGGGTGCAAGGCCAGGCGCGTGGTGTTGTCGATCACGCCATTGCGATGGGCCCAGGTGAGCAGTTCGAGCAGCTCGCGGCAACGCTTGAGTGGGCTGAAGTGCTCCCATTCGTGTACGCCCAGGTTGCCGTTGTACAGGCCCCAATGGGTGGTGCCCGGCTCCTTGCGGTTGGGCGACTGGACCAGGGTCAGGGTGTCTTCGGCCAGGTCCGGCGCGATACCCGGGTTGATCACCTCGATCTTGCCGGCCCGGCGCTCGAAGGCCGCATACAGCCGTCGACCCAGCACATTGAGGTCGCGTTGGTCGGCACGACTGCTGGCGCTCTGGTCGCGGGCGAACTGGGTGAGGAAGCGATAGCTGTGGTTGAGCTCGGCTACCAGCTCACGGCGTTCCGCGGCTACCTGGCGTACCTTCCATTGGCTACGGGTATCGAGCATGGCCAGTTGGCGTTCGTCCCAGCCCCACTCATTGGTCAGACGCGCGAGCAACTGGCGTTGCCAGCCGCTGGCGCGGGAGCGGCCGAGCTCGCTGAGTTTCTTGTTCACTTTCAGGTACAGGCTACGACGTACCAGCTCCAGGCGGGTGGACTCACCCCGTTGTTGCAGGTACTGCTCGATGCGCCGGTAGACCATCACGTAGGGGTCCAGCGCGTCGAGGTCCAGCTGGTTGGCGAACACCGCCTGCTTGTATTCCAGGCTCAGGCAGCGCACATCGGGATGTTCGCTGGCATAGACCTCGGTGAGCAACAGTTTGAGCAATGACTTGTAGGGCGAGTCGATCCCCTTGAACAACTGCCACAAGCCGGCGCCGACGAATTCTCCGGGCGGGATATGCGCCAGGTGACCGAGGTCCAGGTCGTCCTCGGCGCGGATGAACCGTTTGGACAGCAGGGTCTGGGTGTAGGCCCGGTAGTTGTGTTCCTCGTACACGGGCACCAGCCACCACAGTGGTGTGCGCCCGGCCAGCCAGATCGCGGTGCGGTAGAACTCATCGAGCAGCAGGTAATGCTGGGTAGTCCCGCAGTCGTCGGAGCTGAGCTCTCCATTGCGCTCGCCCTGGACGAACCCCTGGGGCTCGATGAGGAAGAAATGCGCCTCGGCGCCCTGGCTGGCGGCCCAGGTTTCCAGAAGCTGGCATTTACGCCGCAGTTCGGCCAGTTCGTCTTCCTGTAACCCTGGGGCGTGACATACCCACAGGTCCATGTCGCTCTGCTCGGCCTGGGCCAGCGTGCCCAGGCTGCCCATCAGAAAAAGCCCGTGGATCGGCTGCGGCGCCGTGCCGTGGCGGGGTTTGTAGGTGAAGGAGCGGGCCAGGCGCTGGGCTTCGGCCAGCAGATCGGGGCCAGGCTCGAAGCCCGAGACACCCGCTGGCGTCGTGCCCGAGACATAACCTGGGAGCACGGGGTGGTTGACGTGAAACAGCAGGGGCAGTGCGGTCAGCACCTGTTGCTGGCGGGTGGAGAGCCCTTCCCGCGCACGCTCCAGGCGGCCTTGGTTCAGGTGCAGAAAGCGCGCACGCAGTTTCGCCAGTTCCTTGCGGTCGATGCCTTGCTCGAGGTCGGGGCGGATTTCGTGGGGGCTGTTCATTGCACACTCAAGGACACGGCCAGGGGAAGCACCGGCGAGTTTAGCCTGAGTGATGGGGTCGGATAAGCAAAAAAACGGGTTTTTTGGCGTCATTTCCCCGTCATTGCAGGCCGCATTCACAACCAAACCCGTCCCGACAGACATGTCGGGCGGATTGGGCTGTACGTAACGGCGGCGAAAGACTCAGGCTGGCTGCGCGGCCTTGAGGATGGTCAGCACTTGCTGAACGCTCTGGGCGGCATCCAGCCCCAGGCTGGTCAGGTAGCCACCATCGGGCTGGTCGGTGAGTTGCTTGTCGTACAGGCGGCGGGCTGCGGCCACCAGGGCAGGGGCAGCGTTGCTGTGGACCTTGATGCCTTCCTGGTGGGAATCCAGGTTGAACAGGGCGAGGACTTCCAGTTCAGCGATCAGTTCGGGGGTAAAGGACATGGGGACTCCTGACTTCCAGACAAGGACGGAGGCACCGTGATCGGTGCCTGATCCTGGAGTGTAGTCAGGCTTCGTCGTCGTCGCCTTGATCTGCTTCAGGTGGCAGCTCGGGCAAGGCGCGCAAGGCGTTCTCGTACCACTCGCCATTGAAGGGGCGGTCCTCGTCGAGCATGGCGTCGATCTCGATGGCCAGGACATGGGCCATGAGGTTGAGGATGTCCTCGCGTTCGTAGCCGACCAGGGTCAGTTTGTTGAATGTGGCCTTGGCTGCCGGCGGCTCGCCGCTTTCGATCTGGTTCTCGATGGCCTGGGTCAGGGTTGCCTCTACGAAGGCTTCCTCTTCGTTGTTGTCGATGTCGCTGGGCTCGCTCATGGCAGTGCTCCTAGAGTGGGATGCACAGTTTGCCATGCTTGCGCGGGCCATGCCTGGCCATCGATAGGGTCGATGATGCTGGTCAGAGCCTGGGGATGAGTCTATAAAAGCCGGGCCATCCCCACACGGCCTGGAGGCTGTAACAATGCTCAAGCTTCACGGATTCGCGGTCAGCAACTACTACAACATGGTCAAACTGGCCTTGCTGGAGAAAGGGCTGCCATTCGAAGAGGTGCTGTTCGTTCCCAATCAGACCCCGCAAGCCCTGGCGATCAGTCCCCGCGGCAAGGTACCGGTGCTCGAGACCGAGCACGGTTTTCTCAGCGAAACCACAGTGATCCTCGATTACATCGAGCAGACCCAGGGCGGTAAGCCGCTGTTGCCGGCAGATGCCTTCGCACAGGCCAAGGTGCGGGAGCTGGTCAAGGAAATCGAACTGTATATCGAGCTTCCGGCGCGGACCTGTTATTCCGAGGCTTTCTTCGGTATGGCCGTCGAGCCGCTGATCAAGGAGCGCGCCCGCACCGAGCTGCTGGCCGGTTTTGCCACGCTCAAGCGCAACGGCAAGTTTGCCCCTTACGTGGCAGGCGAAACGTTGACGCTGGCCGATCTGATGTTCTGCTTCTCGGTGGACCTGGCCTGCGCAGTGGGCAAGAAGGTGCTGAACGTCGATTTCCTGGCCGAGTTCCCCGAGGCCAAGGCATTGCTGGAGGTGCTGGGGGCGAACCCGCACATGGCGAAGATCGTGGCGGACAAGGAGGCGGCGATGCCGGCTTTCCTGGAGATGGTTCGCAGCAAGCGCTGAGAGAAGTAGCGGCCGTATGCGACCAAGAGGAGCGGGTTCATCACCCATCGTGCTGCAAGGCACCGGCTTTGCCGGTGTTCGCGGCGGTTCGGCACCTCGATGAACCCGCTCCCACTGAAATCACTAAAACGCTGGGGGCGTGAGTTCATCGAGGCGCCGAACTGCCGCGACTGAGGGCAAACCCTCGCGAAGCGGCTTAACGCGAAGCCAGCAGCGCCTTGCCGCGGGCCACGGCTGCACGCACTTGGGCCGGTGCGGTGCCGCCAATGTGGTTGCGCGCATTGACCGAGCCTTCCAGGGTCAGCACGGCGAAGACATCCTGCTCGATTTGATCGCTGAATTGGCGCAGTTCGTCCAGGCTCATCTCGGCCAGATCCTTGCCGGTGTCGACGCCATACTTCACCGCGTGACCGACGATCTCGTGGCAGTCACGGAACGGCAGGCCACGACGGACCAGGTAATCGGCGAGGTCCGTGGCAGTGGAGAAGCCGCGCAGGGCCGCTTCACGCATGATTGCGTGCTTGGGCTTGATCGCCGGAATCATGTCGGCGAAGGCGCGCAGGGAGTCGCGCAGGGTATCGGCGGCGTCGAACAGGGGCTCCTTGTCTTCCTGGTTGTCCTTGTTGTAGGCCAGCGGCTGGCCTTTCATCAGGGTCAGCAGGCCGGTCAGGGCGCCGAACACGCGGCCGCTCTTGCCACGCACCAGCTCCGGGACGTCCGGGTTCTTCTTTTGCGGCATGATCGAGCTGCCGGTGCAGAAGCGGTCGGGCAGGTCGATGAACTGGAACTGTGCGCTGGTCCACAGCACCAGCTCTTCGGAGAAGCGCGACAGGTGCATCATCGCCAGGCTCGCCGCGGCGCAGAATTCGATGGCGAAGTCGCGGTCCGAGACGCCATCCAGCGAATTGCCGGTGACGGCCTCGAAGCCCAGCAGCTTGCAGGTCAGCTCACGGTCGATCGGGTAGGTGGTGCCGGCCAGCGCGGCGCTGCCCAGCGGCATACGGTTGGTGCGCTTGCGGCAGTCGACCAGGCGCTCGTAGTCGCGGCTGAGCATCTCGAACCAGGCCAGCAGGTGATGACCGAAAGTCACCGGCTGCGCGGTCTGCAGGTGGGTGAAGCCGGGCATGATGGTCTCGGCTTCGCGCTCGGCCTGCTCCAGCAGGCCCTGCTGCAGGCGGGTGATCTCGGCCAGGATCAGGTCGATCTCGTCGCGCAGCCACAGGCGGATGTCGGTAGCCACCTGGTCGTTGCGGCTGCGGCCGGTGTGCAGCTTCTTGCCGGTGATGCCGATGCGGTCGGTCAGGCGGGCCTCGATGTTCATGTGCACGTCTTCCAGGTCGACGCGCCAGTCGAAGCTGCCCGCTTCGATCTCGCCCTGGATGGTCTTCAGGCCGTCGATGATGGCATCGCGCTCGGCGTCGGTGAGTACGCCGACCTGCGCCAGCATGGTGGCGTGGGCGATCGAACCCATGATGTCGTGGCGGTAGAGGCGCTTGTCGAAATCGACCGAGGCGGTGAAACGGGCGACGAAGGCGTCGACGGGCTCACTGAAGCGGCCGCCCCAGGACTGATTGGTCTTGTCGGTGCTCATGGATTCACTCGTTGAAGGCGTGAACGAAAAAGTGGCGCCGATCATAACAGGGTTGGAGCGCGCGCCGCAGGGCGCTGGTCGAGAGAAATCTCGCAAAGCCCAGGGTGAATCGGTGTGTGGGGATATTCAACGATTGAACGGCAGTGTTCCACGGACCGTCTACAGTTGGACAGAGGACTGGCGGCGAATCTGCCGGGCCAGTGAATCTTTGGCCGTCGCATCGGTCTAGAGCGTGACCGCGTGTCGGTCGCCCTACACCTTGTCTACGCTATACCCATGCGAGACTCACTCAGGAATCCAGCGTAATTATGAATGTCCTGATCGTTGATGACGAACCCCTGGCCCGTGAACGCCTGACCCGGATGCTTGGCGAGCTGGAGGGCTACACCGTGCTGGAGCCCAGTGCCACCAACGGCGAGGAGGCCCTGGCCTTGATCGACAGCCTCAAGCCTGATGTGGTGCTGTTGGACATCGGCATGCCTGGTCTGGATGGCCTTCAGGTGGCCGCCCGGCTGTGCGAGCGCGAAGCGCCACCGGCGGTGGTGTTCTGTACCGGTGACGACGAGTACGGAAGCCAGGCTTTCCGGGAAAGCACCCTCAGCCATGTGACCAAACCCATCCAGCCTCAGGCCCTGCGCGAAGCCTTGCGCAAGGCCGACAAACCCAACCGCGCCCAGCTCGCCGCGCTCACCCGCCCGGCCAATGAAGGCGGCGGCCCGCGCAGTCATATCAGTGCGCGGACCCGCAAGGGTATCGAGCTGATTCCCTTGCCCCAGGTGATCTATTTCATTGCCGACCACAAGTACGTGACCTTGCGCCACGAGGCCGGGGAGGTCTTGCTGGACGAGCCGCTCAAAGCCCTGGAGGACGAGTTCGGCGAGCGCTTCGTGCGCATCCACCGCAACGCCCTGGTCGCCCGGGAGCGTATCGAACGCCTGCAACGCACGCCGCTTGGGCACTTCCAGCTGTTCCTCAAAGGGCTCGACGGCGATGCGCTGACAGTCAGTCGCCGCCACGTGGCGGGTGTGCGCAAGATGATGCAGACGCTCTGAACCGGCGGATGTCGGCCAGGGAAGGCCGGGTGATGACCTGAATCTGCTAGGTGCGCTGGCGGAGCTGTTATCATCGGCGGCATTTCTCCTGGATCGGGGCGTTCCATGTCCACTCGTGAAATCCGCATTGCCACCCGTAAAAGTGCCCTGGCCCTGTGGCAGGCCGAATATGTCAAAGCCCGCCTGGAAGAGGCCCATCCTGGCCTGGTCGTGACCCTGGTGCCCATGGTCAGCCGCGGTGACAAGCTGCTCGACTCGCCATTGTCGAAGATCGGCGGCAAGGGCCTGTTCGTCAAGGAACTGGAAACCGCCCTGCTCGAGCACGAGGCCGATATCGCCGTGCATTCGATGAAGGACGTGCCCATGGACTTCCCTGAAGGCTTGGGCCTGTACTGCATCTGCGAGCGCGAAGATCCACGCGATGCGTTCGTATCCAATACCTTCGCCAGCCTCGATGCGCTGCCGGCCGGCAGTATCGTCGGTACCTCCAGCCTGCGCCGCCAGGCTCAGTTGCTCGCGCGACGCCCGGACCTGCAGATCCGCTTCCTGCGCGGCAACGTCAATACCCGCCTGGCCAAGCTCGATGCTGGCGAATACGACGCCATTATCCTCGCCGCAGCTGGCTTGATCCGCCTTGGTTTCGAAGACCGCATCAGTTCCACCATCAGCGTCGACGAGAGCCTGCCCGCCGGTGGCCAGGGCGCGGTGGGCATCGAATGCCGCAGTGCGGACCAGGCGATCCACGCCTTGCTGGCGCCGCTTCATCACACCGACACCGCCGATCGCGTGGTGGCCGAGCGGGCGCTGAACAAACGCCTGAACGGCGGTTGCCAGGTGCCGATCGCCTGCTACGCGGTACTTGAAGGCGAGCAACTGTGGCTGCGTGGCCTGGTCGGCCAGCCCAGCGGCGGCACGTTGCTGGTGGCCGAAGCCCGCGGCCCGCGTGGCCAGGCCGAGGCTTTGGGTGTGCAGGTCGCTGAAGATCTGCTTGGCCAGGGGGCCGAGGCCATCCTCAAGGAGGTCTACGGCGAGGCTGGGCACCCGTGAGCCCTTGGCGCCTGCTGCTGACCCGCCCCGAAGAGGAGTGCCAGGCGCTGGCGCAAAGCCTCGCGCAGGTAGGGATCGCCAGCAGCAGCCTGCCTTTGCTGACCATCGAACCGGTGGCGCTGCAGGCCGGGCAGCACCAATACCTGGCGGACTTGCACGGTTACCAGGTGATCATCGTGGTCAGCAAGCCAGCCGCGCGCTTGTTACTCGAGCAGTTGGGCCAGGCCGGCCTGCAGCCGCCGCGAGAAGGTTGGTTCACTGTGGGGGCGGCCACGGCGCAGGTGCTGCAGGCGCAGGGCTTGAAAGTTGACTTTTCGGCGCAAGGTGACGACAGCGAGGCCTTGCTCGCGCTACCGCACCTGCGCGAGGCTATGAACCGGGCCGCCACCCCTCGCGTTTTGATCGTGAGGGGCGTCGGAGGTCGCGAACTGCTGGCCGGGCGTCTCGCAGAGCAAGGTGCTAGTGTCGATTATCTGGAACTGTATCGACGCAACCTGCCGGTGTATCCGGCTGGCACCCTGCTGCGCCGCATCGAGGCGGAACGCCTGAATGGCCTGGTGGTCAGCAGTGGGCAGGGGCTGGAGCACCTGCTGCAGCTGGCGGGGGCCGACTGGCCACGCCTGGCGCGCCTGCCATTGTTCGTGCCGAGCCCGCGGGTAGCCGAACAAGCCAGGGCGTTGGGCGCCCAACAGATAGTGGATTGCCGTGGCGCCAATGCCGCGGCCTTGATGGCAGCCGTGCAGCGAACTACTGCACCTGCCGACTAAGGCGCTAAGCTCAATGCGACGCGCCCCCATGCAAAGGATGGATACGTGAGCGAAACTGTCTTGTCCAACAACGAACAACCCACGGCGTCCGATACGCCGGAATCCACCTCCGCCACGCCTGCCAAGCGCTCTGGCAACGGCCTGGCACTGTTGGCCCTGCTGCTCGGCGCGGCAGGGGTCGCCGTCGGTGGCTGGGGTGTCTGGCAGGTCCGTCAGCTGCAAGGCAGCGAGCAGGGCCAGGGCCAGCATCTGCAGGCCCTGAACGAGCGCACCGAGGCGTTGCAACAACGCGAGCAGCAGATCAGCGCGCAACTGGCCACCCTGCCGGCGGCCAGCGAGCTGGAGGACCGCCGTCGTCTGGTGGCACAGTTGCAGGGCGACCAGCAACGCCTCAACCAGCGTCTGGAAACCATTCTGGGCGAGAGCCGCAAGGAATGGCGCCTGGCCGAGGCCGAGCACCTGCTGCGCCTGGCGACACTGCGTCTTTCTGCGCTGCAGGACATCGCCAGCGCCAAGGCCCTGGTCGAAGGGGCGGACGAGATTCTTCGCGAGCAAAGCGACCCTGGGGCATTCGCTGCCCGAGAACAACTGGCGCGCAGCCTGGCCACCCTGAACAGCACCGAGCAGCCGGACCGCACCGGTCTGTTCCTCAAGCTGGCAGCCCAGCGCGAGCTGGTCCAGCAGCTCAGTGCACAATCGCCTGAGTTCGAAACCAAGGCCGATGCCCTGGGCGCCCTGACGGCCGATGGCGATGGCGCCAGCCGCCTCTCCCAATGGTGGGCGGAGATTTCCAAGTACTTCCAGATCGAGTTCAACGCCGACGAGAACGTGCGGCCGCTGTTGTCCGGACAATCGCTCAACCAGCTGCGTCTGGCGCTGAGTCTGACCATCGAGCAGGCACAATGGGCGGCGCTCAACGGCCAAGCGAAGGTCTATACACAGGCCTTGGACGATGCCCGCAGCGTATTGCTGGCCAATTTCAACGCCGACAACCCGCAGAGCAAGGCCATGCTCGCCAGCCTCAACGAACTGGCCGAACAGCCGGTCTCGGTGGTCACTCCTGACCTGTCCGAGAGCCTGGCCGCGGTGCAGGCGTACATCCAGCGTCGCCACCTGCCAGCGGAAGCCGAAGGGGGCAAGCCATGAAGCGCGTCTACCTGCTGGCGGTGCTGGCGATCGTGATAGCCGCGGCACTGGGCATCGCAGTCGCCAAGCACAGTGGCTATGTATTGGTCGCCTACGGTGGGTTCCGCTACCAGTCCGGACTGTGGGCGGCCTTGGCAGCGCTGGTCGCCATTGTCGTGGTGCTCTGGCTGGTGCGTTACTTGATCGGTCTGGTGCTGACTTCGAGCGGTGTGGTCAACCCCTGGTCGCGGCGCAACCGCAGCCGTCGTACACGCATCGCTATCGAGCAGGGGCAACTGGACCTTGCCGAAGGCCGTTGGGCGAGTGCCCAGCGCCACCTGCACCGCGCTGCCGAGGCCGAGCGCCAGCCATTGCTTTACTACCTTGGCGCGGCCCGAGCCGCCAATGAGCTGGGGCGTGTCGAAGACAGCGACAGTCTGCTCGAGCGCGCCCTGGAGCGTCAGCCCCAGGCCGAGTTGGCCATCGCCCTGACCCATGCGCAATTGCAGATGGATCGCGGCGACATTGGCGGTGCCCATGAAACCCTGCTGGCCATGCAGGAGCGTCACCCTCACAACAACCAGGTGCTGCGCCTGTTGTACCGCCTGCATCTGGAGCAAGGTGACTGGTCGGCGTTGATCCGTCTGCTGCCGGAGCTGCGCAAAGGCAAAGTGCTGCCGGCCAAGGAACTCGCCGAGCTGGAGCAACGCGCCTGGGGTCAGAACCTCGGCCTGGCGGCGACCCGCGGCGAAGATGCCCAAGCTGCCCGCCAAGCCTTGGAGCGGGCCTGGCAACAGCTTACGGCGGCCCAGCGCCAAGAGGCGCAATTGGTATCGGCCTACGCTGAGCAGCTGCGCCAGCTCGGTGCCCAGGGCGAAGCCGAACAGGTGCTGCGCACGGCGCTCAAGCGCCAATACGAAAGCCACCTGGCCCGTCTGTATGGGCTGGTGCGCGGCGACGATCCGGCCCGACAGCTGCAAACGGCCGAAGGCTGGCTCAAGGACCACCCGCAGGACCCAAGCCTGCTGCTCACCCTGGGCCGTCTGAGCCTGCAGAACCGACTGTGGGGCAAGGCCCGGGACTACCTCGAAAGCAGCCTGCGTATGGAGCGCAATCCGGAAGCCTGTGCTGAGCTGGCCCGGCTGTTGGCCGGGCTGGGTGAGACCGAACGCAGTAATCAGTTATTCCAGGAGGGGCTGGGCCTGCTGGACGAGCGACTCTTGGCTTTGCCACTGCCCGAGGGCGTGCGAGCCTGACCGAACCAGGTACCCACGCCGAGCCGTGGGTACCTGGCGCTGTAACTTCTCCTGTTAGGTTGGCGGCATTTACGCTAACTCTCTTCGGAAATCTCCTACTCGAAGTTGCAGACTTTCCTTTTTCAATCAGGGAGTTGTCTCTCCTGTAGCGCCTTGAAACAAAGCGCCTCTTTCCACTACCGTTCCGGGCTACTTCATTTTGATCCGGGACCTTCTCGCTCATGCTGCCGGCCCGCTTGCGCACCTTTTTTCTGATTGGCGGTTTCGCCTCGGCGGCGGTCCTGCTTGCCTCGTTCTGTCTCGAAAACACCCTTGGCCTGGTGCCGTGCTCCCTGTGTTTCAGTCAGCGATTGCTGCTTGGGTTGTACGCATGGGTGTGTATGTGTGCGGTGTTGCATTCGCCGGGCATGGTCGGCAAGCGCAACTATGCGGTGCTGGCGCTGGGTTGTTCGTTGAGTGGGGCGCTCCTGGCATCCAGGCATGTCTGGTTGCAAGGGGCGGGGCTGACGGTCGATGCCTGCCAGATGCCGTTCGCGTGGATGCTGGAGCAGTCGTGGGAGCAGGCGTTGAAGATGCTGGTACTGGGTGGCCCCGACTGCACCTCGCTGACCTGGAGCTTCGTTGACCTGACCTTGCCCGAGTGGAGTCTGCTGGCGTTCCTGTCTTTGTCGGCCCTTCCGCTGAGCTGGTTGCTGGGCTACCGCATGCGCCAACTCGGCAAAGGTTGATCCACGACAAATGTCATGGGATCGCACGACCAGCGGTGTCCTGCCAGGGTATTAAACGCTTGTATGAACTTTGTCCACTGCGTACCTTGAAGCCCAGCACGTGCGGGAATAATCTCGCAGCACGCTTACCGAAAACACAACTGCTCGATGCCGTCCTGCTGATGTCACCTTTGTGCCGCGGTATTAGCGCACGAGGTGCAGCGGCATCTACCCAGAAGGGAAGAGATCGCCATGCTCGATAGTTGTCAGAACGCTCAGGAACGCTGGGGTGGGGTTCACAAGCTGATCGACCGTTGGCTCCAGGAACGAGCGGAGCTGGTCCAGGCCTTTCGCGCCTTGCGCGACGCCAAACCGGCCTTCGCCGACAAAGACAAAAACCGTGATTTTTGCGCGGTGCTCGTCGACTACGTTTCGGCGTGGCATTTCGAAGTGAGTGAGCAACTGGTCACCGAGGCCAAGGCGTTCGGTGACGAGGGTGCGCTGCAGCTCGCCGAGCAGATCAACCCGCGAATCAACGACATCACCCAGATTGCACTGGCCTTTAACGACCATTGCGAAAAGGGCGAGTGCAAGGACCCCGAGCGCTTCTCCAAGAAATTGGGCGAACTCGGCAGCCTGTTGCACGAGCGCTTCGAACTCGAGGACTGCCTGATCGAGGTACTGCACAACGCGCACAAGGAAGAGGGCGCGGTGCAGGCCTGAGGGCAGGCGTCAGTCGGCCACCGCCAGCAGTTCGATTTCAAAGACCAAGGGGGTGTAGGGCGCGATCAGGTCGCCCGCACCTTCGGCTCCATAGGCTTGTGCCGACGGGATCACCAGGCGCCACTTCGCCCCTGCCTTCATGTGCGGCAATGCCACTTGCCAGCCTTCGATCACCGAGTCCAGGTTGAACCATTGGGGCTGCTGGTTCTGGTCGAACACCGAGCCGTCCGGCAGCTTTCCTACGTAGCGTACCTGGACCTTGCCACCGGCTTTGGGTGAGTTGCCCGTACCGCTTGCCAGCTCGCTGTAAAGAATGCCTTCTGGCAGCTCGTGGACACCTGCCCGCGCCCGCTCGTTAGCCAGGAAGCGTTTCTCCGCTGCCAGGCTTTTATCAATCTGGGCCTGTTCGGCGGCCGCGCTGGCTTGTTCTTCGTGTTGCTGGAGAATGGCTTGCATGCGCGGCTTGTCGAGCTTCAGTGGCTGGCCCTGGTAGGCCTGGCGCAGGCCCTCGACCAAAGCGTCGAGCTCAAGGCCGGGCACTTCGTCACGCAGGCGTTCACCCAGGCTGGCGCCAAGGCTGTACGCCAGGTCGTGGTTGGAGGGGGATGCTTCAGGGTTGGCCCAGGCCAAAGGCGCTGTCAGGCACAGGCCGAGAATAAGATAACGAGGCACGGTCAACTCCTGCTGCGATGAGCGCAAAGTATGCCAGCCTTGTTGGCCAAAGATGTGTAAATATCAGCAACACTTTATTGGGCAACTACACTTGCACCGAGCTGCAAGATGACAA
The DNA here is from genome assembly GCF_008124495.1 of Pseudomonas sp. CK-NBRI-02. Classification (NCBI taxonomy): domain Bacteria; kingdom Pseudomonadati; phylum Pseudomonadota; class Gammaproteobacteria; order Pseudomonadales; family Pseudomonadaceae; genus Pseudomonas; species Pseudomonas sp. CK-NBRI-02. The sequence goes on along the minus strand of NZ_VSJH01000008.1, from coordinate 288,335 downwards.
CTTTGCCCAGGCATGCAACGCGGCGTTCATAATACTGTCCACATGCCCTAGCGGCGGTAGCAGCAGAAGCATAGTATGAGCCGCAATCTCGTCAGCCAGGAGGTAAACCATGTCGGCCAAGAAGAAGCCAGTCAGTACGCCGTTGCACCTGCTCCAGCAACTTTCGGGTAGTCTGCTCGAACATTTGGAAGATGCCTGCTCGCAAGCGCTGGCGGATGCCGAGAAACTGCTGGCCAAGTTGGAGAAACAGCGCGGCAAAGCCCAGGAAAAACTGCACAACGCACGCCTGAAGTTGCAGGACGCCGCCAAGGCCGGTAAAGCCAAGGCTCAGAACAAGGCACATAAAGTGTCCGCTGAACTTGAGGAGTTGCTCGACTCGCTCAAGGAGCGTCAGGCGCAGACTCGCACTTATATTCAACAACTTAAACGTGACGCTCAGGAAAGCCTGAAACTTGCCCAGGGTGTTGGCAAAGTGCGCGAGGCTGCCAGCAAGGCGCTCGACCAGCGCGCGTCGGCCGCTAAGGCACCTGCCAAGCCGGCAGTGACTAAAGCCGTTGCCCGTCCGGCTGCCAAGGCGACTGCAAAACCAGCCGCAAAACCCACCGCCAAAACCGCCGCTGCCAAGACCGCAGCCGCCAAGCCCGCTGCCAAGGCGCCGGTGAAAGCCGCTGCCAAGCCTGCGGCCAAGGCCCCGGTGAAAGCCGCTGCCAAGACTGCGGCCAAGGCCCCGGCGAAAGCCGCTGCCAAGCCTGCAGCCAAGGCCCCAGCCAAAGCCGCCGCCAAGCCGACTGCCGCCAAACCTGCCGTCGCCAAGCCTGCAGCCAAGCCCGCCGCAGCCAAACCGGCCGCAGCCAAGGCGACTACCGCCAAACCAGCCGCAACCAAGACCACGGCTGCCAAGCCTGCTGCGCGTAAGGCCCCGGCCAAACCAGCTGCGGCCAAGCCTGCCGCCAGCAAGCCAGCAGAAGCCAAGCCTGCCGCACCGGTGACCAGCAGCCCTGCGCCAGCGACCAACTCGGCAGCGCCTGCCGCCGCGTCGCCAGCACCGGCCAGCACCCCGGCTCAGTCGGCGCCGTCGGCCTCCTGACGCCCATTGGCCACGGCGCGCAGCTGATTCAGCGCGTCGTGGCCACGGGCTTGCTCGGGCACCAGCCATTGCAGCCAATCGCCTGGCGGGCCTTTCGGGTCCGCAGGCCATTGCCCCGCACACGCCTGCAAACGCGCCAGCAACGTGCGCTCCGCTTCCAGCTCCAATCCCTTCACCTGCTCGCGCAGCGACGCCAACTGCGCATCGCCTTGCGCCGCTTCGCGCCATTGTTGGCGCAGCACGCGCAGGGGAGCTATGACCTGTTGCTGCCATGGGCCGGCAATGGCTTGTAGCGCAGCCGCGCGCATCGCATCGGGTGCGACACGGCGGGCCTGTAGCCAAGTCCCGCAAAGCAGCAGACAGACATCCGCGCCTGCCCCTTGCAGTGCAAGGCAGGCCGCTTCGACCCCGGGCTGGCGATACAGCGCCAAGGCGTGATTCCACAATTCGTTCTGCATGTTCGGACTCGCCAGTGGTCAACGTGGCCTGTGTGCCCAGAAGGGAAGCTGATAGACTCCGCGACCATCATGATCAGACTATCGAATCTCACTTTACAGCGTGGTCCGCAGCGCTTGCTAGAAGGCGCCGAGATGACCCTGCACGCCGGTCACAAGGCCGGCCTGATCGGCGCCAACGGTGCCGGAAAATCCAGCCTGTTCGCCTTGCTGCGCGGCGAGCTATCGCCCGATGCAGGCGACTGCCAACTGCCTGGCGATTGGCGCATCGCCCACATGCGCCAGGAGGTCGACACCCTTGATCGCCTGGCGGTGGACTATGTGCTCGACGGCGACGTACGCCTGCGCAAGATCCAGGCTGACCTGGCTGTCGCCGAGGCAGCCCACGATGGCACCGCCGTAGCGCGTCTGCACAGTGAGCTCGACAGCGCCGACGGTTACACCGCCGATGCCCGCGCGCGCAAGCTGCTGGCAGGTCTGGGCTTCACCACCGAGCAGATGGACCGGCGCGTCGGCGACTTCTCCGGCGGTTGGCGGATGCGCCTGAACCTGGCACAGGCCCTGATGTGCCCATCCGATCTGCTGCTGCTCGACGAGCCCACCAACCACTTGGACCTGGACGCCATCCTCTGGCTGGAGGACTGGCTCAAGGGCTATCCCGGCACGCTGCTGCTGATTTCCCACGACCGCGACTTCCTGGATGCGGTGGTCGACCATGTGCTGCATGTCGAGCAGCGCAAGCTCAACCTCTACAAAGGTGGCTACAGCGCCTTCGAACGCACCCGTGCCGAGCGTCTGGCACAGCAGCAACAGGCCTATGAGAAGCAGCAGGCCCGCCGCGCGCACATGGAAAAGTACATCGCGCGCTTCCGCGCCCAGGCCACCAAGGCCCGTCAGGCGCAGAGCCGGATCAAGGCCCTGGAGCGCATGGAGGAGCTGTCTGCCGCCCATGTGGACTCGCCGTTCGACTTCGTTTTCCGCGAGTCGGAGAAAATCTCCAACCCGCTGCTGGACCTTTCCGAAGGCCGTCTGGGCTATGGCGACAAGGCCATCCTGGAGAAGGTCAAGCTGCAGCTGGCGCCCGGTGCACGCATCGGCCTGCTGGGCCCTAACGGCGCCGGCAAGTCGACCCTGATCAAGAACCTCGCTGGTGAGCTCGAACCCATCGCCGGGCGCCTGGTGCGGGGTGAGAACCTGGCGGTGGGCTACTTCGCCCAGCACCAGCTCGACTCCCTGGACGACAAGGCCAGCCCCCTACTGCACTTGCAGCGCATTGCGCCGGCCGAACGTGAGCAGACCCTGCGTGACTTCCTCGGTGGGTTCGATTTCCACGGCAACCGCGTCGACGAGCCGGTGGTGAACTTCTCCGGCGGCGAAAAGGCGCGCCTGGCCCTGGCGTTGATCGCCTGGGAGCGTCCGAACCTGCTGTTGCTCGATGAGCCGACCAACCACCTGGACTTGGAGATGCGCCTGGCCCTGACCATGGCCCTGCAGGAGTTCAGCGGCGCGGTGGTGGTGGTTTCCCACGACCGTCACCTGCTCAAGAGCACCACCAACGACTTCCTGCTGGTGGCCGATGGCAAGGTCGAAGCCTTCGACGGTGACCTGGACGACTACAGCCGGTGGTTGATCGACTATCGCCAACGCAGTGCGCCGGTCAGCAATGCCCCGGCCAACCCAGACAAGACCGACAAGAAGGCCCAGCGTCAGGCCGCCGCCGCGTTGCGTCAGCAACTGGCACCGCACAAGCGCGCCGCCGAGAAGCTCGAGGCCGAGCTGAACCAAGTGCATGGGCAATTGGCCGAGATCGAGACGGCGTTGGGCGATGGTGGTCTGTACGAGGCGTCCCGCAAGGACGAACTGCGTGACTTGTTGGCGCGTCAGACCAAGCTCAAGCAGCGCGAGGGCGAGCTGGAAGAAGCCTGGATGCAAGCGCTGGAAACCCTCGAGGCCATGCAAGCCGAGCTGGAGGCGTTGTCCTGATGGAGGAACTGCGCTCGCTGCTGCCAGGGCAATGGATGGACGCGTTCTGGCTTGGGCTGCAGATCCTGCTGATCCTGATCGCCGCGTTCATCTTGCAGCGTGTGATCGCTCGTGGGCTGAGTCGGCTGGGTAACCGCTATCCGCTGCCACCCGAGCTGCTGGTGCCGGTGCGTGGCGGTCTGCGCTGGCTGATCATGGGCAGTGCGCTGTTGTTCGTGCTCGAGCGTCTGGGCGTTTCGGCCACGGTGCTGTGGACGGCGCTGTCAGGCTTTGTCGCGGTGGCGGCGGTGGCGTTCTTCGCCATCTGGAGCGTGCTCTCCAACCTGCTGTGCGCGGTGCTGATCTTCACCGTCGGACCGTTCCGTATCGGTGATGTGGTCGAGCTGGTGGACACCCTCGACAAGCCGGGGGTCAAGGGCCGGGTGATTGCCATCAACCTGTTGTACACCACGCTGATGGAAACGCCCGAGGCGGGCGGGGCGCTGGTGCAGGTGCCGAACAGTCAGTTCTTCCAGAAAGCCGTGCGCCGGTGGCGTGGGACCGAAGCGGCTACGGTGTCGAAGGGCGAGCCGGTCGAAGCGGATTGACGCGTTGGACCGTGTTGGTGTCTTTGTGGGGATGATAGAAGCCACGAAATATCGCTGGTGATTTTTTCACCAACCCCTTAGCTTTACGTTTTGCAAGATATGTCAGAGCGAGGTGTGCGATGTCGATGGAAACCTGGTTGGCCTTCTTTGCCGCGTGCTGGGTAATCAGCCTGTCGCCGGGTGCCGGGGCCATCGCCTCGATGTCCAGCGGGCTGCAGTACGGGTTCTGGCGTGGCTACTGGAATGCCCTGGGCCTGCAACTGGGCCTGATCGTGCAGATCGCCGTGATCGCCGCCGGTGTGGGCGCCATCCTTGCCGCCTCGGCCACCGCCTTCCAGCTCATCAAATGGTTCGGCGTCGCTTACCTTGTGTACCTGGCCTACAAACAGTGGCGCGCCTTGCCCATGGACATGAATGACACCTCGGGCGTGCGGCCTATCGGCAAGCCGATGAGCCTGGTGTTCCGCGGTTTCCTGGTCAACGTCAGCAACCCCAAGGCACTGGTGTTCATGCTCGCGGTGTTGCCGCAATTCATCAATCCGCATGCGCCGCTGGTACCCCAGTACCTGGCCATCACCGGCACCATGATCACCGTGGACATGCTGGTCATGGCCGGCTACACCGGCCTGGCGGCCCGCGTACTGCGGTTGCTGCGCACGCCAAAGCAGCAAAAGCGCATGAACCGCACGTTTGCCGGCCTGTTCATCGGTGCGGCGGCGTTTCTGGCGACCTTGCGCCGCGCGCCGGTCTGAACCGTTCGCAGCCCCCACAGGCTTGGCTTCGAGCCGGTGGGGGCTGCAGTGAGGATCAACGGGGCTTATCGACCAACCCCTTGAGCAAGTCCACCGGCAGCGGAAACACGATGGTCGAGCTCTTGTCCCCGGCAATCGCCCCCAGCGTCTGCATGTAGCGCAACTGCATCGCCCCTGGCTCCTTGCTCAACATCTGCGCCGCCTGCATCAGCTTCTCCGAGGCCTGCAGTTCACCTTCGGCGTGGATCACTTTGGCCCGCCGTTCACGCTCGGCTTCGGCCTGACGGGCGATGGCCCGAACCATCGATTCATTGAGGTCAACGTGCTTGATCTCGACGTTGGCCACCTTGATGCCCCACGCATCGGTCTGCGCGTCGAGCACTTGGCGTATGTCCAAGTTGAGCTGCTCACGCTCGGCCAGCAGTTCGTCCAGCTCATGCTTGCCGAGTACCGCGCGCAGGGTGGTCTGGGCCAGCTGGCTGGTGGCGCTGAGAAAGTCTTCCACCTGGATGATCGCCTTCTGCGGGTCGAGCACGCGAAAGTACAACACGGCATTGACCTTGACCGAGACGTTGTCGCGGGTGATCACGTCCTGGGGCGGCACGTCGAGTACCACGGTGCGCAGATCGACCCGCACCATCTGCTGGATCCCCGGGATCAGGATGATCAAGCCCGGCCCTTTGACCTGCCAGAAGCGCCCCAGTTGGAACACCACGCCCCGCTCGTACTCGCGCAGGATGCGCAGGGCCGACAGCAACAGCAGGCCGATGACCGCCAGCAAGGCGCCAAAACCGAATTGAACGAACATCTTCACTCTCCTTGCGCGCAGGGCGCGGTGGCACTGACCTCCAGCATCACGCCATGGCGGGCCGTCACGCGCACATGTTGGCCAGGCTGCAGCGGGGTCGCGCACTGGACTTGCCATTGTTCGCCCTGGGCCTGCACAGAGCCGCAGAACGGATTGTCTGCCACCACCTGGGTCACCGTGACCAAGCTGCCCACCAGCCCGGCATCGCCACTGACCAAGGCGCGTCGCCTGGCCTTGATGGCCATGCCCAAGACGCCGCCGAGCAACAGTGCCGAGACCGCCGCCAAGGCGACGATCAGCCCCAGAGGAATGCCGAAGCCCGGTGCGTCGGTGTCCATGAGAATCACCGCGCCGACCACGAACGCGACGATGCCGCCGAAGCCGACCACACCGAAGCTCGGCAAGAACGCCTCGGCGACCATGAAGGTCACGCCCAGTAGGATCAGCGCTACCCCCGCATAGCTCACCGGCAGCAACTGCATGGCGTACAGGGCCAGCAGCAGGCAGATGCCACCGATCACACCGCCGACGCCGGAGCCCGGGTTCATGAACTCGAACAGCAAGCCATAGATCCCGATCATGATCAGGATGAGCGCCACGCTGGGATTGGTGATCACTGCTAGCAGTCGGGTGCGCCAGTCCGGCAGGTGTTCGACGATGGCGGCGCCGGCGGTGTGTAACTGGCGCGGCTGGCCGGCAGCGATGAAGGTCTTGCCGTCCAGTTGCTTCAACAGGTCCGGGAGGTCATCGGCCAATTGGTCGATGACTTTGATGCGCACCGCCTCGCTGGCCGACAGGCTGACCGCCTCGCGCACGGCCTTCTCTGCCCACTCGGCGTTGCGCCCACGCAGCAGGGCCAGACCGCGAATGTACGCGGCGGCATCATTGACCTGCTTGCGCGCCAGGGTGTCGTCTTCGCGCAGCGCGTTGGGCTCAGGTTTGCCCGGCGGTGCCGCCCCGATCTGCACAGGCGTGGCGGCGCCCAGATTGGTGCTTGGCGCCATGGCGGCCACGTGGCTGGCATAGAGGATATAGGTGCCGGCGCTGGCTGCCCGGGCCCCGCTGGGGGCGACGAAGCTGGCCACGGGCACGGGGCTTGCGAGAATCGCCTTGATGATCTGGCGCATGGCGCTGTCCAGCCCGCCCGGGGTGTCCAGGCGGATCACCACCAGTTGTGCGTTTTGTGCCTGTGCCTGTTCCAGGCCGCGTACCAGGTAGTCGGCAGTGGCTGGGCCGATGGCATCGTCGACATCCAGCAACCAGACGCTGGCACCGGGCGCTGCAAAGCCACTCGGAACCATGCCGAGCACGAGCATCAGCAGCAGCCAGCGCCAGCCGCGAGCGATCACCTGTCGTCACCTTGTCCGGGCCTGTCACCGAAGTTTAGTCGTACCCGCCGGACCTCGGCCTAAACTTCCTAGATGGGGGTAAACCGGAGGTGCATCATGCGTATGGCCAAAACCCTGCAGCAGCGCCTGGACAAGGCCAACTGCGACTACGACATCATTCCCCATCCTCACTCGGCCACGAGCCTGGAATCGGCGCGCACGGCCGGCGTACCTGCCGAGCGGGTCGCCAAGTCGGTGATGCTCGATGACCGGCATGGCAACTACATCATGGCCGTGCTACCGGCCAACCGCCATCTGGACATGAGCAAGGTGCGTATGTCCGGCGCCTGGCAACTGACCCGTGAAAGCGGCCTGCCGAGTCTGTTCGGCGACTGCGAGCGCGGCGCTGTGCCAGCCCTGGGCGATGCCTATGACATAAAAATGCTGCTCGACCCGAGCCTTACCCGCCAGGGTGATGTCTATCTGGAGGCGGGGGATCACGATCACCTGATCCACATGAGCATGGAGCAATACCTCAAGCTGGTTCCCCGCGCCGAAGTGCGCGAACTGTGCTGATGATCATCAACCCACTGCCGGGCCGGCGTCGTGGACGGCCGCCCGGCCCGAGGAGGCACCATGGAAGCACCGAACCATCCATTCGCCGAACTGTTCAAGCAACTGGGGCTGGCGGACGATGCCGAGAGCATCGACAAGTTCATCACCACGCATTCACCACTCAAGAACGAGATCAAACTGGTGGATGCGCCGTTCTGGACCGAGGCCCAGCGGGCCTTTCTCAAGGAGAGCGTGATAGAGGATGCCGATTGGGCCGTGCCGTTCGATCAACTCAACGAGGCCTTGCGTCGCCCCCGCAAATAAAGCGCCGAGCGGCACCTGATGGGTGAATTGGCCGTTGCTATGCTCAGGTAAAACAACAGGGGATAGCGCGATGAAAGATCCCTACGCATCAGGCTTCTGGTGCTCCGTGACGATCCTGGGCACGCTGACGGCCGGTTACTTCTACGGCATCCGCCACGTCCACTCCATGGACCACGCGCTGCAGTTCATGTATGCCGCCGCCGCCATCACGGCGGCGGTGGCGCTTTGCGCTCTGGCCTGGAGCGCCTGGCAACAGTTGCGCTTGAACAAGCGCGAGGTGATCCAGGGGCATACGTTGGTGACCATCTGGAACACCAAGGTCGCCCTGCGTCGGGTCGAGACGGTTTTCGATCGCTATTTCTGGGGTAGCTACTGGCATTCAGGGCGGACCTTCGAAGAGGTCATGGGTGAGCTCAAGGGCACACCCCTGGAGCAGAGTCTGGACGCGCTCAAGCGTCAGTGCCGGGAACTGGACCGCGAGATCCGTGACCATCAACACCGCTGGTTGGCCAACGCCCGCGACCTTTCCAGCGTAGCCACGGCCATGGCGCGCGAGCGCTATCAGCTGGACCTGTGCGACCCCCAGGGCCGCGATGGCGGCAATACCGCGGTGCTCAATCGGGACCTTGAGGTGTTGGTGTACACCTGGTCAGCGCGCCTGCGCAGCTTCGACCACCAGTTGGACGAGCTGGAGCGCGCATACCACTAGCGTCTGGGAGCCAAGCGCCATGGAGCCGCTGCGACGGGAGCACAGCAGCCCTGAGAACCGGACGGACGAGTGCGGCCACTCAGCAGGTATCAATCACCGCGGATGTACTGCTCCAACTGCATGATGAGATTGGCCTGTTCGGCGATGGTTTCCTTGACCAAGTCGCCGATCGACAGCAGGCCGAGCAACTCGCCGTTGCTCACCACCGGCAGATGGCGCAGGTGCCGGTCGGTCATCAGGTTCATGCAGTACTCCAGGCTCTGCCTGGGCTCGACCGTGACCACCGGCGCACTCATGATCTCGCGCACTGGCGTCGCCGCCGATGAGCGCCCCTTGAGCACCAGCTTGCGGGCGTAGTCGCGCTCACTGACGATCCCCACCACTTGGTTGTTTTCCACCACCGGCAAGGCACCGACGTTCTTCTCCGCCAGCAGCTTCAGGGCGTCGAGCACCGAGTCGTCAGGGCCGATGGTGTAGACGGTCTGATGCTGGGACTTGGTCTTGAGGATTTGTTCGACGTTCTTCATACGGGCCTCTGCGGGGTGAAAACCGATGTGTCGGAATAACTAAAGCATCCGGCACGCCAGCCTGCACGGCAATGCAGGAAACGGCATGGACTCGATTGAAAAACGTCATGTGATCTTTAAAAGGCCTGCTCGCGCGCATCTGTAACAGGCCAGCACAGCGATGGACCGCACAGCGGCCCCAGGCTCAATAGGATCAAGGCATTCAAGACAGCCGCTCCCACAAGGCCTTGGATGGACAATGTGGGAGTGGGCAACCGGCACGGCTTGCAGAATGCCGATCAGAGTTTGGGCATCTGTCCAATCCGCGCGATCATCTCACTGACGATCTGCAGATCCAGCATGAACTGCTCCACGGTCTTGAACTCGTTGTCGTTGTGCCCGGTGTACTTCACGTTGGGCATCGCCAGGCCGAACTGCACGCCGTTAGGCAGGTCATGCACCGAGGTGGCGCCAGCAGAGGTGCCGAACTCGTGAGGCAGGCCCAGGTTCTGGCTGGCCACATCCAGCAGGGCCTTGACCCATTCACCCTCGGGGTTGCGGTACATCGGCTCGTCGAGGCTGTACTCGAAGGCCACCGAGGTGTGGCTGCCGCGCGCCCAGGTGCCCAGCTTGTCGGCCAGCTCGTCCTTGAGGGTGGGCAGCGGCTTGCCTTTGGGGATGCGCAGGTTCACCGCAAGCTTGAGGGCTTTCTGGTCGAGCCCGACGTAGGTCAGCGAGGCGGTCAGCGGCCCCATGAACTTGTCTTCGAAGTTCACGCCCAGCTGTTTGCCCAGGTAGTCCAGCCCCCAGTTGTCTGCCGCATAGCGCGCCACATCGGTGATGTGGTTTTGCTTGAGGGGCACTTGGTTGCCCAGGCCATTGAGGAAGACGAGCATCCGCGAAACCGGGTTGACGCCCGATTCAGGCTCCGAAGAGTGGGCCGAGACACCGGTCACTGTGAGGATCACTTCCTTGCCGGCCACCTTGGCGTCGATGGTGAAGTCGCCACCGTTGCGCTTGACGTACTCGGCGCCTGCCTTGTTCAGGGCATCGGCCAGGGCGGCGGGATTGTCGCCGAGCAGGGTCGCCACCGAAGTGGTGGGGATCTGGTTGGTGGCCAGGCCGCCGGTGAGTGTGGTGACTTCCGCGCCCGTGCCGGTGGCCGGACGCCGATGGAAGCTCGCCATAACGGTGCCATAGCCTTTTTCGGCGATCACCACTGGATAGCCGCCATCGAGCGCCAGGTTGTAGTTGGGCACCGGGTTGCGGGCGAAATAGTAGGGGATGGCATCACCGCTGGTTTCTTCAGTGGTGTCCACCAGCAGCTTGAACTGCCGGGCCAGCGGCAGTTTTTCGTCCTTGGCCACCTTGAGCGCGTACAGCGCCACGACGATGCCGTTCTTGTCGTCCTCGGTGCCACGCCCGTACATGCGGTCCCCTACCAGGGTCACCTTGAACGGGTCCAGGCGCGTGCCGTCTTCGAGTTTCCAGTTATCCGGGTTCACCGGCACCACATCGGCGTGGGCGTGGATACCGACGACTTCCTTGTCGTTGTCGCCCAGGGAGATTTCATAGACCCGGTTGTCGATGTTGCGGAACTTCAGACCGAAGCCCTCGGCCAGGGTCTTGATCTTTTCGGCGATTTTGAGGAACTGCGGATTCTCGTGCTGCGGAACGCCCTCGACCTGGAAGGTCGGAATGGCCACCAGCTCGCGCAGGGTTTCGGTGGCTGCCTTGCCGTATTTGATCCGGGTGTACAGGCCGAGCAGTCGGTTGATCTCGTTTTGCTGATCAGCGTTGAGCGGCTTGCCGGCCAGGTAGGTGGTCAGCGTTTCGTTCAGCGTGTCGGCCTTGGCCAGGTGGCTGTCGTTGAGCTTGCCGATGAACTGTTTGAAGTCCGTTGGTTCCTGGCCTTCGAAGGCCGTGAGAATGGCACTGGACTGCTGCACGGAGAGGTTGGCCTGGGCCTGGAGGCTGTAAAAACCAATGCCGGCCAGCAACAGCGTCGTGGCAGCGAGTTTTCTGAGATACATGGATGTCGCACTCCTTCGCGAATCGTGAATGTCCGTGCAGGGCGCACGTGGATGCTCACGCTAACATCAATGACTTGGAGGCGGGAGGGTGTCACAGCAACGAAAAGGCCCAGGTCGTGATCTGGGCCTTTGTGAGTTGGGGCCTGCGTAATCAGAGCCCGTTGGGCAAGAACCGCGTAGCGCCACTGACATCGTCGATTTTCTTGATACGAAAAGCCTTGATGCAGGTTTCGTTGCGGGTGTTGCTGTCCGGGCAATATTGCTTGACGAAGTCGCCAAAATCCATGTCCTGGCCGTTGACGCTCAGGACGCGTTTGAAATACTCGCCCTGGATGCCCTGTGCCTGACGCGAGTCGGTCATCGCTTGATCGACGACCAGCCGACCATGCAGGTCGACGGTGGGGAACTCGGCTTCTTCTTTCAGACAGCCGCTCAGCAGCAGGCCCGCTGCGGCCAGCGTGATCAGTCGTAGCATGGTGTGATCTCTGCAGTAGGCGCCCCGATGCTGCACCGGGGGCTCCTATGAATGGTTATTCGCCGAACAGGCTGCCAGCGCGCTTGACCTCTGCCTTGCCAGCATCTTCGAGCAAGGACTTGGTGCCTGAGGTCACGTTGCGGGCGGCATCGGCATTGGACTGGATCACGTCGGTGCGTGCGGCGCTGTCGCGCAGTTCGGCATCGATGTAATCGTTGGCGCGGGCGACCTTGGCTTTTTTCGCTTGCAAGGCCAGGCGGCGCTCTTCCAGCTCCAATGCGCGCAATTCGTCTTCATAGCCTTCTTCACGGGCCTGCACGCGCTTGCGCTCAGCCGCCTGTGCCTGCTGCTGTTCAGCCGCGCGCTGGGCGGCGGCACGCTGGGCGGCGGCGCGCTGCTGGCGGGCGGCTGCTTCGCGGGCATCGGCACGCCGCTGGGCCGCTTCGGCCTGGCGCAGGCGTTCGGTTTGCGCTGCGGCTTCAGCCTGTTTGGTCTGTTGTTCGATTTGATACAGCTGATCGAACTGACCGGCCATGGCGGTAGCGGCAGACAGTGCGAGGGCGGTGCCCAGAACAATAGATTTCATGCCTGCCGACCTCAGCTCTTCTTCGGTTCTGGGCAGGTGGCATTTGGTTGAATGCGGGTTTCGTTGGCCATGGTCATGACCATGAGGGAAATACCACCCACCTCGAAGTCGCATGGACGGCCAACCTGGGCCGAGGTGTAGATCTTGCCGTTTTCCTGGTAACCGATCAGCACGCCTGGCACCAGGGAGGTGTCGCTGACCAGCGAGCCTGCCATAGCACCACCGGCACCACCGGCGACGCCGCCGACGATAGCGGTGTCCTTGTTGTGGCCTGCGCCCAATGCTGCACCACCCAAAGCGCCCAGAACACCACCGACCATCATCGCGGCTTTCTTGTTCTTCTCGTTGCTGACTTTGATCTTGGTCGGAGAAACCGTGAGGATCTTCACGGTCTTGGCCTCTTGCTGAGTGTTCACCTGGCTGGCGTCAAACACATCTGATTGGTACTGCTCGCCGGTTGCCTGGCAACCTACGAGAACGGCGGCAACGGCCAATGGCAGACACTGTTTCAGCATTTTCATTCCCAAATTCCTTGGAGGGGTGTGAGTAACCTTGCAGCAGTCCATTTCTAATGGAGGCGTAATGCCATCATTTTAAGCGCAGAGTTTCGCTTCGGTAAAGCTGGTCGAATCAAGAAGTAAGGGGGTTAGCGCAAACAGGAATAACGCTGGAAGGGATGTATCAACCGGCCAGAAACGACAAAGCCCGCACAAGGCGGGCTTCGGTGATACATGGCGCACTCGGCGGGATTCGAACCCACGACCCCTGCCTTCGGAGGGCAGTACTCTATCCAGCTGAGCTACGAGTGCAACGGGGCGCAATGATACCCATCTCGTGGGGTTGCGTCCATCGCCTTGATCTGTAGCTGTTTTTGCCACAACGGCATGGTCGCGGAAAATATCCATATTCGAAAACGATATTTCTCACGTAACGCTTATGCGCTATCCTCTGGTCACAACTTGTTATAACAAGTCACGTCAGAGTGAAGAGAATCATGGCCGAATTGCTCCCCCTGTCCCCGGTACCGCTGTACAGCCAGCTCAAGGAGCTGCTGCGTGAGCGCATCCTCGACGGAACCTATCCGCCCCACAGCCGCATGCCCTCCGAAGCCGAGCTTGGCAAGGCCTTCGACGTCAGCCGCATCACTGTGCGCCAGGCCTTGGGCGATCTGCAGAAGGAGGGTCTGATCTTCAAGATCCATGGCAAAGGCACCTTCGTTGCCAAGCCCAAGGCGTTCCAGAACGTCACCACCCTGCAAGGCCTGGGCGAATCCATGAGCCAAATGGGTTACGAGGTGATCAACCGCCTGCGCAGCTTCCGTCATGTACCGGCCAGTGCACTGGTGGCCGAGCGTCTGCAGGTGGAGGAGGGCAGCTTGGTCACTGAGATCCGCCGGGTGCGGCTGATCAACCGTGAGCCGGTGTCGCTGGAACTGACCTGGCTGCCCAAGGCCGTTGGCGAAAAGCTCGAAAAGGCTGACCTGGTCACCCGCGACATCTTCCTGCTGCTGGAAAACGACTGTGGCATCGCCCTGGGCCACGCCGACCTGGCCATCGATGCAGTGCTGGCCGATGCCGACCTGACCCAGGCGCTGGAAGTGGAGGAGGGCTCGCCAATCATGCGCATCGAGCGTCTGACCCACGCCGCCGACGGCACGCCGCTGGACTTCGAACACCTCTACTACCGCGGCGATGCCTTCCAGTACCGCCTGCGCATCGACCGCCAGAAGGGAGCCAAGGCATGAGCATCGAGACCCGCGACTACGACATCATCGTCATCGGCGGCGGCACCGCAGGGCCTATGGCCGCGATCAAGGCCAAGGAACAGGACAAGTCCTTGCGCGTGCTGCTGCTGGACAAAGCCAACGTCAAGCGCAGCGGTGCCATCAGCATGGGCATGGACGGCCTGAACAACGCGATCATTCCAGGCCACGCCACGCCCGAGCAGTACACCAAGGAAATCACCGTAGCCAACGACGGTATCGTCAATCAGGCCGCTGTGTATGCCTACGCCACCCACAGCTTCGAAACCCTCGAGCAACTGGACCGCTGGGGCGTGAAGTTCGAGAAGGACGAGACCGGCGACTACGCGGTGAAGAAGGTCCACCACATGGGGGCTTACGTGCTTCCCATGCCCGAGGGCCACGACATCAAGAAGGTCCTCTATCGCCAACTCAAACGCGCGCGGGTCGAGATCACCAATCGCATGGTCTGCACCCGCGTGCTGCTCGATGGCGAAGGTGCCGCTGCCGGGGTCATGGGCTTCGATTGCCGCAGCGCAGAGTTCCAGGTGATCCGCGCCAAGGCGGTGATCCTCGCCTGTGGTGCGGCCGGACGGCTGGGCCTGCCCTCGTCGGGCTACCTGATGGGCACCTATGAGAACCCGACCAATGCCGGCGATGGCTACGCCATGGCCTATCACGCGGGGGCGGAGCTTGCGAATCTGGAGTGCTTCCAGATCAACCCGCTGATCAAGGACTACAACGGCCCGGCCTGCGCCTACGTCACCGGCCCCCTGGGTGGTTACACCGCCAACAGCAAGGGCGAGCGCTTCATCGAGTGCGACTACTGGAGCGGGCAGATGATGTGGGAGTTCCACCAGGAGCTCGAAGGCGGCAACGGTCCGGTGTTCCTCAAGCTCGATCACCTGGCCGAGGAGACCATCCAAAACATCGAAGAGATCCTGCACAGCAACGAGCGCCCCAGCCGTGGGCAGTTCCACGCCAACCGTGGCACCGATTACCGCCAGCACATGGTCGAGATGCACATCTCCGAGATCGGCTTCTGCTCCGGGCATTCAGCCTCTGGTGTGTGGGTCAACGAAAAGGCCGAAACCAGTGTTCGCGGCCTGTATGCCGCCGGTGACATGGCTGCAGTGCCGCACAACTACATGCTCGGCGCTTTCACCTATGGCTGGTTCGCTGGGGTCAACGCTGCCCGCTACGTCGCTGGGCGCCCCTTCGCCGAGGTGGACACGGCTCAGGTCGAGCGCGAGCGCGAACGGGTGTTCGCGCCTTTGCACCGCGAACACGGCCTGCCACCGGCCCAGGTCGAGTACAAGCTGCGGCGCATGGTCAACGACTATCTGCAGCCGCCGAAGGTGACCAAGAAGATGGAGATCGGCCTGGCCCGCTTTGCCGAGATCGAGCGTGACCTGTCGCAGATGAAGGCCAGCAACCCCCATGAGCTGATGCGTGCCATGGAAGTGAGCGTGATCCGCGACTGCGCCGAGATGGCCGCAAGGGCTTCGCTGTTCCGCGAGGAGAGCCGCTGGGGGCTGTATCACCATCGGGTGGATTTCCCGGAGCGCAACGATGGCGAGTGGTTCTGCCATTGCCACCTGAAGAAAGGCGAGGACGGCCAGATGACCAGCTTCAAGAAACCCATCGAGCCCTACCTGATTGCCCTGGATGCCCAAGAGCAGACTGCCTATGACCGGCTGCGGGTCAAAGCCGACGCTGCCTAGGCATCGACGAACCCAGTGGGAGCGGCTTTGCCCGCGAACAAGGCACCGCCGGGCAAGACCTTGCCCCCGCAGGACGGTGCAGAGGCTCAACGAACCCCGAGGACTCCGTGAAATGGCCTACCAACCCCAAGAGATTTTCTTTCGCAGCAACGCCCCGGTCACCATCGACGAAGACAAATGCATCGCCGAGAAAGGCTGCACCGTCTGCGTCGAGGTCTGCCCCATGGACCTGCTGGCCATCAACCCGGCGACCCAGAAGGCCTACATGGCCTTCGACGAATGCTGGTACTGCATGCCGTGCGAGAAAGACTGCCCGACCGGCGCGGTGAAGGTGGACATTCCCTACCTGCTGCGCTGAACCACGCCACACGCCATCCGGCCCACCACCGGACGCCCATTCGAAATGCCCCCTCGTTTCCCACCACCGCGCCAGGTGGCGGAGACGACGCCAACACCTAAAAACGATTCGAGGGGAAACACCATGCGCCTTGCAGCAACCGTGGCCGGCCTCGCGCTGGCAACCATTGGCCTGAATGCCAACGCCGAAACCATCCGCATCGCCATCGGCACCCAGGACACCACCATCAACTGCGCCACTGGTGGCCTGCTGATCCGTGAGCTGGGCCTGCTGGAGAAGTACCTGCCCCATGACGGCAAGTACAAGGACGCGACCTACCAGGTCGAGTGGAAGAACTTCACCAGTGGCGCGCCGCTGACCAACGAAATGGTCGCGGGCAAGCTGGACTTCGGCGCCATGGCCGACTTCCCCGGCTCGTTCAATGGCGTCGCGCATCTGGATGCTGGCAAGCGCAGCCTGTTCATCAGTGTGCTGTCCGGCAGCGTACAGGGCAGCGGCAACGGCATCGTGGTGCCGGCGGCGTCGACCGTGCAGGCGCTCTCCGAACTCAAGGGCAAGACCATCTCGGTGCCGTTCGCCTCCACCGCCCATGGCATGCTGCTGCGCGCCGTCGCCGCCCAGGGCTGGGACCCGCAAAAAGACGTGCGCATCATCGCCCAGGCCCCAGAGATCGCAGGCTCGGCGTTGCGCAGCAACCGCATCGAGGCGCACGCCGACTTCGTGCCCTTCGCCGAGCTGTTCCCCAACCGTGGTTTCGCCCGCAAGATCTACGACGGCGCCCAGGCCAACGCACCGACCTTCCATGGCGCCCTGGTCGATGCCGACTATGCCAAGCAGTACCCAGAAGTGGTCACCGCCTACCTGCGCGCCAGCCTCGAAGCCGACCGTCTGATCGCCGCCGAGCCCGAGAAGTACAGCGAGCTGATCGAGAAGGTCACTGGCATCGAAGCCGAGGTGAACTACCTGTTCCACGGCCCGCTGGGCCTGCAGACCCGCGACCTGACCTGGAAACCTGAGTACCGCCAGGCCGTGGCCACATCCATCGATACCCTCAAGCTACTGAAGAAGACCGACCGAGGCCTGGACACCGCCCAGTTCATCGACGATCAGTACATCCGCGCCGCCTTCAAGCAGGCTGGCCTGGACTACGACAAGGCGCTGAAGAACTACGCTCCACTGCCGCTCAGTGCCACCGATGCGCTGACTGGCCAGCCGATCAAAGATTTCAGCCGCCTGGCGCAGATCTGGGTGCGCGGCGAAGACAAGGTCCGCCACTACGCCTCGCCAGAGGCCGCCCTCGGCGCCCTGGCGCAACTGGAACAGGAGGGCAAGGACATCCGCGCGATCTACGCCCAGGCCGCCGACAGCGGCATCAAGCTGCTGGCCAACCAGGCCTGGTTCGTGCGCAACGCCAAGGGCGAGCTGGCGGCCTTCCTGCTCAAGGACCAGGCCGAACAGTACGCCAAAGCCCACGGCGGTGAGGCGCTGGACTTCGTCAGTGCCAACCGCAAGCTGCTCGCCCAGCGCTGATCCGGAGGCAATGTCATGACCCGCGACCTCACGCGCTGGCCGCTGCGCCTGGCGTCCTTGCTGGCCTGCCTGCTTTTCTGGCAGGTGGCGGCCAGCCAGAAGTTGGACCTTGGCCTGTTCACGTTCACCTATGTGCCCACGCCGAGTGCCGTGCTCGAGGCCGCCTGGCAGCTGTTGGCATCGAGCGCCTTGCTGGCGCATGTGTCCAGCAGCCTGGCGCGGGTATTCGCCGGTTATCTGGCCGCCGCAGTGTTGGGTGTCGCGCTAGGGCTGTTGATCGGTCGCTCGACGTGGGCCGAGGACACCCTGTTGCCACCGCTGGAAGTGCTGCGGCCGATTCCGGCGGTGGCCTGGATTCCGCTGGCGATCCTGATGTTTCCGTCGTCTGAGCTGTCGATGGTGTTCATCACCTTCACCGGCGCGCTGTTTCCCATCCTGCTCAATACCGTGCACGGCGCAGAGGCGGTCGACCCGCGCCTGGTGGCCTCGGCGCGCAGCCTAGGCGCAGGACGCGGCGCGATCCTGCGTGAGGTGGTATTGCCGGGCGCGCTGCCGAGCATCGTCACCGGGCTGGCCATCGGCATGGGCACGTCGTGGTTTTGCCTGGTCACCGCCGAGATGATCTCCGGACAGTTCGGCATCGGCTATTACACCTGGGAGTCCTACACCTTGCAGAACTACCCGGACATCATCGTCGGCATGCTGTTGATCGGCGTGCTGGGCATGGGCAGCAGCACCCTGGTCAAGCGCCTGGGCGCGCTGGCCACTCCCTGGTACCGCGCGCGGAGGGCAGCCTGATGAACAGCTATCGACAGGCGCCGCAGGCCGGACGCATCGAGGCGCATGGCGTGTCGATCCGCCTGGGCCAGGGGCGCGATGCCTTCGAGGCGGTGCAAACCCTGGACTTTGCCGTCGCTCCAGGCGAGTTCGTGTGCATCCTCGGGCCTTCGGGCTGTGGCAAATCAACCCTGCTCGGCGCCTTAGCCGGCCACCTGGCGCCCAGCGCCGGGCGGCTCGAGGTCGATGGCCAGGCAGTCGAAGGCCCTTCGCCCCAGCGCGGCATGGTGTTCCAGCACCACACCTTGCTGCCCTGGCGCAGCGTGCTCGACAACGTCGCCTTCGGCCTGAAGATGCAGGGCGTGGGCAAGGCCGAGCGCCAGCGCCGCGCCCAGGACATGTTGCAACGGGTGGGGCTCGCCGACTTCGCCGAGCGCTGGCCGAGCCAGCTTTCCGGCGGCATGCAGCAACGCGCCGAAATCGCCCGCGTGCTGATCAACCGCCCACATCTGCTGTTGATGGACGAACCCTTCGGCGCGCTCGATGCCCAGACCCGCTCGCGCATGCAAGAGCTGTTGCTGGAGGTCTGGAGTGGCATTCGCACCACCGTGGTGTTCGTCACCCATGACATCGACGAGGCGCTGTTCCTCGCCGATCGCATCCTGGTGATGAGCCCGCGACCCGGACGCTTCATCGAGGACCTGCCACTGAGCTTCCCGCGGCCACGTCGCGCAAGCCTTTTGACAAGCCCCGAATTCACCCATCTCAAGCGCCATTGCCTGGCGCTGCTGCGCCACGAAGAAGGCCGCGAACTGCCGCGCCTGACCCCGCTGGGCCTGCCCGGCACCGATCATCCACCGCTGCGGATAGCCCTATGACCGAACGAATCACTGATAACCCTGACATCCTCCCGCTGCTGCCACGCCTGGCCGATGCCGATGCTGGCGTGCGGCGTATCGCCCTGATCGAACTGGCCGACCTGGAAGACCCGGACGGCCTGCCCTGGCTGACCGATGCCCTGCTGGTCGATCCGCATGTCGAGGTCCGCGCCGAAGCCGCGCGCCTGCTGGAAGCCTGGGAAGAGCCCGAAGTGGTGCAGGCGTTGTGTGCCGCCTTGGCCGATGTCGCCGAGCCGGTGCGCCTGGCGGCGGCCCAGAGTCTGAGCGAACTCAAGTCCCTGGAGGCGGGCACGCTCATCCTGCCGTGGGCCAGTCATGCCGACGCGTTCGTTCGCGCCAGTGCCTTGCGGGCATTGCGTGAGCTGCGCCTGGAGGACGCTGCAGGCCCTGCGCTGCTGGCCCTCGATGACGCCGACGCTTCGGTGCGTCGAGAGGCCGTGGGCATCCTCGGCTGGCTCAAGCATGCCCCCGCCTTGCCGGCGCTGGCGCGGCTGGCCGGGGAAGAGACTGACACCGAAGTTCGCCGTGCTGCCATCGGCGCTCTGGGCCTGGCCCGCGATACCAGCGTGCTGCCGGCATTGGTCGCAGCGCTAAGGGACGAGGCCTGGCAAGTACGCGAAGAAGCTGCCACCACGCTGGGCAAGGTCGGATTGGGCGCTGCCGGGCCTGCATTGATCGCGGCCTTGGACGACAGCTACTGGCAGGTGCGCCTGCGTGCGGCACGGGCGTTGGGCCGCCTGCGCCATGGCGAGGCGTTGGATGCCCTGGCCCAGCTGCTCGGGCATGCCATCGCCAATCTGCGCAAAGAGGCAGCGCTGGCCCTGGGCGAGTTGGGCCAGGCCCGGGCGTTGCCAGCGCTGCAGGCCGCCGAGGCCGATGGCGACCCCGAGGTGCGCAAGGCCGTGCGCATTGCCCTGGCGCAACTGCAAGGGGCGGCGTGATGAACGCGCCCCAGTCGCTGCGCAACCTGCATGGGCGAGGCGAATTGGCCGTGCACTGGCCCGATGCGTTGCAGATCGTCAGCCATGCCCGCCTGCGCGGCGCCTGCCCCTGCTCGCAATGCCGCGCGGCGAAGTTGCGCGGTGGCATCGCCGTGGTACGTGAGGATGTGCGTGTAGAGCGGATCGAGGTGCAGGGGTATGGCGTGCAGCTGGTGTTCAGCGATGGGCATGAGCGCGGGATCTTCCCTTGGGCATACCTGCGGGACCTAGGGTGAGGTTGCCGGCGCGTTCGCGGGTAACTCGCTCGTATTTGGTCCGTGCGGGCGCTGTAGCGGAGTCACCCGCGAACACGCCGTGACTCACAGCGCGATCAATTCCGGCCGCAGCCCTTCCACGCGCGCTGCCGCTGGTTTCAGATAACCGCCATCGCCTGTGATCTGATGCAACACCTTCTCGCGCAGATGGTGCAGCGCCACGCCGGTGCGCTGGCGCGGATGCGGCAGGTCGATATCCACCACTGACTTGATCCGCCCCGGTCGCGGCTCCAGCACCACTACCCGGTCAGCCAGGTACGTCGCCTCCTCGGCATCATGGGTGACCAGCAAAGTGGTGATGCCTGAGCGCTCGCGAATCGCCAGCAGCTCGTCCTGTAATTGCTGGCGGGTCAGGGCATCGAGGGCGCCGAAGGGTTCGTCCAGCAGCAGGATGCGTGGGCTGGCGACCAGTCCGCGGGCGATTGCCACGCGTTGGGCCATGCCGCCGGAGAGCTGGTGCGGGTAGGCCGACTCGAACCCTGCCAGCCCCACCAGTTGCACGAACTCATGGACCCGACGTGCCCGCTCACCTTGGGTGAGCGGCTCGTTGACCAGGCCCAAGGCAATGTTCTGCTGCACCGTCAGCCACGGAAACAGCCGGTGCTCCTGGAATACGATGCCGCGTTCGCCACCGATGCCGCTGACCGGCTGGCCATCGACGCGGATGCTGCCGCTGTAGTCGGTGTCCAGCCCCACCAGCAGGCGCAGCAGGGTGGACTTGCCGCAGCCGGAGGCGCCGACGATGGCGATGAACTCGCCCTCGTTGATCGCCAGGTTGAAATTACGGATGGCCTCGAACGGCTGACCATCGACACTGAAGACTTTGCCGACGCCGTCGAAGCTGACCAGCGGCGGCGTGGTGTCGGGTTGATTGGCCGCGTGCAGGGCCGAGGTGTTGAAAGCGTTCATGCGGTTCTCCAGCGCGTGGCGCGCGATTCGAGGCGTTGTCCAAGGGTGCCCAGCAGAGCGCCGACCAGGCCGATCAAGACCATGGCCGCCATGACCTGGTCCATGCGAAACAGTTGCTGCGCGCCGAGCATCAGGCTGGCGATACCGCCATCGGAGGGCATGAAGTATTCGGCGCCGATGGTGCCCAGCCACGCGTAGATCAGCGACAGGCGCAGGCCGGCGAAAATCGCCGGCGCCGCCCCGGGCAGCACCAGCAGACGCAGGCGTCGTGGCAGGCTCAGGCGCAAGACGCGAGCCGCCTCGCCCAATTGCGGCGAGAGGCTGGCGATGCCGCGCTGGGTGGCGATGAACAGCGGAAAGAACGCCGCCAGGCCCACGAACACGGCCTTGGCCTCTTCACCCAGGCCGAACCAAGCCGTGAGCAGCGGCACCCAGGCGAACAGCGCCACCTGGCGCAGCGCCGACAGGCTTGGTCCGAGCATGCGCTCGGCCGGTTGCGACAGGCCGAGCAGGACACCCAGGGCAAAACCCGCGCCGCCGCCGAACAACAGCCCGACAAGGGTGCGCTGCAGGCTCAGGTAGAGGGCCTCGGGCAGTGAGCCGTCCGCCAGCCCCGCCAGCAGGCTGCGCAGGACTTCCCAAGGTGAAGTGAGAATGTTGCCGTCGACCCAGCCGAAGCTGTTGGCGGCCTGCCATAACGCCAGCAGCGCAACCGGCAGCAACAGACCTTGCCAGGCGGATGCGTGGGCGCTGCGTTGTTGCTCACCGGTTGCCGGTTGCGGCCAATACAGCAGGCGCCGCTCCAGTGCCGAGAAACCGCGGTCCATGAAGGCGCCGACCAAGCCGATCACCAGGATGCACAGGAACACCAGATCAAGCATGAACAGCTGCCGACCCCAGACCATCAGGTAGCCGATCCCTTCGCTGGAGGCCAGCAGTTCCACGGCCAGCAGCGAGGTCCAGCCCGTGGCCAGGGCCAGGCGTATACCGGTCAGGAAGGCCGGCAGGGCGGCGGGCAGCAGCAGGCGCAGGAATAGCAGGTGTGTCGGCAAACGTAGCGCAGCGGCGGCTTCGCGCAGTTTGGGCTGGGCATCGCGTACGCCGACCAAGGTATGCAGGGCCACCGGCACGATCACCGCCTTGATCAGCACCACCAGCTTGAGCATTTCACCGATACCGAAGAACAGCATGAACAGTGGGATCCATGCCAGCGTGGGGATCTGTGCCAAGGCCACGAAGGTCGGCAATACCCAGGCCTGAGCCCTGCGTGAGGCGCCCAGCCAGGTGCCCAGCAGCAGGCCACTGGCGATGCCGGCGAGCAGGCCGAGCAGCAGGCGTTGCAGGCTTATCCACAGGTGGCTCCAGAGCTCACCGGAGCCGAATTCCAGCGCGCTCTGCCAGACCACCGACGGGGCTGGCAGGATCTGCTCGCTCATCCAGTGCCAATGGCTGGCGATGACCCATAGCGCCGCCACCCCCAATGGCACCAACCATGGCAGCAGAGGTTCCTGTAAGCGGCCCTGTGTCGCGAAAGGGGGGCGCAGCGGCCCCAGAAGGCCTTGTCCACGCTTGCTCAAAACCTCGCTCATCCAGGCACCTCTTGAATCATTCCTTGGTTATGCGCTTATGGAATTAAAAATTCATAAGTACGTTCATCAAAGGATAAGAACATGTCTTCAAGACGCCACGAAAGCCCTGCGCCGTTGCGTTTTCCTCATATTTTCCATGCGTTTTCCGCAAGCCGTCCGGCAGCGCCCGTGACGCTTGGGTTATGACTTTTGGTTACTAAAAAATGAAGTTTTGGTCTTTGTGGGTTTTAACTCGCCCGGCCTAGCTTCTGGCCAAAGCGCCGGCCATCGCCGGTGGCAGCCTGCCAAGGAGCCTGGTCATGAAAATCCCATTCCGACGTTTGTTCAGTACGTTCGCCTCGCCGCTGTTGGCGGGCCTGCTGGCGGCCAGCGTGCTGAGCGCTCAAGCGGCCCAGGCGGACGCACCCCATAGCATCCGCATTGCCGTGCCGGACCTCAGTGCCGGCAGCCAGCCCAGCGCGGGCGGGGTGGTGGATGTGCTGCGTAGCCAGCAATTGCTGGAGCAGGAGTTTGCCAAGGACGGCATCCACATCGACTGGCGCTTCTTCAAAGGCGCGGGGCCGGTGATCAACGAAGCCCTGGCCAACGGCCAGGCCGATTTTGCCTACCTGGGCGACCTGGCCGCGATCATCGGCAAGGCCAACGGCCTCGACACCCGGGTACTGTCTGCCGGCGTGCGCGGGGTGAAGAGCTATCTGGCCGTAGTTCCAGGCTCTGGTATCCACAGCCTGCAGGATCTCAAAGGCAAGCGCGTGGCTGTGTTCCGCGGTACCGCCAACCAGCTGTCGTTCGCCAGCGCCCTGGCCAGCCAAGGGCTGTCCGAGCGTGACCTGAAGATCATCAACCTGGATTTCAACGCCGCCAATGCTGCCATCGCGGCCAAGCAGATCGACGCCACTTGGGGCCTGTCGACCCTGTTGTCCCTGCGCGAACGGGGGGTGGTGGAGCTACCGGTGAACTCCCGCGACCTCAAGGGGGCGGGTAGCACCCAGGCGGTACTGCTGGGCACCGGGGCCTTCATCGACCAGCACCCGGACCTGGTGGCGCGCCTGGTCACGGCCCAACAGAAGGCGGTGAAGTGGCTGCGCGATGAGAACAACCGCAAGGCTTATGTGGACCTGGTCGCCAGCACCGCCAACTACCCCCGGGTGATCCTCGAAGGCGACCTGGCCCAGGAGAACCTCGCCCATTACTTCGACCCACGCCTGGACGCCGAATTTGTCGGCCTGCTGCAGCAGGGTGTGGACCTGGCTGCCAAGGAGCGTTTGATCCGCCGTGGCTTCCAGGTGAGCGACTGGATCGAACCGCGTTTTCTCGATGCCGCCCTACAGCAGGACCAAGCCGTCCAGGCCGCCCGCTGAAACCCCTATCCATCCCCATCGCAAGGACATGACCATGAGCAATGCCGCACTGGCCCGCGCGCCACACACCGCTGCACTCGACATCCATCCGATCGCCGGGCGCATCGGCGCCGAGATTCGCGGCGTGACATTGTCCGCCGACTTGGACGCCGCCACCATCGACGCCATTCAGGCGGCCCTGGTCCAATACAAGGTGATTTTCTTCCGCAACCAGACGCAGTTGGACGACCAGAGCCAGGAGGCCTTCGCCAAACGTCTTGGCGAGCCGATCGCCCATCCCACCGTGCCGGTGGTCGACGGCACGAACTACCTGCTGCAGCTCGATGGTGCCGAAGGTCAACGGGCCAATTCCTGGCACACCGATGTGACCTTCGTCGAAGCCTACCCCAAGGCTTCTATCTTGCGCAGTGTGGTGGCGCCGGCCTTTGGTGGCGACACTGTCTGGGCCAACACCGCAGCGGCTTACCAAAGCCTGCCCGAGCCGCTGCGCGAGCTTGCCGACAAGCTCTGGGCGGTGCACAGCAACGAATACGACTATGCCGGTACCAAGCCCGATGTGGACCCGGCCAAGCTTGAGCGTTATCGCCAGGTGTTCACTTCCACGGTGTACGAGACCGAACATCCAGTGGTGCGGGTGCATCCGATCAGTGGTGAAAGAGCCTTGCAGCTGGGGCATTTCGTCAAGCGCATCAAAGGTTATTCACAGGCGGACTCGGCGCACCTGTTCAATCTGCTGCAAGGGCATGTGACGCGCCTGGAAAATACCGTTCGCTGGCGCTGGCAGGCCGGTGACGTGGCCATTTGGGACAATCGCGCGACCCAGCATTACGCGGTGGACGATTACGGCACCCAGCCGCGCATCGTGCGTCGGGTGACATTGGGCGGGGAGGTGCCGGTGGGTGTGGACGGACAGCAGAGCCGGACCCTTCGCAAGGGCTGATCTATTGCAGGCCTGTGCCGCCATCGCGGAATCGAAGAGACAACTAGGTGGGCTGCTTGCGCTGGCGCTATTCGCGGATAAACCCGCTCCTACAAGGGGCGGTGTTTCTTGTGGGAGCGGGTTCACCCGCGAAGCAGGCGGCGCGGTGCAATGGCACCATACTGCCCGGTCATGACTCGCTGTCACAGGCAATCAACTGCCTCACCAATCCCTGGGCCAACGCCGACAGTCCATACCCCACGCGGCTCACCACGCCATAGCGGGTGTAGAACGCCTCTTCATGCTCCGGCGCAAGGTCGGCGAGCGTGAGCGCTACCAACCCGCCTTCTCGTTGATAGGGCCGCAGATTGGCATTGCAGGCAATGCCGATGGTGTCCGATTGCTGCACCACGTTGAGCAGCGCATAGCCGTGTTCACACTCCACGCTGGGCAAGAAATCCTGGCGGCCGCTCAGGTCGCTCAGCACCTTGCGGATGTTCGGCGGGCGGAAGGTCGTGGCCAGCGGGTAGTCGAACAGATCACGCGCACGGACCTCGGCGCGCTCGCTCAACGGGTGCCCGGCGCGGCAGCAGAAATGCCAGCGCTGAGGCTTGAGCTTGTGCACTTGGTAGTCCGGATCGGCTTCGAACTGACGGGTGTCTGCAACGAAAAACTCGATCTCCTCGGCTACCAGCCGGCGGTTCAGTGCCTGCCAGTTATCCACCTGAAAGCAGGTGCGCGCAGCGGGGTACTCGGCCACGAAACGCGCCACCGCTCTTGGAACCAGCCCGCCTGCCGGTGCCGGCCCGGAGCCGAACCGCACGACACCCGTGGTGGCGCCATTGAACTGGTTGATTTCATTGGCCAGGTGATGGGCTCCATGCACCAGGCGGCGCGAGTGCTCCAGCACCAGCAGGCCTTGCCGGGTAGGGGACAAATCCTTGCTGGCGCGATCGACCAGGCGGCAGCCGACGTTGTGCTCGAGCGTCTGGATGCTCCGGCTGAAGGCCGATTGCGACAGGTTCACCGCAGCCGCCGCAGCGACGAAGCTGCGGTGATCGACCAAGGCGATGAAGTGACGAAGCTGACGGAGATCTATATGCATTTTCTACATGAAAACTTTCGGTGAAATGCAATTGCTGACAAGGGTTACGAACCTTATAAAGGGAGTCACTTATTCCACAAAATATGAATTAAAAATATTTATATCTCTTAAAAGAATATAGCCCGACTGTCCGCGATTCGGTTCCGCCAACGGAAATGCTCGCCCCAGGGCCCATGCCTCAAGGAGCATTTGCATGTCCCGACTTCCCCGATGGCCGGCGTGCGCGTCGCTGTTCACCTTGCAACCCTTGGCCGCAGGCGTGCTACTGGCTGTCGCCGGCACCAGCCTGCCTAGCCTTGCCGAAGAGACCGTCGTTGCCACGCCAGTGCCCGAGCAGCAAGCCACCCTCGGCACTGTCACGGTCAATGCTCGACGCCGCGAGGAAAGCGCCCAGAGCGTCCCCACGCCGATCAGTGTGCTCGACAGCGAGACCCTGGAGACCCAGCGCATTTACCGTGTGCAGGATCTGCAACAGCTGGTACCCAGCACCAACGTCGCCTATGTCCATGCCCGCCAGTCGAGCATCTCGATCCGCGGCCTGGGCAACAACCCGGCCAGCGATGGCCTCGAAGGCAGCGTGGGTATCTACCTGGACAACGTCTATCTGGGTCGCCCTGGCATGGCCGTGTTCGACCTGCTGGATGTCGAGCAGCTCGAAGTGCTGCGCGGCCCGCAAGGCACGCTGTTCGGCAAGAACACAACCGCCGGGGTGCTCAACATCACCACCCGCAAACCGACGTTCCACCGCGAAGGCAGCATCCAGTCGTCACTGGGCGAGGATGGTTACTGGCAGACCCAGGGCAGTTTTTCCGGGCCGATCAGCGAAACCCTGGCCGGGCGCATCAGCGCTTACCACACCGAGGACGATGGCTACGTGAAGAACGTCTACAACGGCCACGACCTCAACGGCGGCAAGCGCCAGGGTTTTCGGACCCAGTTGCTGTTCGAGCCGAGCGAGACCTTCAACTTGCGCTGGATCGGTGAGTACAACGAAGAGGACTCCGACAACGGCGTATTGGCGCTCTACAGCACCGGCCCGACCATCAACGGTGTCAATCGCTACGAAAGCCTGGCGGCCCAAGCCGGCGCTACGCTGGTGTCGGGCAAGGATCGCAAGGTCAACTTCGACGCCGACCAGCAGGTGACGGTGTTCCAGGGCGGCACTTCGGTGGAGGCCAACTGGACCTTGCCCAACGACTTCACCCTGACCTCCATCACCGCTTACCGCTGGTGGGACTTCACCCCGCGCAACGACGATGGCCTGAACGTGCCGGTCTACCGCAACGTCGGGGTGTCGGTGCGCGACAAGCAGTATTCCCAGGAGATCCGCCTGGCATCGCCCACCGGCGGCTTCTTCGACTATGTGCTCGGCGCCTATTACTTCAAGCAGGACCTGGATAACCAATCGTTCTCCTACTACGGCCCCCAGGCCGATATCTGGAGCGGCACGCCCCCAGGCGCGCTGGCCAACGTCACCAGCCTGGGTGACGGGCACATCGACACTGACAGCTATGCGTTGTTCGCTCAGGGCACCTGGCACCTGACCGACCGCCTGGACTTCACAGCCGGGGTGCGCGGCACCTATGAAGAAAAAAGCGCCTGGGTCACCCGGGATGCGCCTGTCGGCGGCGCAGCGGTCACCGGCGGTGCGGCTGCGGCGCGCAATGGTCGGGCCGGTGCCTACGACTCGGGCGATCTGAACCAGTACAGCTTCAGCCCCTCCGGCCTGCTGAGCCTGAGCTACCGCTTCAACGAGCAGGTGCTCGGCTATGCGAGCCTCAGCCATGGCGAAAAGTCCGGCGGCATCAATCTCACCGTGGGGGCAGCGCCGCGCCTGGGCACCGACTCGTTGCTGGTGGGCACCGAGCGGGTCAACAACGCCGAGCTGGGGGTCAAGAGCACGCTGCTGGACAACCGCCTGCAGCTCAACGCCAACCTGTTCTGGGCCGAGGTGCATGGCTACCAGGCCAACGTCTACGACGAAGCCAACCGCGTGCAGTACCTGGCCAACGCCGGCAATGTCCGCTCCCGTGGCCTGGAGTTCGAGGCCACGGCGCTGCCGGTGCGCGGCCTTACGCTCAACTTCAACGGCTCGTGGAACGATGTGCGCTACACCGAGTACGACGACGCCCCGTGCCCGCCGGAGGTGGGTCTGGCCAACCCCGGCGCGACCTGCGACCTCAGTGGCCATCAGGTGGTCGGCGCCTCCAAGTACATCGCCAACCTCAACGGCCAGTACAAGTGGCAATTGGCCGAGCGCATCGAGCCCTACGTCACCGCCAGCTACGCCTTCCGCTCCCGCGCGGTGGGCACCATCGACGATTCCGACTACGGCCAGATCCCCAGCTACGCCATCGTCAATCTCTCTACCGGCGTGCGCCTGGACCAGGGCGACGGCGTGCTCGACCTGTCGCTGTGGGTGAAGAACGCCGGCGACAAGACCTACTTCACCAGCCTGTGGAACGCCGCCAACGGTGGCTATTCCGGTGTGCTCGGCACCCCGCGCACCGTGGGTGCAACCGCCCGTTACGACTTCTGAGAAAAGGAGCTTTGCCATGAATGCCAAGACCGAAACGCCCGCATTGCCCGAAGGCGCCTGCATTACCGCCAAGGTCCCGGATCACGACGAGGCCCTGCTTGGCGATGTCGTGGTCAACCCGTACCGCCTGGCGCCGCTGACCGCGATCATCCGCGACGGTGGCCGCACGCTCAGTGCTGTCCACGTTCGGGTGCTGGGCCGTGGCGAGCGCGGCGTGGACATCGCCTATGAGGTGTCTGACCGCTCTCTGTGGACCTACGGCGGGATCCCGGTGTTCGGCCTGTACCCGGACTACGTCAACCAAGTGGAAGTGACCTACAAGCTCGACGGCGAGCGCATCCGCGAGCGTTTCGAGATCTACGCCCCGGCCGTGCGTCTGCCGGTGGTGGCCAAGCAGACTGCGGCCCTGCCTGAGGTGGAGCCGGTCAAGGTGTCGCCAGGCTTCGAGAAGCGCCTGTACCTGTTCAACCATCTGCAAGGGGATATCCCCGGTGCGCGCGCCTTCAAGTGGAACGGCCTGGGTGGCGCCGCCGAGTGGGACCAGGTGGGCAACAACTGGATCGCCGACAGCAATGGCGATGTGCGCTGGTACCTGGACATCGAACAGATCCACGACTCCAACCGCCGCGACGGCCTGGGCGGGACCATGGGCTTCCAGCAGACCCGCGACGGCAAGCTGATCTGGGGCCAAGGCCAGACCTATTCCAAGTACGACCTGCTGGGCCGGCGCATCTGGCAGCGTAGCCTGCCGGACAAGTTCGCCGACTTCTCCCACGAGATCCGCGAAACCGTGAACGGCACCTACCTGTTGCGCGTGGGCACCAGCGATTATCGACGTCCGGACGGCAAGCGCGTGCGTTCGATCCGTGACCACATCATCGAAGTGAACGAGGCGGGCGATGTGCTGGACTTCTGGGACCTCAACCAGATCCTCGACCCGTACCGCGGCGACTTGCTCGAAACCCTGGGCAAGGCGGCGATCCAGCTGCCCGCAGACGTGGCGCGCCAGGACAGCACCCTGGCCAACGAGCTGGCCGAAGGCGACCTGCCATTCGGCGATGCTCCGGGCGTCGGCACTGGACGCAACTGGGCCCATGTCAACGCCATCGACTACGACCCGGCCGATGACAGCATCATCATCTCTGCCCGCCATCAGGGCGTGGTGAAGATCGGTCGCGACAAAACGGTGAAGTGGATCCTCGCCTCGCCGCAAGGATGGCCGGCACGCCTGCAAGACAAAGTGCTCAAACCTGTGGCGAGCGAGGACTTCGACTGGTCCTGGACCCAGCACACGGCCTGGCTGACCGGCCGCGGCACGCTGACCGTGTTCGACAACGGCTGGGGACGTGACTTCGCGCCGACCAAACTGTCGGGCAACTACAGCCGTGCGGTGGAGTACCGCATCGACGAAGCCAAGGGCACCGTCGAGCAGGTCTGGGCCTACGGCAAGGAGCGAGGCGATGAGTGGTACAGCCCGATCACCTCGGTGGTGGCCTACCGTCCGGAAACCGATACCCAGTTCATCTACTCGGCGTCGGTGGGTTTCCTCACGCCGGAAAAACTCACCACCTCGGTGCTCAACGAGGTGCGCAGCGGTACCCAGGAGGTTCTGGTGGAACTGAAAGTACACAGTCGCCAGCCGGGTAGCGTCGGCTACCGCGCACTGGTGATCGACCTCGACAACGCGTTCTGATCCTGCCGGGAGGGCCGTCGGTCCTCCCATCGACCCTCCTTCAGGCCTTTGGACTAACCTGAACTTCTTCCCTGCACCGATCCGGAAATCCGGCTCGGTGTTCAACCGTTCGTTCTTTTTTTCGAACAGCCTATTGTCCAACACCCCAGCACCCGCTTAGCATTCCGTTTGAGATTTCAAACGCTCGATGCCCAGGCGTTGAACACCCCTGGTGCAAGAATTCCTGATGGCGCCCTTGGGCGCCTTTCAACAATCAATAATTAGCGCCGTCCGTGCACGGTGCTCTCAAGGGAATCCGACATGCAGCTCAAAGACGCTCAGTTGTTCCGCCAGCAAGCCTTCATCAACGGTGAGTGGCTGGACGCGGACAACGGTCAGACCATCAAGGTGACCAACCCGGCTACCGGTGAAGTCATCGGTACCGTGCCGAAGATGGGCGCCGCCGAAACCCGCCGCGCCATCGAAGCTGCCGACAAGGCCCTGCCGGCCTGGCGCGCACTGACCGCCAAAGAGCGTGCTGGCAAGCTGCGTCGCTGGTTCGAGCTGATGATCGAGAACCAGGACGACCTGGCCCGCCTGATGACCACCGAGCAGGGCAAGCCACTGGCCGAAGCCAAGGGCGAGATCGCCTACGCTGCCTCGTTCATCGAGTGGTTCGCCGAAGAAGGCAAGCGTGTCTACGGTGACGTGATTCCTGGCCATCAGCCAGACAAACGCCTGATCGTCATCAAGCAGCCGATCGGTGTCACCGCCGCCATCACTCCGTGGAACTTCCCGGCCGCGATGATCACCCGTAAAGCCGGCCCGGCCCTGGCCGCTGGCTGCACCATGGTCCTCAAGCCTGCTTCCCAGACCCCATACTCCGCCCTGGCCCTGATCGAGCTGGCCAACCGTGCCGGCATCCCGGCTGGCGTGCTGAGCGTGGTCACCGGCAGCGCTGGCGAAGTCGGCGGCGAGCTGACCGGCAACGCCCTGGTTCGCAAGCTGTCCTTCACCGGCTCGACCGAAATCGGTCGCCAGCTGATGGAAGAATGCGCCAAGGACATCAAGAAGGTCTCCCTGGAGCTGGGCGGCAACGCGCCGTTCATCGTGTTCGACGACGCCGACCTGGACAAGGCGGTCGAGGGCGCGATCATCTCCAAGTACCGCAACAACGGCCAGACCTGCGTCTGCGCCAACCGTATCTACGTTCAGGACGGCGTTTACGACGCGTTCGCCGAGAAGCTCAAGGCCGCTGTCGCCAAGCTGAAGATCGGTAACGGCCTGGAAGAAGGCACCACTACTGGCCCGCTGATCGACGGCAAGGCTGTCGCCAAGGTCCAAGAGCACATCGAAGACGCAGTCTCCAAGGGCGCCAAGGTGCTGTCCGGCGGCAAGCTGATCGAAGGCAACTTCTTCGAGCCGACCATCCTGGTCGACGTACCGAAGAGCGCTGCCGTGGCCAAGGAAGAAACCTTCGGCCCGCTGGCGCCGCTGTTCCGCTTCAAAGACGAAGCCGAAGTCATCGCCATGTCCAACGACACCGAGTTCGGCCTGGCTTCGTACTTCTATGCCCGTGACATGAGCCGAGTGTTCCGTGTCGCCGAGGCCCTGGAGTACGGCATGGTGGGTATCAACACCGGCCTGATCTCCAACGAAGTGGCACCGTTCGGTGGCATCAAGGCCTCGGGCCTGGGCCGCGAAGGTTCCAAGTACGGCATCGAGGACTACCTCGAGATCAAGTACCTGTGCATCAGCATCTGATCACGTACTGAATTTCCCTCTGCCAGCGGGGCGCGAGAGCGACGTCTCGCTGGCCTTTTTGACACCGTAGTACCTGGTGACCAGGGTGTTCGCGACAGTCGATCAACGCATGCTGATCGTGAACGACCCCAGCCACCCCCGAATAACAGCGCCATTATCGTCGGCGCGAATGAGGGCATTATGAGCAAGACCAACGAATCTTTGATGCAACGCCGTGTCAACGCCGTCCCACGTGGCGTTGGCCAGATCCACCCGATCTTCGTCGACACCGCGAAGAACTCGACCGTGATCGACGTTGAAGGCCGCGAACTGATCGACTTCGCCGGCGGCATCGCAGTACTGAACACCGGCCACCTGCACCCGAAAGTGGTTGCCGCCGTTCAAGAGCAGCTGACCAAAGTCAGCCACACCTGCTTCCAGGTTCTGGCATACGAGCCCTACGTAGAGCTGTGCGAGAAGATCAATGCCATGGTCCCTGGCGACTTCGCCAAGAAGACCCTGCTGGTCTCCACCGGTTCCGAGGCCGTCGAGAACGCCGTGAAGATCGCCCGTGCCGCCACTGGCCGTGCCGGCGTGATCGCCTTCACCGGCGGCTACCACGGTCGTACCATGATGACCCTGGGCCTGACCGGCAAGGTCGTGCCTTACTCCGCTGGCATGGGCCTGATGCCAGGCGGCATCTTCCGCGCCCTGTTCCCGAGCGAACTGCACGGCATCAGCGTTGACGACGCCATCGCCTCGGTCGAGCGCATCTTCAAGAACGACGCCGAGCCACGCGACATCGCTGCCATCATCCTCGAGCCGGTACAAGGCGAAGGCGGCTTCCTGCCAGCACCGAAAGAGCTGATGAAGCGCCTGCGCGCCCTGTGCGACCAGCACGGCATCCTGCTGATCGCCGACGAAGTCCAGACCGGCGCTGGCCGTACCGGTACCTTCTTCGCCATGGAACAGATGGGCGTCGCGCCTGACCTGACCACCTTCGCCAAGTCCATCGCTGGCGGCTTCCCGCTGGCCGGTGTGTGCGGCAAGGCCGAGTACATGGACGCCATCGCTCCAGGCGGCCTGGGCGGCACCTACGCCGGTTCGCCGATCGCCTGCGCTGCGGCCCTGGCCGTCATCAAGGTGTTCGAAGAAGAGAAACTGCTGGACCGCAGCAAGGCTGTCGGTGAGCGTCTGACCACTGGCCTGCGCAAGATCCAGGAAAAGCACCCGATCATCGGTGACGTGCGTGGCCTGGGCTCGATGATCGCTGTTGAAGTCTTCGAGAAAGGCACCCACACCCCGAACGCCGCTGCCGTTGCCCAGGTCGTGGCCAAGGCACGTGACAAGGGTCTGATCCTGCTGTCCTGCGGTACTTACGGAAACGTCCTGCGTATCCTGGTTCCGCTGACCGCCGAAGACGCGCTGCTGGACAAAGGCCTGGCAATCATCGAAGAGTGCTTCGCTGAGCTGGCTTGAATCTGACGCGATGCATAAAAAAACCCGCTTCGGCGGGTTTTTTTATGCCCAAGCCAGGCACGGGACGCTATCGTTGTCCGAGGATTTGCCCAGGATGCTGCAACGGATTGCGTGTCAAGGATTACCAGGAGCCCGCCGATGAGCGCTGCCAACCCCATCCCGCCTTGCGTACTGATTGCCGAAGGCGATCCTTGGGTGCGCGACATGCTCCGCGACATGCTGCTCAGCGTCCGCTGTGATGCTCGTTTGCAGGTCTGTGCCAACGGACCGGAGGCTTTGGCCGCGCTGGCGAGCAAACCCGACCTGATCATCGCTGCTCGCGAGCTGGCCGGCGGCGACGGCCTGGACTTGCTGCGCAACGTGCGTGCCCAGCAACAAACCGCTACCTTGCCATTCATCCTCATGAGCGAGCGCAGCGACAGTGCCAGCGTGCATGAGGTGCTGCCGCTGCATCCCACCGCTTACCTGAGCAAACCTCTGGATCTGGACAATCTGCGCAAACGCTTGGAGAAACTCCTGCTGGAGGTGGGGGAGCAGGTCGCCTGCCCGGCTCCGGCCTTGCAGCCGGGGATCAAGCTGCCGACCTACTTAGAACAACGCCGCGCCAGCGCCGATGGCGGGCCGCTGCTGGCCGATGTGCAGGTGGCAATCAAGCGTGCGCTCAACCCCCAAGGGCTGAACCTGAAGACGCTGGAAGAAGAAGTGCGCAACGATCCGCAGATCACGGCGGTGCTGATTGCCGCTGCCAACAGTGCCGCCCTGCATAGCGAAGTACCGGTGCAGACCCTGTTGCAGGCGTTGAACAAACTCGGCAGCACCCAAAGCATGAACCTTATCCTGGGCCTGGCCCTCAAGCGCAGTGCGCGCCTGAGTGACCCGTTGCTGGCGCGGCACGCGGCGCATTTCTGGGACCTTTCGCTGCACACCGCAGAGTACGCCCGCAGCCTGGCGCGCCTGCTCGAAATCGATGAAGAACGCTGCTACTGCGCGGGCTTGCTGCATTGCCTGGGCGATCTGGCCGTGCTGCGTTGCCTGCAGGAGTGGTGCCTGGCGGGCGGTGAGCTGGACGAGGACCAGGTGCAACTGTCGCTCAATGAATTTGGCGCTGCTTTTGGCTCGGCGCTGCGCACGCGATGGCGCCTGCCGCTGAGCCTGCGTGAGCTGATCGCCGCGATCTATCAGCTCGGCGGCGGGGTCTATTCGCGGGAAATCCTGGCCATGAACCTGGCCGGGCAATTGTCGCGCCTGTCCGAGGAGCAGGGCCTCGAGAAAGTCGCCAGCGGCAAGACGGCTCGCCTGCTCAAGCTAGGAATGGCGCAACTGAGCCGGCTGCGCAGGCAGGAGTGAGGTCGCGCCGAGCCTCAGCCACGCACGATCTGGTTCTTGCCCTGGCGCTTGGCCTGGTACATGGCAGCGTCGGCGCGGGCGAAGAGGGTGTCGATCAGGTCGTCCGCATCGGTGAGCTCGGTCACGCCTTGGCTGACCGTGACGCCATACACTTGCTGCCCATGGCTGAAGCTCAAGTGCTGGATCTCCCGTTGCAGCCGTCCGGCGATCTGTTCGGCGATCTGGGCGGTGCAGCCTGGGAACACGGCAGCAAACTCCTCGCCGCCGATCCGCCCGAACAGATCGCCTCGGCGTAGCACGGCGCGGCCGCTGTCGGCGATGCGCTGAAGCACCTGGTCACCTTCCTGGTGGCCATAGGTATCGTTGATCTGTTTGAAGTCATCGATGTCCAGCAGCAGGAAGGCCAGGGGCTTGCCTTCCTCCCGGGCGGTTTCCAGGGCCTGGCGGGCGCACTCGAAGAAGTGGCGGCGATTGCTGCTTTGGGTCAGCACATCGGTGGTGGCCAGACGTTGCAGCTCGCCTTCGAGCTGCTTCTTCTCGGTGATGTCCTCGGCGATGCCGACGATGATCACGCGTTGGTCGCTGTCGCGCTGCTGGTTGACGTAGCACTTGTCGCTCAGCCAGCGCACTTGGCCGGCGGCGTTGATGATGCGGTATTCGCGATCTTCCACCGAACCTGTGTCCAGCACTTGCGCCAGGCTGCGCTCGGCGTATTCCAGGTCGTCCGGGTAGATGCTGTCGCGCCAGGCGTTGTAATCGGCCAGTACCAGGCTGGCCGGACGACCGAAGATCCGCTCATAGGCGGGGCTGACATATAGCACCCGGCGGGTTTCCCAGTCGAACGCCCACAGCACAGCGTTGACGCTGTCGAGCAGCGAACTGTAGAGCTGCTCGCGTTCGCTCAGCCGGGCGACTTCGCCCTGGGCATGGAGGAGGGCGAGCAGGGTCTGTGCAGCTTCCGGCGGTGGATTGCCGAAGAGGGTCGAGGTGAGGTCTTTGGCCATGAGCACGAAGCGATTCTCGGCGTGAAAGCGTGCGGCCACGATCCGGCCCGCCACGCGGGCGATATGCCGGATTTGAGTCGGGGAGGGGAGTGAAGTTCCGGTCGGCACGCCCCAGGGCGAGGCGTGCCGATCAACGGTGCTCAGGCGCCGGAAGGGCGCAGGGAGTAGGTTTTCAGCTGGTCGGCGAAGTCGCGCAGCGCCTGGATGCCACTGGCCTCGGCCTCGTGGACCCAGTCCTTCATGGCGGCCAGCATGTCGTGGCCGTTGGCGCTGGTGCGCGCCCAGATCTGTTGCAGGGCCAGGCGTTTTTCATAGATGGTCTTGAGCGACTGGCTGTGGGCGAGCATGGACTCGATACGCACGTGATGGCGGTCCTGCAGCAGGCTCGTTTCACGCGACAGCAGGCGCTTGGCACGGCGGAAGTGGTGGCGCACCGAGGTGTCGACACGATCCAGCTCTTGCTTGACCAGTGGCGCGATGACCAGCTTGCGGTACTGGGCCATGATCTGGAAGCGGTTGTTGAGGATCGCCATGGCGGTGTCCATGTCCAGATGCGCCTTGCCCTCGACCCGATGGGCGATCGGCGCCACGCGCTGGACCTTGGCCAGGCGCAGCAGGCACAGCAGACGAATCCACATCCAGCCCATGTCGAACTCCCAGCGCTTGACCGAGAGCTTGGCCGAGTTGGGGTAGGTGTGGTGGTTGTTGTGCAGCTCCTCGCCACCGATCACGATGCCCCAGGGCACCAGGTTGGTAGCTGCGTCCCGGCACTCGAAGTTGCGATAGCCCAGCGCATGGCCCAGGCCATTGACCACCCCCGCGGCCCAGAAGGGAATCCACATCATCTGTACTGCCCAGATGGTGATACCGATGGTGCCGAACAGCAGCAGGTCGATCACCGCCATCATGGCCACGCCGCCGAGCTTGTAGCGCGAATAGAGGTTGCGCTCGATCCAGTCGTCCGGGCAGTTCTTGCCATAGATGCGCAGTGTCTCGGGGTTGCGGGCCTCTTCGCGATAGAGCTCGGCGCCCTTGCGCAACACGGTGCCCAGGCCCTTGTAGACCGGGCTGTGGGGGTCGTCCGGCGTTTCGCACTTGGCGTGGTGCTTGCGATGGATGGCGGTCCATTCACGGGTGTTCTGCGCTGTGGTCAGCCACAGCCAGAAGCGGAAGAAATGTTTGAGCCCGGCGTTGAGCTCCAGGGCGCGATGGGCGGAATAGCGATGCAGGTAGAGGGTGACGCTGATGATGGTCACGTGGGTCATCAGCAGGGTGACGCCGACCAGTTGCCAGGCCGACAGATCGAGAAAACCGGAGTACCACATAGGTGTTGAGACCCTCGAAAAAACAGGGGAACCGCGCGGGCATTATCGCCGGGTGAGGAAATAAAACCAGTCACCCTTTCCGATAGGAAGTCACGGCATGTTTCAGCCTTTATAATGCCCCATTCTTTTTCAGGGGCTTATCCACCCGACATGTCTGTTTCCGTTCGCGACGCCTTGCGCATGGCCGCGCTGTACTTGGTGTTCTCGTTGCTCTGGATGGTGGTGTCCGAGCAGGTGTTGCAGGGGCTTTTCGATGATTCCGAGATGCTGGCGGTCGCGCGGCAGGTCAATGCGTTCGTCTGGATACTGCTCACCACCGGGCTGATCTTCGTCACCCGTGCCCGCCTGCTCAATTTCATCGGCATCGGTGCTCAGCTGCGCAGCGAGGATCGCGAGCGTCTGCGCATGGCCGCGGCGGTGTTCGACAGCACCCTCGAAGGGGTGCTGGTGACCGACAGCAATGGTCTGATCGTGCACGTCAACCGCGCCTTCATGCGTATCACCGGCTACGCCCAGGACGAAGTCCTCGGCCAGCGTCCGAGCAAGTTCAAGTCCGGACGCCATGGCTTGCCGTTCTACCAGCAGATCTACGCTTCCCTGGCCGAGAAGGGCGAGTGGAGCGGAGAGATCTGGAACCGCCGCAAGAGCGGCGAAATCTACCCGCAGTGGCAGACGATCTGTGCCATTCGCGACGATGCCGGTGCGCTCACTCATTACGTGGCGGTGTTCAGCGACATCAGCGCGATCAAGCACACCGAGCAGGAACTCGCCTACCTGGCGCACCACGACCCGCTGACCGGGCTGCCCAACCGCCTGCTGTTCAACGACCGCGCCGAGCAGGCCTTAGCGTCCGCCCAGGCCAACAAGCGCGGGTGTGCGTTGCTGCTGCTGGACCTCGACCATTTTCAAAGCATCAACGATGGCCTGGGCCATACGTTGGGCGACCAGTTGCTCAAACTGGTGGGCGAGCGCCTGCGCGAGTTGCTGGGCAGTGGCGTGACTCTGGCGCGCCTGGGTGGGGACGAATTCGGCGTGTTGGCCGAGAACTGCCGACAGGTAGGCCAGGCCGCAACCTTGGCCCAAGGCATCATTGAACGCCTGCGCGAGCCGTTCGTCTTCGAGGGGCATCGCCTGTTCATCAGCGTGAGCGTTGGTATCAGCCTGTTCCCAAGCGATGCGCAGAGCGCCGCGCAACTGCTGCGCAACGCCGATGCGGCGCTGTTCAAGGCCAAGAACAACGGTCGCGCCTGCTATGCCTTGTACACCGAAGAATTGACCGCCCACGCCCAGCAACGTGTGCAGACCGCTGGCGATCTGCGTCGAGCGCTGGAGCAGCAGGAGTTGCGGGTGTTCTACCAGCCGGTGCACGACTTGCTGACCAACCGGTTGGTGGGCGTCGAGGCACTGGTGCGTTGGGAGCACCCCACCCGTGGGATGGTCTCACCGGGCGAGTTCATTCCTATTGCCGAGAGCACCGGGTTGATCGCCGAAATCGACGCCTGGGTACTGCGCCAATCGTGCCGGCAGATGGTGCAATGGCAGGTCGAAGGGCGTGGTCTGCAGTTCGTCGCCGTGAACATCTCCAGCCGCCTGTTCGGTCAGCGCGAGCTGTACCTGCAGGTGGCCGAGGTGCTGCACGATACCGGTCTGGACCCCGCCCTGTTGGAGCTGGAAGTCACCGAGAGCGCGGTGATGGAAGACCCGGAAGTGGCACTTGAACAGTTGCATCGGCTGCGCGAGCTGGGGCTTAGCCTGGCCATCGATGATTTCGGCACGGGTTATTCCTCGCTGCTGCGGCTCAAGCGTCTGCCGGTGCAGAAGCTCAAGATCGACCAGGGCTTCGTGGCGGGCCTGCCGTGCGACGAAGACGACATTGCCATCGTCCGGGTGATCATCGCCTTGGCCAGGAGCATGGGCATGCAGGTGCATGCCGAAGGGATCGAACAGGCCGAACAGGCGCGCTTTCTGCTCGAGCAACAGTGCGACCTGGGGCAGGGCTACTGGTACGGGCGGCCGGTGCCGGCGGTGGACTTGCGCTGGAGCTGAAATGCTTGGGGCTGCGTTGCAGCCCATTGCAGGCTTCGCACTTCCCACAGACCTGTAGGCGCTGGCGGAGCCTGCGTTGGGGCGCGGCGGTCCCCAAGCTAACGTTTGTTCAACCCTTTGGCCAGGCGGTCGCCACCTAGCTGAATCACCGCCACCAGCGCCACCAGCATGGCGATCACGGTCAGCATGATCTGGCTGTCGAAGCGCTGGTACCCATAGCGATAGGCGATATCGCCCAATCCTCCCGCCCCGATGGCGCCCGCCATGGCTGAGGAGTTGATCAAGGTCACCAAGGTGATGGTGAAGCCGCCTACGATGCCTGGCAGCGCCTCGGGCAGCAGCACATGCCAGACGATGTGCCAGCGCCGGCACCCCATGGCCTGCGCCGCCTCGACCAAACCATGGTCGACTTCGCGCAGGCTCACCTCGGCGATCCGTGCGAAGAATGGCGTGGCGGCGATGGTCAGCGGGACCACGGCGGCCCACACGCCATAGGTGGTGCCGACCACCAGGCGGGTGAAGGGAATCAGCGCGACCATCAAGATCAGGAACGGGATCGAGCGGAACAGGTTGACGATCGCGCCCAGCGTTCGGTTCAGCACAGGCGCTTCGAAGATCCCACCTTTGTCACTGGTGACCAGCAGCACCGCCATCGGTACACCGACCAACAGCGCGATGAACGACGACACGCCCACCATCAACAGCGTATCGAGCAACCCTTCGAGCAGACGATCAAGCCACATAACCCAGTACCTCCGCGTTCTCGGCCCAGCGTCTGGCGCGCTCGAGCAATTGGTGCGAGCTATGGGGCGAGCCCTGCACGGAAAGCACCAGTTGCCCCAGGGCGTGGGCACCGATGGTCTCGATGCCGCCTTGAAGCAGGCGTATCCGCCCGCCCAAGTCGTTGAACACCTCCGACAGTTGCGGTTCGCCCAGCAGGTTCAGGCGCAGGACCACGGCATCCCCAGGGCCAGTCGGGCTGGCGCGCAGATTGGCCTGCAGGGCAGCGGGTAGCCTGGCCTGCAAGGGCGCGAGCAAGGTGCGGGTCACCTCGTGGCGCGGAGCGCCGAATACCCGCCAGACCTCGCCCTGCTCGACGATCTCGCCGCGCTCGAGCACTACGACGCGGTGGCAGATATCACGGATCACCGCCATCTCATGGGTGATCAGCACCACGGTGAGCCCCAGGCGCTGGTTGATGTCACGCAGCAGATCGAGGATCGAGGCGGTGGTTTCAGGGTCCAGTGCCGAGGTGGCCTCGTCGCACAGCAGGATTTCGGGGTCATGCACCAGCGCCCGGGCGATGCCGACGCGTTGTTTCTGCCCACCCGACAGCTGCGCCGGGTACACGTGATGCTTGTGCGCCAGGCCCACCAGCTCCAGCAGCTCGCTGACCTTGCGCTGGCGCTCGGCCTTGGGCACGCCGGCGACCTTCAAGGGCAACTCGACGTTCTGCCACACGGTCTTGGCCGACATCAGGTTGAAGTGCTGGAAGATCATGCCGATGCGTCGGCGCAGGGCGACCAGGCGCTCTTCGTCAAAGGGGGCGATGTCGGTCTGGTCGATCAGCACCCGGCCCTGGCTGGGTTGCTCTAGGCGATTGATGGTGCGCAGCAGGGATGACTTGCCGGCGCCGCTGCGGCCAATGATGCCGAAGATCTCGCCGCGACGGATGTTCAGGTCTATGCCCTGCAAGGCAGGTTGCGCCTGGCCGGGGTAGGTCTTGCCCAGGCCGATGAAGCGCACATGGGCCTGATTGACCTCCGGGCGCAGGGCCTGCTCGCGGGCAGGCGGCGACGTATGCGGGACAGGCGCCTTGAGGGCGCTGGCGTTGCTCATCTCAGCCCTCCCAGCCGGCCTGGTACAGGCTGCCGTGGGCTTTGTTCAGCGCGGCGCGCACGGTCGGCGAGTGCTGGTAGATGTCGACGAACTTCGCCAGACGCGGGTCGTCCTTGCTCTGTGGGCGGATCACGAACTGGATCACGTACTCCTTGTTCTCCAGGCCGTCGAACAGCAGGGCCGAGGTGGGATCGAAGCTGTTGGCCAGGCGGATGTAGGCCGGGTAGCCCTGGACCAGGTCGGCGTCGTCATAGGCCCGCACCAATTGCACGGCCTCGACCTGCAAGATCTTCAGTTTCTTGGGGTTGGCGACGATGTCGTCCTCGGTGGCTTTGTAGCCCACGCCCGGCTTGAGGGTGATCAACCCCGCCTTGGCCAGCAATTGCAGGCCGCGCCCACTGTTGATCGGGTCGTTGGCGATGGCCACGCTGGCGCCTTCGGGCAGCTCGGCGAAGCTTTTGTAACGCTTGGAGTAGAGCCCGACGTTGTTGATGATGCCGGGGGCGTAGGGCACCAGGTTGAAGCCGGCGGCGGCCTTGGCATTTTCCAGGAACGGGATGTGCTGGAAGTAGTTCACGTCGATGTCGCCGCTGTTGAGGCTGACATTGGGGGCGATCCAGTCGCTGAACTCGATCAGCTTCACCTCCAGGCCTTGCTTGTGGGCTTCCTCCACCGCCGCTTCCAGTGGGATGGCGAAAGCTGCGGTGGTGCCGATCTTCAGCGGCTCGGCGGCCAGGGCGACGCCGCTCAGGCCCAGGGACAAGACAGCGGCCGCGACGGGCCGGAACAGTTTCTCAAGCATGGTGCAGGGCTCCAGTCGGGGCAGGCATCGGGTTGCGGTAGGTGGCGCCGGGGTGGCCGGCGGGAAGGTAGGCGTGACGAGCGCCGAACAGTTTTTCGCGCAGCGTGCCTTCGCTGTAGGCGGTCTTGTAGCGGCCACGCCGTTGCAGCTCCGGCACCACCAGGTCGATGAAGTCTTCGAAGCTTTCCGGGGTGACAGTGCGGGTCAGGTTGAAACCATCCAGGCCGGTTTGGTCGATCCAGTCAATCAATTGCTCGGCGACCTGCTCGGGCGCGCCGACCAGCGTCACGTAGCGCCCGCCCAGGGCGTGCTGTTGCAGCAGGCGGCGGCGCGTCCAGACGTTGTCCTGCAGCTGGCGGGTGGCGGACTGAATTGCGTTGCCCTTGGCAAAGCCGATCGGTTCGTCCAACCCATAGGCGGCGAAGTCGATACCCGTGGAGCTGGCAAAGTGCGCCACGCCGGCTTCGGGGCTGGCATGGCGCAGGTATTCGGCGTGCTTGGCACGAGCCTGGGCTTCGGTGGGCGCGACGATCACGGTGATGCCCATGAACACCTTGATCGCTCGTGGGTCGCGGCCAGCGGCGCGGGCGGCGGCACGGACCTTGTCGACCTGTGCGCGGGTGGCGGCTTGGTCCTGGCCGCTGA
The DNA here is from genome assembly GCF_008124495.1 of Pseudomonas sp. CK-NBRI-02. NCBI lineage: Bacteria > Pseudomonadati > Pseudomonadota > Gammaproteobacteria > Pseudomonadales > Pseudomonadaceae > Pseudomonas > Pseudomonas sp. CK-NBRI-02. The sequence continues at coordinate 245,539 of NZ_VSJH01000008.1, read as the reverse complement.
TGAACACGCACTCGGCGTGCTGGCCGGCGAACGCCAGGCCCCGGGGCGAACTGCCGGCCTGGAACAAGACCGGCGTGCGTTGCGGCGAAGGCTCGCACAGGTGGTAGCCCTCGACCTTGTAGAACTCGCCCTGATGCTGGACTTTGCGCACTTTGCCCGGTTCGGCATAGACCCGCCGCTCACGGTCAGCGACCACGGCGTCGTCATCCCAGCTGCCTTCGAGCAGTTTGTACAGCACTTGCAGGTATTCATCGGCTTGGTCGTAGCGCCGGTCGTGCTCGGGTTGCTGGGCCAGGCCCATGGCCCGGGCGGCGCTGTCCAGGTAACCGGTGACGATGTTCCAGCCGACCCGGCCGTTGCTCAGGTGGTCGAGCGTGGATAGACGCCGGGCGAACAGGTAGGGCGCCTCGTAGGTGAGGTTGGCGGTCAGGCCGAAGCCCAGGTGGCGGGTGACCGAGGCCATGGCCGAGACCAGCAGTAACGGGTCATTGACCGGCAGCTGGATCGACTCCTTGAGCGTCACGTCCAGCGACTGCCCATACACGTCGTAGGTGCCGACGATATCGGCGATGAACAGGCCATCGAACAAGCCGCGCTCCAGCAGGCGGGCAAGATCGGTCCAATAGGCCAGGGTCTTGTACTGGGTCGAGGTGTCCCGTGGATGGGTCCACAGGCCATGGTTGATATGCCCGACGCAGTTCATGTTGAAGGCGTTGAGCAGGATCTCTTTGGCCATCAGATGGTCCCCCGACGCGGCGGGTTTTCCCCATTGAGGTAGTAGTTGCCGATGGCGTGGTACTTCCAGCGCACCGGGTCGTGCAGGGTGTGCACTCGGGCGTTGCGCCAGTGCCGGTCGAGGTTGTGCTCGGCCAGGGTGGCCTGGCTGCCGGCCAGTTCGAACAGGGTGGTGCCAGCGGCGAGGGAGACCTCGGTGCTGATCGCCCGGGCTTCTGCCACGGCAATGGAGGCGGCGGCGACATTGTCGGCGCTGCTGTCGTCGCGGGCCCGGTCGAGGAATTCCCCGGCCCGCTCCAGCAAGGCCTCGGCAGCGTGCAGGCGGATGGCCAGATGACCGAAGCTTTTGAGTGTGAGCGGGTCGTCACTGGCCTTGTCGATCCCCGCGTCGACCCACGGCCGACTGCGGGTGCGCACGAAGTGCAGAGCGTCCTCGAGGGCAGCGCGGGCGATGCCGGTGTCGATGGCGGCATGGAGGATCTGCGCCAGGGGGCCGACGGGGGTCGGGCGGTCGAAGGCGCTCTGGAACGGCACCACGTCTTCATCGCGCACCGGCACGTTGTCGAACACTACCGAACCGCTGCCGGTGGTGCGTTGGCCGAAGCCGCTCCAGTCGTCGATCACTTGCAGGCCTGGACTGTCGGCGGGTACGAACACCAGCTGCTGAACGCCGGCATCATCGACCACCGAGGTGGGAATGCGCTGGGCATACAGGGCGCCGGTGGCGTAGAACTTGCGACCGTTGATGCGCAGGCCATCGCCGTCGCGGCTCAGGCGGGTGGTGCGGTCGTGGGCGGTCTTGGTGCCCAGCTCGGCCAATGCATTGCCGAAGCGTCGGCCCGCCACGACTTCAGCGTAGAGGCGCTGTTGCTGCTCGGGCGTGCCGTTTACCCGCAGCACCTCCAAGGCATAGAAATGGTTCTGCGGAATCTGGCCCAGGGCGGCGTCGGCCTGGGCAATACGCGCGATGACCTTGGCCAGGGTCACGTTGGATACGCCAGCGCCGCCAAAAGCCTTGGGCACGCTGATGCCCCACAGGCCGGAGCGGGTGAACAGCTCGAGTTCGGCGTAGGGCAGCAGGCGTTCGCGGTCGCGTTGGGCGCTGTCGCGCTGCAGTTGCTGGGCGAGGTCCTCGGCGACGGCCAGAGCCTGGGCATCGCTGGTGATGACCGCCGCCTTGGGGGTGGGGTGGGTCAGTGCGTTCATGTGTTTCTCCAGTGCGGATCGTAAGGGGCTGCTCCGTGCCCCATCGCAGGCTGTCGCCAGCCCTGCAGGTTCAGTGCAGGTGCTGGCGCAGGCTCACTCAAATCCAGGAATGACGGGCAGGGCGGGTGCCGTTGAGGTGCCAGGCGCCGACAGCGTGGTATTTCCAGCGCACCGGGTCGTGCAGCGTATGCACGCGGGCATTGCGCCAGTGGCGGTCGAGGTTGAATTCGGCGAGGGTGGCGCGGCTGCCGGCCAGCTCGAACAGCTTCTCGCTGGCCTGCAGGGCCACTTCGGTGGTCAGCACCTTGGCCTCGGCCACGGCGATCGAGGCGCGAGCTGCCGACGCTTCGTCCACCGGACCTGCATTGACCTCGTCGAGTACCTGGGCGGCCTTGCGCAGCAAGGCCTCGGCGGCATGCAGCCCCAGCTTCAGACGGCCGATGTCGGCGATCACATAGGGGTCATCACTGGCTCGATCCACCTTGGCTTCGATCCAGGGGCGGGATTTTTCCCGCACGAAGGCAATGGCATCGTCGATGGCCGCTTCGGCGATACCGGCATCGATGGCGGCTTGGATCAACTGCGAGGCCGCGCCCTGGGTGTTGGGCACTTCGCGCTGGCGCCAGTTGTCCACCACCAGCTCTGCGTCCACCGGGACCTGATCCAGCAACACGGTGCCGCTGGCGGTGGTGCGCTGGCCGAAGCCGGACCAGTCGTCGACGATGCGCAGGCCCGGGCTGCCCCGGCGGACGAAGGCCAGGCGCTGGCGGCCCTCTTCATCCAGGGCTTTGACCGCGACCCAATGGGCGAACAGGGCGCCGGTGGAATAGAACTTCTCGCCGCTGATGCGATATTGCTCACCGTCACGGACGATCCGTGCCTTGAGGGTGAGGGTGTCCTTGGTGCCACGTTCAGGCCCGGCATTGCCGATTCGCCAGCCGTCGAGCACGGAGCGGAACAGCACGGCTTGCTGGGCCTCGGTGGCGGTCAGGCGCAGCAGTTGAATCATGCCGAATTGGTTCTGTGGGATCTGTCCCAGGGCCGGGTCGGCGGCGCTGATCACGCGGAAGACTTCGGCGATGGTCTGGAACGAGACCTCGGGTCCGCCAAAGGCTTTGGGAATGCTGATGCTGCCCAAGCCGCTGCGGGTGAATTGTTCGATCTCGGCCCAGGGCAGCTTGCGCTGCTGGTCGCGGCGCGAGGCCTGTTGGCGGGCCGCGTCGGCCAGTTCCCGAGCAGCCTGGAGGGCCTCGGCGTCGTTGCGCAATACCTTGGCTGGCAGTAGCGGGGGTGAGCTGTCGAGATCGCTTGTGGACCAGACCATTCCTTACCTCACAAAAGTTGAAAGCGTCGCTGGCGGCGACTGACGTTTGCTGGTCCGGTGGTCCGGTTTATATACCCTATTCGCTTATAAAAACTTTATGAACTAACTTTTTGGACTATGTATAGAAGCCATGCTTTTGTGTCGCGCACGCGAACGCATTCGCGGGCAAACCCGCTCCTACAGAACTGTGGGAGTGGGTTTACCCGCGAATAGGTAAGGGGGACAGCGAGAAAAATCAGCCGGCTGCGGTGCCCAGGAACTTGCGCAGGAACTGCCGCGTCCGCTCTTCCTTGGGATTGGCGAACAGCGCCTTGGCTTCACCCTGCTCCACGATCACGCCCTTGTCGAAGAAGATCACCCGGTTGGCCACGTCCCGGGCAAAGCTCATCTCGTGGGTGACAATGATCATGGTGCGCTTTTCCTCGGCCAGGCCGCGGATGGTCGCCAGCACCTCGCCGACCAGCTCAGGATCGAGCGCAGAGGTCGGTTCGTCGAAGAGGATCACTTCCGGCTCCATGGCCAGGGCCCGGGCGATGGCCACCCGTTGCTGCTGGCCACCGGACAGCCGCCGAGGGTAGGCGTCTTCCTTGCCCGCCAGACCGACCTTGGCCAGCAGGCGCCGGCCCAGTTCGACGGCTTTGTCCCGGGGCGTCTTCTTGACGATCACCGGCCCTTCGATGACGTTCTCCAGGGCGGTGCGGTGGGGGAACAGGTTGAAGTTCTGGAACACGAAGCCGGCCTGCTGGCGCAAGCGCCGGATCGCACCTTGCTGGCTGCCCAGCGAGCGGTTGGCGTCGATGCTGATGTCGCCGATCTGGATGCGTCCGGCGTCGGGCGTTTCCAGCAGGTTGAGGCAACGCAGGAAGGTGGTCTTGCCCGAACCACTGGGGCCGATGATGGCCACCACTTCGCCGGGCTGGACGGTCAGGTCGATGCCGTTGAGCACGGTCTGGCCCTTGAACTGCTTGGTCAGGCCTTCTACTACGATCATCTTCAGTGCTCCTGGTCGTGCTGGTTGACCCGCGCTTCCATGCGGTTCTGGAAGTGCGCAAGGATGGTGCACAGGATCCAGTAGATCACTGCCACAGCCAGGTACATGGTGAAGACTTCGAAGGTCCGGGCGGTGATCAGCTGCGCCTGGCGGAACAGCTCAGGCACCTGGATGGTCGCCGCCAGGGCGGTGTCCTTGACCAGGGAAATGAAGCTGTTGCCCAGCGGCGGCAAGGCGGTGCGCATGGCTTGGGGCAGGATCGCTCGGCGCATGGCCTGGGTGCGGGTCATGCCGATGCTGGCGGCAGCCTCCCATTGGCCACGGTCGATCGAGGAGATCGCCGCGCGCAGGATTTCGCAGATGTACGCGGCCATGTTCAGCGAAAGGCCGATCAGCGAGGCCGGGATCGGGTCGAGTTCGATACCGATCTGCGGCATGCCGAAATAGATCACGAACAGCTGCACCAGCAGCGGCGTGCCACGGAAGAACGACACATACACTCGGGCCAGCCAGTCCAGCGGCAAGATCTTCGAGCGGCGCATCAGGGCCAGGGCAAAGCCCAGGACCAAGCCGAAGAACATGCCGCCGACACTCAGCAGCACCGTATAACCCGCGCCCTTCAACAGGAAGGGCGTGGAGTCGATGACAAGTTGCAGGCTTTCGGAAATCATTTAGTGACGTCGGCACCGAAATATTTCTCGGACAGCTTGGCCAGGGTCCCGTCGGCCTTGAGCTTGTCCAGCGCCTTGTTGATCGCCTCGAGCAGTTCAGGCTCGCCCTTGCGCAGGGCCACGCCCGACTCCAGGCGCGAGAAGGCTTCACCGGCGAGTTCGGTGTCCTTGGCTTTCTGGGCGTATTCCAGGGCGGCCAGGCGGTCGATCAGGATGGCGTCGATGCGGCCGTTGCGCAGGTCGGCGAATTTGCTCGGGTCGTCTTCATAGGTGCGCACGTCGGCTTGAGGAACGTCCTTCTTCACCCACTGCTCGTAGTTGGTGCCCAGGCCTACGCCGACCTTCTTGCCGGCGAGGTCCGCGGCCTTGTGAATGTTCAACTGGTCGGCTTTCTTCTTCAGGATCAGGGCCTGGATGCCGGAGATGGTGTAGGGCTCGGAGAAGTCATACTTCTTCTTGCGCTCGTCGGAAATGGTCACTTGGTTGATCACCACGTCCAGGCGCTTGGACTCCAGCGCGGCGAGGATGCCGTCCCACTTGGTTGGCTGCAGCTTGGCTTTCACGCCCAGCTCTTTGGCCAGCAGTTCGGACAGTTCGACCTCGAAGCCGGCGAGCTTGCCGTTTTCGTCAACGAAGCTGAAGGGTGGGTAGGTGCCTTCCAGGCCGACGCTGATGCTGCCTTTTTCCTGGATGGTCTTGAGCTGCTCGCCTGCGAATGCATGGCTGAACAGGCCGGTACCAAGCACAAGGGCCAGGCTGGCATTGAGAAGGGGTTTGGCGAATTTGGTCATGTAGGGCCCCGCGCTTGTTGTGGAAGTAGTGGGTGGCGACTATAGAGGTGGCCTTTATAGGCCTGGAAATAATAAAAATTTATTTTGTTATTTCTTTTTATAAGCTTTGTCGAATTGGACAGCATTGAGGGTAGGCGAGGATTACACACTCTGTCAGCGCTGCTTATACCCGACTTAGCGCAGGATGGAATAAAGCGTTGTTTTTTCCAAGCACTGGATTTGCCGTACAGTTGAATCCATAGCGCGGCCCGCTTCCATGAAGGCCCGCACAGCCTCGATCCAGGAGACCACCGTGAGCGAACATCCATCCACCGGACACTGGCAACTGCAGACCATCGTCAGCGACCTGCGCAGCGCCCGCGAGCAATGGCGAACCCGCAATGGCCGCAGCAGCGGCGAACAGGGCGGGCGCGAGCTGCCTTCGCGCGAGGCGATGCGCCAGATTCTCGAGCAACTGTGCGGGGCGTTGTTCCCCATGCGTTTGGGCCCGGTGGACCTGCGTGAAGAGAGCGAAGACTTCTATGTCGGGCATACCTTGGATGCCGCACTCACTGCGTTGCTGGCCCAGGCGCGCTTGGAACTGCGCTATGCCTCGCGCCATGGCAAGGCCGAGGTGGAGGACGTCGACGCCCATGCTCTGCAGCTGATCCAAGGCTTTGCCGCCGCACTGCCAAACCTGCGTGTACTGCTCGATACCGACGTGCTGGCCGCTTATCAGGGCGACCCGGCGGCGCGCAGCGTCGATGAGGTGCTGCTGTGCTACCCGGGGATCCTGGCGATCATCCATCACCGCCTGGCTCATCACCTGTACCGGGCCGGGCTGCCGTTGCTGGCGCGGATCAGTTCGGAGCTGGCGCATTCGGCCACCGGCATCGATATTCACCCTGGCGCCCAGATCGGTCCGAGTTTCTTCATCGATCATGGCACCGGCGTGGTGATCGGCGAGACCGCGATCATCGGCGAGCGGGTGCGCATCTACCAGGCCGTGACCCTGGGCGCCAAGCGCTTCCCGGCGGACGAGACCGGCATGTTGCACAAGGGCGAGCCGCGCCACCCGATCGTCGAGGACGATGTGGTCATCTACGCAGGAGCCACCATCCTTGGGCGGATCACCATCGGCAAGGGCTCGACCATCGGTGGCAATGTCTGGTTGACCCGCAGTGTCCCGGCCGAGAGCAACATCACCCAGGCGAATCTGCAGTTGGAGTGTGAAGGGCAGAAATAGCCCGTAACCGATGCCTTCTATGGCGCTCCATTCGCGGTTGTAACCGCGCCTACAGGTCCGGCGCTGACGCCAGGATCGAGCTGGACTTGTAGGCGCGGGTTCAACCGCGACCGTGTCGGAATTCACTGCAAATGACCGGTTCAGCGGTCGGGCAAGGTCGCGTTGAAAGCCGATCCGTGTTTAACTTGAACGCTTGTTCAAAGTAAAAACGCTGGTCCATTGCCGGTGTTCAACAGGAGGATCCCCTTTGCTGAACCCGTTCAATCCGAGTCTTTCAACGCTTCATGAGGTGCGCGCCCAATGAGTGCACCGACCCCCTCACTTGCCAATGGCAAGATCCGCATGAACCCTCCGGTGTTCTACTTCGCGGCAAGTTTCATCCTCATCTTCGGCCTGGTGGTCATCGCCAACCCCAAAGCGGCGGGCGACTGGTTGCTCGCGGCGCAGAATTGGGCGGCCAACACGGTCGGCTGGTACTACATGCTGGCCATGACCCTGTACCTGGTCTTCGTGGTGGTCACCGCCTTGTCGGGCTACGGCAAGATCAAGCTCGGTGCCGACCATGACGAGCCCGAGTTCAGCTACCTGTCCTGGGCCGGCATGCTGTTCGCCGCTGGCATCAGCATCACCTTGTTCTTCTTCTGCGTCTCCGAACCGCTCACCCACATGCTGCAACCGCCCCAGGGCGAGGGTGGCACGGTGGAGGCCGGGCGCCAGGCAATGGAGCTGCTGTTCCTGCACTGGGGCCTGCATGGCTGGGGCGTGTTCGCCTTCGTCGGCATGGCCCTGGCGTATTTCGCCTATCGCCACAATCTGCCATTGGCGCTGCGTTCGGCGCTGTATCCATTGATCGGTAAACGCATCAACGGGCCGATCGGCTACGCCGTCGACGGCTTCGGCATCATCGCCACGGTGTTCGGCTTGGGCGCCGACATGGGCTTTGGTGTGCTGCACCTGAACGCGGGCCTGGATTACCTGTTCGACATCAGCCACAGCCAGTGGATACAAGTCGCGCTCATCGTCCTGATGATGGGCGCCGCGGTGGCTGTGGCGGTCGCCGGGGTGGAAAAGGGCGTGCGGGTGATGAGCGACATCAACCTGTTCCTGGCCTGTGCGCTGCTGCTGTTCGTGCTGTTCGCAGGCCCCACCCAGCACCTGTTCAACACGTTGATCCAAAACCTGGGCGACTACCTCGGCGCCTTGCCGCGCAAGAGCTTCGATGTCTATGCCTACGGCGAGAACCGCGACTGGCTGGGCGGCTGGACCGTGTTCTACTGGGCCTGGTGGATCGCCTGGGCGCCGTTCGTGGGGTTGTTCATCGCGCGTATTTCCCGTGGCCGGACCATCCGCGAGTTCGTCTTCGGCGTGCTGTTGATCCCGCTGGGCTTCACCCTGGCGTGGATGTCTATCTTCGGCAACAGCGCCATGACCCAGGTGCTCGACCACGGCATGACCGCCCTGGGCCAATCGGCCCTGGAAAACCCGTCCATGAGCCTGTACCTGCTGCTGGAGACCTACCCGTGGAGCAAGACCGTCATCGCGGTGACGGTGTTCATCAGCTTCGTGTTCTTCGTCACATCGGCGGATTCCGGCACCGTCGTGCTCTCCACGCTGTCGGCCAAGGGCGGCGATGCTGACGAGGATGGCCCGAACTGGCTGCGCGTCTTCTGGGGCGCCATGACCGCGCTGATCACCAGCAGCCTGCTGTTCGCCGGTAGCATCGACTCGCTCAAGTCGGCGGTGGTGCTGACGTCGCTGCCGTTCTCGCTGATCCTGCTGTGCATGATGTGGGGGCTGCACAAAGCGTTCTACCTGGAGTCCCAGCGGCAGATCGCGCAGATGCACTCGCTCGCACCGTTCGCCGTTTCGCGCCGTGGCCGGGGTGGCTGGCGCCAGCGCCTGAGCCAGGCGGTGCACTTCCCGTCACGCGATGAGGTGTACCGCTTCATGGACGACGTGGTGCGCCCGGCCATTGGCGAGGTGACTGAAGTCTTCGTGCAGAAAGGCTTGAACGTGATCACCCAGGACGACCCGAGCCACGACAACGTGAGCTTGAAGATCGGGTTGGGCGAGGAGCAGCCGTTCATCTACCAAGTGCAGATGCGCGGGTACTTCACCCCGTCGTTCGCCTTGGCCGGGTTGGGCACCCAGGAGCTGAAGAACCGCCGTTACTACCGCGCCGAGGTGCATCTGTCCGAAGGTAGCCAGAACTACGACCTGGTGGGCTACAACAAGGAGCAGATCATCAACGACATCCTCGACCAGTATCAGCGGCACATGCAGTTCCTGCATCTGGTCCGCTAGCCGGCTCATTGCAGGTAAACCCGCTCCCACAAGGATCGTTACAAACCCTGTGGAAGCGGGTTTACTCGCGACTTTCAGAACGGCGCATCCCCCAGGATGGTCGCCCGATGCATCACCCGCCGGCTCGGCCGGTAGTCATCCACCGCATAGTGCTGGGTCACCCGGTTGTCCCAAAACGCTACGTCGTTCTCTTGCCACCGCCAGCGGATCGTGAACTCGGGCCGGGTCGCATGGGCGAACAGCAGCTTGAGCAGCGCCTCGCTCTCCTGCTCGCTCAGTTCGTTGATCCGCGTGGTGAATCCTTCGTTGACGAACAGCGCCTTGCGCCCGCTGACCGGGTGGGTACGCACCACCGGATGCGACAGCGGCGGGTTGTTGCGCCGGGTGGTCTCCCAGCGCGCCAGGTCTTCGGGCGTGGTGCCGAAGCGCTCTAGCGGGAAGGACTTGGTGAAGTCGTGGGTGGCGGTCAGGCCGTCGAGCAACTGCCGCAGCGGCGCCGATAGCGCCTCGAAGGCCGCGATGCCGCTGGCCCACAGGGTATCGCCGCCGAAGGTGGGTAACTGCTTGGCGCTGAGCACCGCGCCCAGGGCGGGTGTGGGCAGGAACGTCACGTCGGTGTGCCAGACCGCATTGTCGCGCACGTCGGTGACCGCAGTGTCGAGCACCAGCACCTGCGGGGTATCCGGCACGTTGGGGTAAATCGGGTGGATGTGCAGGTCGCCGAAGCGGGCGGCGAAGCGGGCCTGTTGCTCAGGGGTGATGGGCTGGTCTCGGAAGAACAGCACCTGGTGTTTGAGCAAGGCCTGCTCGATGGCATCGCGTTGCTCGACGCTGATATCGCGGGAGAGGTCCACGCCACTGATCTGGGCGCCGAGCGCTGGGCTCAGGGGGGTGATGGTCAGGCTCATGTCGGTCTCGCTTGAATGTTTTGTGCCGGAGCAGGTGTTCATCAGTGGCTTTGCCCGTGCCAGGGCACCAGCTTGCGTTGCAGGGCGCGCAGGCCCATTTCAAGGGCGAAGGCGATCAGGGCGATCAGCAGGATCCCCAGTACCACCACGTCGGTGACCAGAAACTGCGCTGCCGACTGCACCATGAAGCCCAGGCCGCTGGTGGCGGCGATCAGCTCGGCGGCCACCAGGGTCGACCAGCCGACCCCAAGGCCGATACGAATGCCGGTGAGGATGTCGGGCAGTGCACTGGGCAGGATCACATGACGGATCAACTGCGCCCTGGTCGCGCCCAGGGATTGGGCGGCGCGCAGCTTGGCCGGGTCGACCGTGCGCACGCCGGTGGCGGTGGCGATGGCGATCGGGGCGAAGATGGCGAGGTAGATCAACAGCACCTTCGACAGCTCGCCGATGCCACACCAGATCACGATCAGCGGCAGGTAGGCCAGCGGCGGGATCGGCCGATAGAACTCGATCAGCGGGTCGAGAATGCCGCGGGCGACGCGGTTGTGGCCGATGGCCAGGCCCACCGGGATGGCCGTCAGGGCGGCGGCGACCAGGGCCAGGCCGATTCGTCCGAGGCTTGCGCCCAGGTGCTGCCAGAGGCTGGCGTCCATGTAGCCCTGCGTGAGCAAGGTCCAGGCCTTGGCCAGGATATCGGCGGGCGAGGGCAAAAACAGCGGCTCGATCCAGCCGGCGGCGGTCACCAGCCACCAGGCCAGCAGCAGGCTGGCCAGGGTCAGGGCGCTGATCCAGCGGGTGGGCAACGGGCGGCGTACCTTGACGGTTGGGGTTGGCCGGGCGACAGGTTTGTCGGCGGCCGTCAGGTCCAGGCTGCTCATGCGGACTCCTGCCGACGGGCGGCTTCGCGTTGAGAGAACACCCGCGCCAGGACGTGCTCGCGGGTCTCGATGAAACGTGGATCGGACTTGATCGCCCGGGCCGATTCACCCGCGGCGTAGCGTTGGCCGAAATCCAGGTGCAGGCGTTCGACCACCCGTCCAGGATTGGGCGCCAGCAACACCAGCTCGCTGGCCAGGAACACGGCTTCCTCGATGTCATGGGTGATCAGGAACACCGGCTTGGCGGTGCGTTGCCAGACCTGCAGCAGTAGCTCCTGCATCTGCTCGCGGGTGAAGGCGTCGAGGGCGCCGAAGGGTTCGTCCATCAGCAGCACGCGCGGGTCGGCGGCCAACGCACGGGCCAGGCCCACGCGCTGCTTTTGCCCGCCGGAAAGTTGCCAGATACGTCGGTCGCCGAATCCCGCGAGGTCGACCAGCGCGAGCATTTCGCGGGCTTTGGCTTCGCGTTCTGCGCGGGCGACGCCTGCCAGCTCAAGGCCGAAGGCGACGTTGCCCAGGACGTTCTGCCAAGGCAGCAGTGCGTCATCCTGGAACACCACGCCGCGCTCGGCACCCGGGCCTTCGACCGGCTTGCCGTCGAGGGTGATGCGACCGGCGCTGGGGGCGACGAAGCCGGCGATGAGGTTGAGCAGCGAAGTCTTGCCGCTGCCGGAGGGGCCCAGAGCCACCAGCAACTGGCGTGGCCCCAGACTCAGGTTGATGTCGGTCAGCACCGGGGCATCGGTGCCGGGGTACTGTGCGCTGATACGCTCCAGTTCGAGCAAGGCCATGGCAGGCTCCGTCGTGACGTGTCGTACGAGGGTGGGGCGTTGCGCGGTCTTGTGGGACCGGGGTTGCCCGCGAATGCTGTTTCGAACTGACTGGCACATTCGCGGGTACCCCGCTCCCTCATGCAGTGCGCTGCTCTCGTGGGAGGGCGGCCCCCATTTGGATCAGTTGGGCAGGTACTGGGCGCTGACGTACGGTGAGTAGTCCGGCAGCACCGCCTCGACCTTGCCCTGTTGCTTGAGGAAGTTGGCCGTGTCGGTCAGTGCCTGGGTGGTCGGAGCACCCAAAACGCTGGCCTGGTCGCTGGCCAACGGGTAGACGTTGCCCTGCAGCAGTACCGGGATGTCGGTGGGCTTGGCGCCAGACAGCTTGGCCAGCTTGCTGACGTTGTCGGGATTGGCCAGCCAGGCTTTCGGGTCCTTGCGGTAGTCGGCGTAGGCGTCGAGGGTGACCTTGGCGAACGATTTGACGATGTCCGGGTGCTTGGCGGCGAAGTCATTACGCACGATCCACGCATCGAAGGTCGGGGCGCCTTTGCTGGCCAACTCGCCGGAGGTGATCAGTACTTTGCCGGTCTCCTTGGCCACGCCCAGGGCGGGGTCCCAGACGTAGGTGGCATCGATGTCGCCACGCTTCCAGGCGGCGATGATCGCAGGAGGGGCGAGGTTGAGGATCTGCACCTTGCTCGGGTCGATGTTCCAGTTCTTGAGGGCGGCCAGCAGGCTGTAGTGGCCGGTGGAAACGAACGGCACGGCGACTTTCTTGCCGACCAGATCCTGCGGCGTCTTGATGCTGTCGCGGGCGACCAGCGCTTCGCCTGCGCCAATCTGGGTGGCGATCAGGAAGGTCTCCACCGGCAGCTTGCGGGTGGCCGCGGCAGCCAGGGGGCTGGAGCCCAGGTAGCCGATCTGCACATCGCCGGAGGCCACGGCGGTGATCACGTCGGCGCCATTGTCGAATTTGCGCCAGTCGATGCTGGCATTGCTGGCTTTTTCATAGGTGCCATCGACTTGGGCGACCTTGGCTGGGTCGACGGTGGTCTGGTAGGCGACGGTCAAGTCGGCGGCCTGGGCAAGCCAGCTGGCGCTGGCGAGGGTCAGGGCGGCGAACAGGCGCAACGGAGTGTGCGGGATCATGGATGAGCTCCTCGTCAGGCAAATCAGGGCTGGGTTGACGAGAGACTAAGTGATCTAAGAAATCAAAAATAAATAACTTTTTAGAATTAGCTTAGGAGCCAATGGCTGGTTTTCTTGATCGGAGGGTCAGCTTCACTGGCAAAGCCAGAAATGGCAGCTACGCTTTTTCGGTTTTGCGAGGACGTGAAGTCAGTTATGGGCAAACGTTTGCAAATAACCATTAGGAATAAGGAAATATGGTTTATACAACGAAGGGGAGTAAAGGTTCCAAATATATTCCTTAAAAATCTTAAAAAGTCATAAAACGGTCATTTTGGATTTATAGGATTGTCATTATCCTGTGGCGCAAGTGGCGTCTTAGACCAAAGTCGCGAAACGATTGGTAACGATTGACTTCGCAGACACTGTTTGGTGCTAAATCGCCCAATCCATGGCGAGCGGGGCAACAGATCCTGCCGCTTGAGATACACAAGAATTAGAACGTAGAGGAGCAAAACATGTACAAGTCCAGCCTGGCCCTGGCCGTGGCACTGGGGGTTCTCGCCCAACAAGCAGGCGCTGCCGGTTTCGTTGAAGACAGCAAGCTGTCTGTGAGCTCGCGCACCATGTATTTCAATAACGATAACCGTGAACCTGGCGGGAGCGACAACCGTGAATCGGGTCAGGGCTTCAAGCTTGACTACTTGTCCGGTTTCACCGAAGGCACCGTTGGTTTCGGTGTTGATGTTCAGGCCCTGTGGGGTATCCATCTGGATGGTGGCAAGGGGCATCACCCGGATAACAGCAGCTTCTTCCCAAGCGACAGCGACGGCTCCGCAGTGGGCCAATGGGCACGCATTGGGGGTAACGCGAAAGCACGGTTCTCCAAGACCGAAGCGCACTTCGGTAGCGCCCTGGCACCGAACCTGCCGATCCTTGTCTCCAACGATGGCCGTCTGCTGCCGCAGACCTTCGAGGGTGGCACCATCACCTCGAAGGAAATCGACAACCTGACCATCAACGCAGGTCAACTGACCCATGCGATGGGCCGTGCTTCCAGCAACCGTACAGGTCTCTCTGTCCAGGGTGCTACCCAGGAAAGCAACAAGTTCCGTTACGCCGGTGCTGACTGGAAGGTCACCAAAGACCTGACCCTGCAGTATTACTACTCCAACCTCGAAGACTTCTACAAACAGCACTTCCTGGGCGCGACACACGTGTTCCAGATCGCTGATGACCAGTCGTTTAAGACCGACCTGCGCTATTTCGACAGCAGCAAGGATGGCCGCAACGGCGAAGCGGGTTACGAGTTCAAGAACAACAACGGCTACGCCAAGAACCCTGGCGAGGTTGATAACAAGACCTGGTCCGCCATGTTCACCTACACCCTCGGTGCCCACTCTCTGATGCTCGGTCATCAGCAGGTCAGCGACGATGGCGGTTTCGTATGGCTGAACCAAGGCAGCCTGGTCGACGAAGGTGCTGGTGGGTCGAGCTTCTATCTGTTCACCGACAGCATGATCAACCAGTTCGCCAAGGCTGGTGAGAACACTACCTTCGGTCAGTATTCCTATGACTTTGCGCGGCTGGGCGTGCCGGGCCTGAAGGCTTCCGTGGCCTACTTGCGTGGCGAGGATGGCCGCAGCTCCGATGGCCATGGCACCTTCAGTGAATGGGAGCGTGACGCACGGATCGATTACGTGCTGCAGGAAGGTACCCTCAAAGGTCTGGGCTTCAGCCTGCGCCAAGGTGTCTACCGCGGCACCGGTTCGGGATCGGCGAAGGACCAGGATCAGACTCGCTTCATCGTGAACTACACTTACAACTTCCTGTAAGTCGTAGCTGCACAAAAAGCCTCGCCTAGCGCGAGGCTTTTTTATGTCTGCAACTCGAAATGCCTAATGGTTATAAATAAATCAATATTTATTCTTTTTGTTTTTAATCGAATGCAGGCACATTGAATCCATCGACCAGACACAGCACAGGAGCCCACCCCCATGAGCCTCAAACTCGGTGACATCGCCCCCGATTTCGAACAGGAATCCAGCGCCGGCAAGATCCGCTTTCACGAATGGCTGGGCAACAGCTGGGGTGTGCTGTTCTCCCACCCGGCCGACTTCACGCCGGTATGCACCACCGAGCTGGGCCTGACTGCCAAGCTCAAGGACGAATTCGCCAAGCGCGGCGTCAAGGCCATCGCCCTGTCGGTGGACCCGGTCGACTCCCACACCCGCTGGATCGATGACATCAACGAGACCCAGAACACCGTGGTCAACTTCCCGATCCTCGCCGATGCCGATCGCAAGGTGTCCGACCTGTACGACCTGATCCACCCCAACGCCAGCGACACCCTGACTGTCCGTTCGCTGTTCGTCATCGACCCCAACAAGAAGGTGCGCCTGACCATCACTTATCCGGCCAGCACCGGGCGCAACTTCAACGAAATCCTGCGGGTGATCGACTCGCTGCAACTGACCGACAACCACAAGGTGGCCACGCCAGCGAACTGGCAGGATGGCGACGAGGTGGTGATCGTGCCTTCGTTGAAAGACGAAGATGAAATCAAACAGCGCTTCCCCAAAGGGTACCGGGCGGTCAAACCCTATCTGCGCCTGACCCCGCAACCGAATCGTTAAGGAATCCTCGTTGCATTGCTCTTAGCCATAGCAGGGATCTTTGGGCCGTTTCGACGGCCCTTTTTTATGCGCGGAGATTAGTGGTGTCCCCTGTAGGAGCGTGCCGACCTCCAATGTGTCGGATATTTCCGAACCTCAAGCCAAGCGCTTCAGGCCTTTGCAGGTAACGACCTATCCTACGCACCTGCCGGAAGCCGCTGCATTGTTGGGGCAACACCCCGGGGATAACGTCGCCGGGTCGTCCTGTTTGGCGACCGGGTGTGAGAACCCGACTGCGTAGAGAGCTGGCCTTCCTGTTATGGCAGCCGTGCCCGGGCAGACTTCGGTCTGGCCGAGTTCCTCTTGCGCCTCGGTTTCTCACCCCGCGTGTACGGCTGCCACCCTACCTCGTGAGAAAGGCTCTGGTGGTGGTGATCCTGTAACCGCGCAGAGAGCTGACCATGGAAAAGCCCATTATCTGGAAAACCGCAGGCGTCCAGACCTGCCTGGACTTGTACCGCATCCAACCCGACATCCCCTTCCAACAAGCCTTCGACGAACTCTCCGTGTTGCTGGGGTGCATCCGCCATCTGACCTGCGAAGCGGAGATGGAAGGCGACCAGATGTCAGGCAGCGCCGCCCGGATCCTCAGTGCCATGGCCAAGGCACTGATCGACGATATGGAAGTTGGGATGAATCGGGGCTGTGATTAGTTGCTCCGAGGCACCTCTTCGCGGGTAATCCCGTGCCTAAAAGGATCACCGCCCACCCTGTGGAAGCGGGTTTAGCCGCGAATGCGTCAGTGCATTCCCCATCGCATCCACAGGAGTACCAGCGAAATCACTGAATCGACAAAATGGAATAAACAAATGAAAAAATATGATTTCTAGATATATATGACTGCCTGTTAATGTCGATTCCATTCCAGCGAGGCCAACTCCTCGCGGCCCTGCAATCGAATCGAAGGAAGCGTTTTTCATGCTGGTTGTTTCTCTCGGTGGTAGCCCCAGTACCCGTTCACGCTCCGGCGTGCTGCTCGAACGCTCGCGCCAGTGGCTGCAGGATCGTGGCGTGGAGGTGGTGACTTTCCAGGTGCGCGAATTCCCGGCCGAGGACTTGCTCCACGCCCGCTTCGACAGCCCACAGGTCCAGCACTTTCAGCAACTGGTCGCCCAGGCCGACGGCCTGGTAGTCGCCACGCCGGTGTACAAGGCGTCTTTCGCCGGTGCGCTGAAAACCCTGCTCGACCTGCTGCCTGAGCGCGCGCTGGAGCACAAGGTGGTCTTGCCGATCGCCACTGGCGGCAGCATCGCCCACATGCTGGCGGTGGATTACGCCCTCAAGCCGGTGCTGTCGGCACTCAAGGCGCAAGAGACCCTGCAAGGGATCTTCGCCGACGACAGCCAGATCGCCTACGGCGAGCACGGCAAGCTCGCGCAACTGGCCGCCGCACTCGAGGCGCGGCTTGAGGATTCACTGGAACTGTTCCACAGCGCCTTGGCCCGACGGCCCAAACCCGTGGCCCCGGGCGTGCTCAACGAACGCCTGCTCACTGCCCGCTGGAGCATCTGAGCCGGCATCACCGCTTCACCGTTTTCCCACCTTACTCGCCCGCCAACGGGCAAGCAGGTGCAACCCGAACCCAACTCGCACAGGAGAGCGCCATGCGCACAGTCTTCTTGCGTCGTGGTCTGGTCGCCCTGTTTGCGGCGGCTGTGTCCTTCGGCGCCATCACCCAGGCCCAGGCAGAAAGCCTGCGTATCGGTTATCAGAAATACGGCACCCTGGTGCTGCTCAAGGCCAAGGGGTCGCTGGAGAAGCGTTTGGCCGAGCAAGGCATCCAGGTGCAGTGGACCGAATTCCCCGGCGGCCCTCAGTTGCTCGAAGGGCTGAACGTCGGCTCCATCGACTTCGGCGTTACCGGCGAGACCCCGCCGGTGTTCGCCCAGGCCGCCGGTGCCGACCTGCTCTACGTGGCCTACGAGCCGCCAGCACCGCACAGCGAGGCGATCCTCGTGCCCAAGGGCTCGCCCGTGCAGTCGGTGAAAGACCTCAAAGGCAAGAAGGTCGCCTTCAACAAAGGCTCCAACGTCCACTACCTGTTGGTCCGCGCCCTGGAAGACGCAGGCCTCAAGTACAGCGACATCCAACCGGTCTACCTGCCGCCGGCCGACGCCCGCGCCGCCTTCGAGCGTGGCAGTGTCGATGCCTGGGTCATCTGGGACCCGTACCAGGCCGCTGCCGAACAGCAGCTGCAAGCCCGCACCCTGCGTGACGGCAAGGGCTTGGTCGACAACCATCAGTTCTACCTGGCCACCCGCAAGTACGCCACTTCACACCCGGCGGTGATCCAGACCTTGGTCGACGAGGTGCGTGCCATCGGCCAGTGGTCGCAGGCCAACCCGCAGGAGGTCACCGACCAGGTCGCCCCGCTGCTCGGCCTGCCTGCCGACATCACCCTCACGTCCGTCAAGCGCCAAGGCTTCGGTGCCAAGCCGCTCACGCCTGAGGTGGTCGCCGCCCAGCAGAAGATCGCCGACACCTTCCAGGCGCTGAAGCTGATTCCCAAGTCCTTGAGCATCAAGGACGTGATTTGGACACCCCCCGCCAAGGTCGCCACCGCGCCTTGATCGATTCGCTGCGGCCGGGGCTGCCCCCGGCCCGAGCCACCCTTGAGGAGACAACTCCAATGAGCCTTAACATTTTCTGGTTCCTCCCGACCCACGGTGACGGAAAGTACCTGGGCACCAACGACGGCGCCCGCGCGGTCGACCATGGTTACCTGCAGCAGATCGCCCAGGCCGCTGACCGCCTGGGCTTTGGTGGCGTGCTGATCCCCACCGGGCGTTCCTGCGAGGACTCCTGGCTGGTGGCCGCCTCGCTGATCCCGGTGACCCAGCGCCTGAAGTTCCTGGTGGCCCTGCGCCCAGGCATCATTTCGCCGACCGTGGCCGCACGCCAAGCCGCGACGCTGGATCGCCTGTCCAACGGTCGCGCGCTGTTCAACCTGGTGACCGGCGGCGACCCGGAAGAACTGGCCGGTGATGGTCTGCACTTGAACCATCAGGAGCGCTACGAAGCCTCCGTGGAATTCACCCGCATCTGGCGCAAGGTGCTCGAGGGTGAGGTGGTCGATTACGACGGCAAGCACATCCAGGTCAAAGGCGCCAAGCTGCTCTATCCGCCGATCCAGCAACCGCGTCCGCCGCTGTACTTCGGCGGATCCTCCGACGCTGCCCAGGACCTGGCTGCCGAACAGGTCGAGCTGTACCTGACCTGGGGCGAGCCGCCGGCTGCGGTGGCGGAAAAGATCGCTCAGGTACGTGAGAAAGCTGCCGCGCAGGGTCGCGAGGTACGCTTTGGCATCCGCCTGCACGTGATCGTCCGCGAGACCAACGAAGAGGCCTGGGCGGCCGCCGACAAGCTCATTTCGCACCTGGACGATGACACCATCGCCCGTGCCCAGGCATCCCTGGCACGTTTCGATTCTGTGGGCCAGCAGCGTATGGCCGCCCTGCACGGCGGCAAGCGCGACAAGCTGGAGGTCAGCCCCAACCTGTGGGCCGGCGTCGGTCTGGTGCGCGGCGGTGCCGGTACCGCGCTGGTGGGCGATGGCCCGACCGTGGCCGCACGGGTCAAGGAATATGCCGCGCTGGGCATCGATACCTTCATCTTCTCCGGGTATCCGCACCTGGAAGAGTCGTATCGGGTCGCCGAGCTGCTGTTCCCGCACCTGGATGTGCAGCGCCCCGAACAGCCCAAGAGCGGTGGTTACGTGAGCCCGTTCGGCGAGATGGTCGCCAACGACATCCTGCCCAAGTCCGTGGCGCAGAGCTGAGGGCCTGGCCATGAGTCGAGCAACTTCTTCCTGGTCGAAGCGCCTGGCACCCTGGGCCTTACCACTGCTGCTGTTGGCGGTGTGGCAGTTGGCGGTCGCCAGCGGCTGGCTGTCGACCCGCATCCTGCCGGCGCCGAGCGCGGTGGTCAGCGCCGGCGTCGAGTTGGTGCGCAGCGGCGAGATCTGGACGCACCTGGCCATCAGCGGCTGGCGCGCGGCCTTGGGCTTTGTGATCGGCGGCAGCATCGGCCTGGTGCTGGGCTTCATCACGGGTCTGTCGAACTGGGGCGAGCGTCTGCTCGACAGCTCGGTGCAGATGATCCGCAACGTGCCGCATCTGGCGCTGATTCCCCTGGTGATCCTGTGGTTCGGCATCGATGAGTCGGCCAAGATCTTCCTGGTGGCGCTGGGGACGCTGTTCCCCATCTACCTCAACACCTACCACGGCATCCGCAACGTCGACCCGGCGTTGGTAGAGATGGCGCGCAGCTATGGCTTGTCGGGCTTCGGCCTGTTCCGCCAGGTGATCCTGCCGGGCGCGCTGCCATCGATCTTGGTGGGCGTGCGCTTCGCCCTGGGTTTCATGTGGTTGACGCTGATCGTCGCCGAGACCATCTCGGCCAATGCCGGTATCGGTTACTTGGCGATGAATGCCCGTGAGTTCCTGCAAACCGATGTGGTGGTCCTGGCCATCGTCCTGTACGCCGTGCTCGGCAAGCTTGCCGACCTGGCCGCCCGTGGCCTGGAGCGTGTCTGGCTGCGCTGGCACCCGGCCTATCAACCGGCGAAGAAGGAGGGCGCATGACCGTGCTCAAGGAACAACCGCCGCGCTTGCTGCGCGGTATCCCCCTGGCGGTTCAGGGCGTGCGCAAGGCGTTTGGCCAGCGCGAGGTGCTGCGAGGCATCGACCTGCACATTCCGGCCGGCCAGTTCGTCGCTATCGTGGGGCGCAGTGGCTGCGGCAAGAGCACCTTGCTGCGCCTGCTGGCGGGCCTCGACCAGCCCAGCGCCGGCCAGTTGCTCGCCGGTGCCGCGCCCTTGGATCAAGCCCGCGAGGAAACCCGGCTGATGTTCCAGGACGCGCGCCTGCTGCCCTGGAAGAAGGTGATCGACAACGTCGGCCTGGGGCTGTCCGGCAACTGGCGCGCCGATGCGTTGCAAGCCTTGGAAGCGGTCGGCCTGGCCGAGCGCGCCCATGACTGGCCAGCGGCGTTGTCGGGCGGCCAGAAGCAACGTGTGGCCCTGGCCCGGGCACTGATTCACAAACCGCGCCTGTTGCTGTTGGACGAGCCACTGGGGGCGCTCGATGCCTTGACCCGGATCGAGATGCAGCAACTGATCGAACGGCTGTGGCACCAGCACGGTTTCACCGTGTTGCTGGTTACCCACGACGTCAACGAAGCCGTCGCCGTGGCAGATCGGGTGATTCTCATTGAAGACGGCGCCGTCGGCCTGGACCTGACTGTCGACCTGTCGCGTCCGCGAGCGCGTGGATCGCACCGCCTGGCGGCGCTGGAAAGCGAAGTCCTCAACCGTGTTCTCGCCGTACCGGGCACGCCGCCCGAGCCGGAACCTGTAGCCCCTTTGCCCACGCAGCTGCGTTGGGCGCACTGAACCCAAGAAGCCCTAGAGAAGGAATCACATCATGACCATCAAAGCCATCAACGTTCGCAACCAGTTCAAAGGCACCGTGAAGGAAATCCTCGAAGGCCCGGTGCTTTCGGAAATCGACGTACAGACCGCCTCTGGCATCGTCACCTCGGTGATCACCACCCGTTCCGTGCGTGAGCTGGAACTGCAGGTGGGCAGCGAAGTGATCGCCTTCGTCAAATCCACCGAAGTGTCCATCGCCAAGTTGTAAGGGTGATGGGGCGCTGTGCGCCCCTCGCGCGACGCAAGGCCGCTCCTGCAGGGTGCACGATGCCCGGCAGCAGTGGCCTTGTGTCGTGAGAGGATCCGCAGCGGTCCTGTGGTTCAGCGCTTGGGCAGGAACGGCGGCAGGTACAGCCCCAGGTACGCCTCGAACACTCGCTTGCCTTCCTCGGCCATGCGTGGGGTGATCTGTTCGTGCAGTTGCATCGAGCGCGCATAGACCCGGTCGCTCAGCTCCATGGCCAGGGCGAATACATCCACATCCCTGGGCATCGCCGGTAACTGGAAGTGCTGGTCGAACAGCTTGTGCATCAGTTCGCCCAGCTCCAGGTCGTGCTGGCGGTCGGCCTGCACCACTTCGCTCAGGCCATGTTGGGCGAGGATCAGTTGGCGTGCGGCCGCATCTTCGTTGTAGATGTCCAGCATGCGCTGCTCGATCAGCCGTGACAGGTCGTGCCAAGTACCGAACGCGCTGCTGTCGATAGGGGCGCTCAGGGCTTCGCGAAACGCCAGATGCACGTCAGCGGTCAAGGCTTCGAGCAGCGCCGGTACGCTGGCGAAGAAGTGGTACACCGAAGACGGCGGGATCTGTGCCCGCTCGGCCACACTGTAGATCGACAGGCCCGCCACGCCTTGATCGGCCAACAGTCCGCGCGCCGCGGCGAGGATCGCGTCGATCCTGGCCTGGCTGCTGGCGCGTGGCTTGCGCGGGCTGGTGGCGCGGCTCATCAGTTGCTGATGGCCAGGATACTGGCCTGATAGGCACCCACGAACAGGTCGAAGTCACCGACTTCCTGCTGCTCCAGGCGCGACTGCTCGGCCAGCGATTCGCGCGCCAGGGTCTCGAAGGCCTGCTGGCGCTCGACGCTCAGCGGTTGCTCGCGGAAGGTTCCGGCATGCAGGCGGCTTTGACGCAGGGAGAACTGGACAAAGGTTTCGTTGTGTTCGGCCATGCGCGCCAGCACCTGGGCCGACGGCGTCAGGGAGGCATCGTCGACCTTGGCCTGCTGTGCGGCCAACGCCTTGGCGTGTTCTTCGCCGCCCTGGGCACGGTCGAGCAGTTCGGCCAGTGGGGCGATACGGGCGATCAGCTCGCTGGCCCAATCCTTCAGCCCGATGGGCTGGCCGTTGCGACGAAGTTCGAGGCCCGGACGGCGGCCTTCCTTGACCACGGTGAGGAAGTTGTTGGTGCACTGGCCGCATTCGCCACTTTCGAGCAGCGGGCTGTCGTCCAGGGCGCAGAACAGCAGGAAGGCATCGAGGAAACGTGCCTGGGGAAGATCGATACCCACTGGCAGGAACGGGTTGATATCCAGGCAACGCACTTCGACGTACTGCACGCCGCGGGAGGTCAGGGCCTGGATCGGACGTTCGCCGGTATAGGTGACGCGCTTGGGGCGAATGTTCGAGTAGTACTCGTTCTCGATCTGCAGGATGTTGGTGTTCAGCTGGACCCACTCGCCATCCTTGTGCGTGCCGATCTCGACATAGGGCGGGTAGGGCGTGCCGACCGCCTTGCGCAGGCTGTCGGTGTAGCTGGCCAGGTTGTTGTAGCAAGGCGTCAGGCCAGCCTGGGCATTGCTCTGGTAGCCCAGGTCGCTCATGCGCAGGCTGGTGGCGTAGGGTAGGTACAGGGTTTCGGCATCCAGCTCTTCGAGCTGATGCGGGTGGCCACGCAAGAAGCCTTTGTCCAGGGCGGGCGATGCGCCGAACAGGTACATCAACAGCCAGCTGTAGCGGCGGAAGTTACGGATCAGGGCGATGTACGCCGCCGACTGATAGTCGCGGTCGTTTTCCTCGCTGCCTTCGGCTGCGCGCAGCAGCGGCCACAGCGCCTCGGGCAGGGAGAAGTTGTAATGGATGCCGGCGATGCACTGCATGGTGCGGCCGTAGCGCAGGGCAAGGCCCTTGCGGTAGACATGCTTGAGCTTGCCGATGTTGGAGGTGCCGTACTCGGCGATCGGGATGTCCTCCTCGGCCGGCAGCGTGCAGGGCATGGACGGGCTCCACAGGTACTCGTCGCCGAGCTTGGCATAGACGAAGCGGTGGATCTCGTCGAGGCTCTCGAGCACCTTGGCCGGGTCCGCCAGGGCGGGGGTGATGAACTCCAGCAGCGACTCGGAATAGTCAGTGGTGATCTGCTCGTTGGTCAGCGCCGAACCCAGGGCCTCCGGGTGCGGCGTTTGGGCCAGGCGACCTTCGTCGGTCACACGCAGGCATTCGCGCTCAATACCGTGCAGGCACTGCTTGAGCAGGGGGAGATTGGCGCCGAGCAGGCTCAGGCGGCGGTTGAGGAGTTCGCTCAAGATGTATTCCTTCACGCGTCAGTCGCCCCAATATGGGGGTAGGGATGACGGTCTACAAGGGTAGTTGGAAAAGGAACTGGCGTTGTCGCCTGGTTTGTCTGGGTTTTCAGCAGTGCCAGTGCCGACTGCGGCCGCGTCGCAGCCCATCGCAGGCCTCGCCATCACCCCCAGGACCTGATGTTTAGCCTGAGGACGCGGGCGAGGCCTGCAATGGGGCGCGCAGCGGCCCCGATACTCGATAACGCCGAAAATACCGCAGATAAGCCTTGGTGAGCTAGAGAACCGCGAAGGTTCCTTGTGCCTTGGCCACGCGCTTGTCGCCCTGGAATACGTCGGCGTCGACCACCAGTGTGCGGCGCCCGGCGTGCAGCACCTGGGCGGTGCACACGACTTCACCGTCACTGACTGCGCGCATGTAGTTGATCTTGCATTCGATCGTCACGCTCTGCTGATCGAAGCCATGGCTGGCCGAGCAGGCCAGGCCCATGGCGATGTCCACCAGGCTGAAGATTGCCCCGCCGTGCAGCTTCTGGCCGCGGTTGCGTAAGTGCGGCTCCAGCGTCAGGGCCACCTCGGCTACGCCCGTCTCCAGGCGTTGCAGGCGGCAGCCCAGGAGTTGGCTGAAGGCGCTTTCAACGTATTCGGCCGGGATCTGCATCACTTCTTCTTCAACTGCTTGGCGTTGGCGAACAGCGCGGCCATGGCGTTGTTGGCCGGTGCGGCTGCGGTTTCACGCGGGCGCGGTGCCTGTTGCTGGCGGTTGCCGCCATTGCCACGATTGCCACCACGGTTGCCTTCGACCTTCTCGCCGGGTGTGTCGCTCATGCGCATGGACAGGCCGACCCGCTTGCGCGGGATGTCCACTTCCATGACCTTGACCTTGACCACGTCGCCGGCCTTGACCGCCTCGCGCGGGTCCTTGACGAACTTTTCCGACAGCGCCGAGATGTGCACCAGGCCGTCCTGGTGCACGCCGATGTCGACGAAGGCGCCGAAGTTGGTGACGTTGGTCACCACACCTTCGAGGATCATGCCGGGCTCCAGATCCTTGAGGTCCTCGACCCCTTCCTGGAAGGTCGCGGTCTTGAACTCAGGGCGTGGATCGCGACCGGGCTTGTCCAGTTCCTGAAGAATGTCGGTGACCGTTGGCAGACCGAAGGTCTCGTCGGTGAACTTCTTTGGGTCCAGGCGCTTGAGGAACGCGCTGTCGCCGATCAGCGAGCGGATGTCGCGGTCGGTATCGGCGGCGATGCGCTGTACCAGCGGGTAGGCTTCCGGGTGCACCGCCGAGGCGTCCAGCGGGTTGTCGCCGTTCATTACCCGCAGGAAGCCTGCGGCCTGTTCGAAGGTCTTCTCGCCCAGGCGGCTGACCTTCTTCAGCGCCGCACGGGTGGTGAACGGGCCGTTGGCGTCGCGATGGGCGACGATGTTCTGGGCCAGGGTGGCATTCAGGCCGGAGATGCGGGTCAGCAGGGCCACGGAGGCGGTGTTGACGTCCACGCCCACGGCGTTCACGCAGTCCTCGACCACCGCGTCCAGGCCGCGCGCCAGCTTCACCTGAGAGACGTCGTGCTGGTACTGGCCGACGCCGATGGATTTGGGGTCGATCTTCACCAGTTCGGCCAGCGGGTCCTGCAGGCGTCGGGCGATGGAGACCGCGCCACGGATCGAGACGTCCAGGTCCGGGAACTCGCGGGCTGCCAGCTCAGAGGCGGAGTAGACCGACGCGCCGGCCTCCGAGACCATGACCTTGGTGATCTTCAGGGCGGGGTATTTCTTCACCAGCTCGATGATCAGCTTGTCGCTCTCGCGGCTGGCGGTACCGTTGCCGATGGCGATCAGCTCCACCGAGTGCTTGGCGCACAGCGCGGCGAGAATGGAAAGGGTGCGGTCCCAGTCATTCTTCGGAGCGTGAGGGTAGACCGTGGTGTGGTCGAGCAGCTTGCCGGTGGCATCGACCACCGCGACCTTGCAGCCGGTACGCAGGCCCGGGTCGAAGCCCAGGGTGGCGCGAGGACCGGCGGGCGCAGCGAGCAGCAAATCGTGCAGGTTATGGGCGAAGACGTTGATCGCCTCGCTCTCGGCGTTGTCGCGCAGCTCGCCGAACAAGTCGGTTTCCAGGTGGGTGTACAGCTTGACCTTCCAGGTCCAGCGCACCACTTCGGCCAGCCATTTGTCGGCCGGACGGTTGCGGTTTTCCAGGCCAAAGTGGTTGCCGATCATCAGCTCGCAGGGGTGCAGTGTGCCTGGCAGTTCCTCGCCTACCTTCAGCGAGGCGGTCAGCACGCCTTCGTTGCGACCGCGGAAGATCGCCAGGGCGCGGTGCGAGGGCACGCTGCGCAGCAGTTCGTCGTGGGCGAAGTAGTCGCGGAACTTGGCGCCTTCTTCTTCCTTGCCGGCGACCACGCGGGCGCTGAGCACCGCTTCCTGCTTGAGGAACACGCGCAGCTTGTCGAGCAGGGCGGCGTCTTCGGCGAAGCGCTCCATGAGGATGTACTTGGCCCCTTCCAGGGCGGCCTTGACGTCGGCCACGCCCTTGTCGGCATCGACGAAACGTGCCGCTTCGGCTTCCGGGGTCAGTTGCGGATCGTTGAGCAGACCGTCGGCCAGTTCGCCCAGGCCGGCTTCCAGGGCGATCTGGCCCTTGGTGCGGCGCTTTTGCTTATAGGGCAGGTAGAGGTCTTCAAGGCGGGTCTTGGTGTCGGCCAGCTTGATCTCGCGGGCCAGCTCCGGGGTCAGCTTGCCCTGCTCCTCGATGCTGGCCAGGATGCTGGCGCGGCGCTCGTCGAGTTCGCGCAGGTAGCGCAGGCGCTCCTCCAGGTGACGCAGCTGGGTGTCATCCAGGCTGCCGGTGACTTCCTTTCGGTAACGGGCGATGAAAGGCACCGTCGAGCCTTCGTCCAACAGGGCCACGGCCGCTTCGACCTGCTGCGGGCGAACGCCCAGTTCCTCGGCGATACGGCTGTTGATGCTGTCCATGAGAACCACCTGACAAATAATGAATGCTGGAGGCCGCAAGGGGGCATTCAGGCCCGGCGGCGCAGGGTGAAAGCGGCGCATTATACCCATCGTGCCGGGCTTGCGGTGATAGCGCCGGGCCAGCCTCGGCCAGGCGGGAAGTGGCGCCATGGGAAAAATCTGCTAACAATGCACACGGCACGCGTTGTCATGGCTACGCCATAATGCGCGGCGATACCAAAGGAGCTATTCATGACCAGCACCGCAAATACCGCTGAAGGCGAGAAGATTCTCATCGTCGATGACGATCCGGGGCTGAGCAGCCTGCTGGAACGTTTCTTCACCAGCAAGGGCTATCGTGCCCGCGCGGTGCCCAACACCGAGCAGATGGACCGCCTGCTGGCCCGTGAGGTCTTCAACCTGGTGGTGCTCGACCTGATGCTGCCCGGCGAGGACGGCCTCTCTGCCTGCAACCGCCTGCGCAAGGCCAACAACCAGATCCCGATCATCATGCTCACCGCCAAGGGCGACGAGCTCAGTCGCATCAAGGGCCTGGAGCTGGGGGCCGACGATTACCTGGGCAAACCTTTCAACCCGGACGAGCTGATGGCGCGAGTCAAGGCCGTGTTGCGTCGCCAGGCCCCGAGCGTACCGGGTGCCCCTGGCAGCGAGGACGAGACCGTCACGTTCGGCGACTACGAACTTTCACTGGCTACTCGCGAGCTCAAGCGTGGCGATGAAGTGCACATGCTGACCACCGGCGAGTTCGCCGTGCTCAAGGCGCTAGTCATGCACGCCCGCGAGCCGCTGACCCGCGACAAGCTCATGAACCTGGCTCGCGGCCGCGAGTGGGATGCGTTGGAGCGGTCCATCGATGTGCAGATCTCACGCCTGCGCCGCATGATCGAGCCGGACCCTTCCAAACCGCGCTATATCCAGACCGTGTGGGGTGTAGGCTACGTCTTCGTGCCGGACGGAAACGCCAGCAAATGAACATGAGCCTGCAGGCTTGCCATCACGCACCAGGGCGACCCGATGGGGTCGCCCTGTTTGCGTCTGGATCAGGCCCGCACCCTGTCGAGCCCCGCCCGTGAGCGCAGCGCAGTAGTTGTCCAGATGAAAACGCCTCTTTGGTTCCCGCAAAGCTTCTTCGCCCGCACCCTGTGGCTGGTGCTGATCGTCGTCCTGTTCTCCAAGGCCTTGACGCTGGTGTACCTGCTGATGAACGAGGACGTGCTGGTCGATCGCCAGTACAGCCATGGCGTGGCCCTGACATTGCGCGCCTATTGGGCCGCCGACGAGGAGAACCGCGACAAGATCGCCGAGGCGGCAGGGTTGATCCGGGTCACCGGCTCCGGTGTGCCGGAGGGTGAGCAGCATTGGCCCTACAGCGAGATCTACCAACGCCAGATGCAGGCCGAACTTGGCGATGACACCGAGGTGCGGTTGCGCATCCACGCGCCGCCTGCCTTGTGGGTCAACGCGCCGAGCCTGGGCCCCGGCTGGTTGAAGGTGCCTTTGTATCCGCACCCGCTGCGGGGGCAGAAGATCTGGAACGTGCTGGGCTGGTTCCTGGCTATCGGTTTGTTGTCCACCGCTTCGGCGTGGATCTTCGTGCGCCAGCTCAACCAGCCGCTCAAGCGATTGGTGTTCGCTGCCCGGCAGCTGGGCCAGGGGCGCAGCGTGCGGTTGCCGATCAGCGACACGCCAAGCGAGATGACCGAGGTGTACCGGGCCTTCAACCAGATGGCCGAAGACGTCGAGCAGGCCGGACGCGAGCGTGAACTGATGCTGGCGGGAGTGTCCCATGACTTGCGCACCCCCCTGACCCGCCTGCGCCTGTCGTTGTCATTGATGGCTAACGACAGTGAGCTGACCGATGACATGGTCCGCGACATCGAGGATATGGATGCGATCCTCGACCAGTTCCTGGCCTTCATCCGCGATGGTCGGGACGAGCCGGTGGAAGTGGCCGATCTGGGCGCACTGGTTCGCGAAGTCGTGGCGCCTTACAACCAGCCGGAGGAGCGGGTGCGCCTGTGCCTGGAGCCGATTCCGCCGTTCCCGCTGCGTCGGGTGTCGCTCAAGCGCATGCTGGGTAACCTGATCGGTAATGCCTTGCATCATGCGGGCAAAGGGGTCGAAGTGGCGGTGTACGTGTCGGGTGACCAGAGCGCGCCCTATGTGGTGCTCAGCGTACTGGACCGAGGGACGGGGATAGACGAGTCGGAGTTGGAGACCATCTTCAACCCCTTCATCCGCGGAGATCGTGCCCGAGGCGGCAAGGGCACCGGGTTGGGGCTCGCGATCGTCAAGCGGATCGCGGCCCAGCACGGGGGCAATGTCGAGTTGCGCAATCGTTCCGGTGGCGGAATCGAAGCGCGGGTAAGGTTGCCATTGGGGTTGCTGTTGCCTCGTAACGCCGTTTGATGCCCTGTCATGGCTCCGCGGCTGTGTTGGCTCAGCCCTTGCCTTTGGTTCGTGTCTGGTTCGGCCCGCCGTTCTTCTCCAGATGTTCGATGATCATCCCGGCCACGTCCTTGCCGGTGGTGACTTCGATCCCCTCGAGCCCCGGCGAGGAGTTCACCTCCATCACCAGTGGCCCGTGATTGGAGCGCAGGATGTCCACCCCCGCCACGCTCAAACCCATGACCTTGGCCGCACGAATGGCGGTCATGCGCTCTTCGGGGGTGATCTTGATCAGGCTGGCGACGCCGCCGCGGTGTAGGTTGGAGCGGAACTCGCCAGGCTTGGCCTGGCGCTTCATCGACGCGATGACCTTGTCGCCGACGACGAAGCAGCGGATGTCGGCACCGCCCGCTTCCTTGATGTATTCCTGGACCATGATGTTCTGCTTCAGGCCCATGAATGCCTCGATCACCGATTCGGCGGCCTTGGTGGTTTCGCACAGCACCACGCCGATGCCCTGGGTGCCCTCGAGCACCTTGATCACCAAGGGGGCACCGTTGACCATCTGGATCAGGTCGGGGATGTCATCCGGCGAATGAGCGAAACCTGTGATCGGCAGACCGATTCCGCGACGCGACAGCAGTTGCAGGGAGCGCAGCTTATCGCGTGAGCGGGCGATGGCCACCGACTCGTTGAGCGGGTAGACACCCATCATCTCGAACTGGCGCAGCACCGCGCAGCCATAGAAGGTGACGGACGCGCCGATGCGCGGTATGACTGCGTCGAAACCTTCCAGCGGTTTGCCGCGATAGTGGATCTGCGGTTTGTGGCTGGCGATGTTCATGTATGCGCGCAGGGTATCGATCACCACCATCTCGTGACCACGCTGGGTACCGGCTTCGACCAGGCGGCGGGTGGAATACAGACGCGGATTGCGCGACAGCACAGCGATCTTCATGCAGCACCTGTGACAGGGGAAAGGGTGGCCGGAAAGGCCGGTTTGTCCTGAACGTACTTAAGGCCAGGATTGACTACCAGCTGGCCGTGAATCAGCGCCTTGGAACCGAGCAGCAGGCGATAGCGCATGTTTTTGCGACAGGCAAGGGTGAACTCCACCTCCCAGACCCGGTCGCCCAACGCCAGCGGCGTACGGATCACATAGCGGACCTGGGCTTGGCCGTTGGAGCTCTTGATGGTTTTCATCGTGACCAACGGGGCTTCGCAGCGACGGTGGCGAAGTTGCACCACTGACCCCAGATGAGCGGTGAAGCGCACCCAGGACTGGCCGTCGCGCTCGAACGGTTCTACGTCCGTGGCGTGCAGGCTGGAGGTGCTGGCGCCGGTATCGATCTTGGCGCGCAGGCCCGCCAGGCCGAGGTCGGGCAAGGCGACCCACTCGCGCAGGCCGATTACAGTCAGATGGTCAAATGTCTTCACGAAACACGCCCTGCGAATGAGGTGGTGAACTGTAAGCACGGCACGGACTTTTTGCATCCGCAAGTTACGGTAGTACAGTTCCGTGAAAGACAGAATTCGAGGTAATGGGATGGCCCACAAAGCGGAAGAAGACGACAAGGTACGCCTGGATAAATGGCTATGGGCGGCGCGGTTCTACAAGACCCGGGCCCTGGCCAAGGCGGCCATTGAGAGTGGCAAGGTGCATTGCCGGGGAGAACGCTGCAAGCCGGGCAAGGAGCCTCGGGTAGGTGACGAATTCGTGCTGCGTACCGGATTCGATGAACGTACCGTAGTGGTCAAGGCCTTGTCGGATGTACGTCGCGGAGCGCCGCAGGCGCAGGCCTTGTACGAAGAGACCGAAGAAAGCGTACGGCGTCGTGAACAGGCTGCCCAGATGCGCAAGGCTGGCGCGCTCGGTGTGACCACCGATGGGCGGCCGACCAAGAAGCAGCGGCGCCAGATTCATCAGCTGCATGGCAGTTATGAATGAGTAGGGGCCGCAGCGCGGCCCCGAAGGCCATTCAGGCCGTGCGAATGACGCTCATCCTGCCCACCAGCGGCAATCGTGCCAGCCAGCTGAACAACGGGGCGGTCCATCGCAGCAACGCCGCACTGGCTTTTGCCGCCAGCGGTGTGTAGCAGCTCCAGCCCAAGGCCAGCACGGCCATCAGCAATCCGCCGATATAGTCGTCCTGCCCCCAATGGGCGCCTGCCACCAGGCGCGGCAGCATGAACAGCAATGCCAGGCCCCAGATCACCAGCCGCTGCAGCAGGGTGCGGCTGAACAGGGTCATGAACAGCGCCCAGATCAACAGCACCGAAGCGTGATCGCCCGGGAAACTCTGGCTGGAGCGATCCTTCAGTTCCCACTTGGCTTCCAGATTCGGGTAGTAGTCGCTCAGATGGACTACGTTGTCGAAGACCATCGATGGGCTGTTGTGTTGCCAGCCCATGATCGCCACCCACTTGGAAAACAGTACGCGAACCACCACTAAGAGGAGCAGCGTTACCAGAAAGCCGAAGAAGGCTTCGCGCACCTGGGTCGCCTTGAACACCCAATTGCCCCGGATCAGCAGGGCCAGCAAGATCAAGCCGACGACAATATCGAAAGGACGCAGACTGCCGATCGTCCAGACATATCGCCAGAGGGTATTGTCGGCCAACGGCGCGTTGAGGCTGTGGAACAGCCACTCGTCTAAAGTCAGACACAGGATCTGGCCAAAAGGCCATAACCAGAAACACAGTAGAGCAACAGGCAGCAGGGTACAGGCTACGAGGGGTCCCCAGGACCACCTTGCTTGGAACAGTGGTCGATTGTCCATAAAATACCTCTATTACCAACGGGGTTAAGAGCGTCTCGTGGACGCTCTGCCACGGGAGTCGTAATTCCCTGTAACCATTTTGTCATCATTTTTAGATAGCCAAAACCTATGAGCGATTTGCCGGATACCGACTTCACCCAGCGTTTCATCTTCGACGACCGCGATATCCGCGGCGAGTGGGTGGCGCTCGAGCAGAGCTATGCCGACGTGCTGGCCCGTCATCCTTACCCTCAGCCGGTCGCAGTGCTGCTGGGTGAACTGATGGCGGCGACCGCGCTACTCGTGGGCGCACTCAAGTTCGATGGCCTGCTGGTGCTTCAGGCGCGTTCTCAGGGGCCGATTCCGCTGTTGATGGTCGAGTGCTCCAGCGATCGCGATATCCGCGGCATGGCGCGCTACGAGGCGGACCAGATCCCGGCCGACGCGACCCTGGCCCAGCTGATGCCTGACGGTCACCTGACCTTGACCATCGATCCGGTCAAGGGCCAGCGTTACCAGGGCACCGTGGACCTCGATGGCGCCAACCTGTCGGAGTGCTTCACCAATTATTTCGTCCAGTCCCAGCAGCTCAACACGCGCTTCTGGCTCGACGCCAAGGGTGGCAAGGCCCGTGGCCTGCTGCTGCAGCAGTTGCCAGTCGATCGCCAGCGCGACGAAGAAGAGCGCGAGGGCAGCTGGCAGCATGTCGTGGCCCTGGCAGGCACCCTCAAGCCTGAGGAGTGGTCTCTGGACAACGAAACCCTGCTGCACCGCCTCTACCATGAGGACGCCGTGCGTCTGTTCGACATCGAGCCCCTGCGCTTCCATTGCAGCTGCTCGCGCGAGCGTTCCGGCAATGCATTGGTGAGCCTTGGAGAAGAGGATGCCAAGGCATTGGTGGAAGAGTGTGGTGGCAAGGTCGAGATCGATTGCCAGTTCTGCAACGAGCGCTATTTCTTCGACGCGAGCGATGTGGCGCAATTGTTTGCAGGTGGTGGCACCGAGGCACCGTCAGATACTCAGCACTGAAACGGTTCACTACAGGAGAAACTCCTGTCGAATTGCGCAAAAGCGCAGTTCTGACAGGAGGGGCCTACTTTTTTTGGGCTTTTCTGGCATAATCCGGCCACTTTTTTCGCTGTAGTAGTTTGAAATAGACAACTACAAAACGTTTGGAGCACTCGGCCTTGGGCCGGATGGGGTATCTCATGACGCAAGCCAACAACACCGTGTACACCGACCTGACCGTCGATGAGCTGGTAAAAGAAGCGCTGTCCCGCGGTGAAGGCGAGCTGGCCGATACTGGCGCACTGGTTGTGAAAACCGGTCATCGTACCGGCCGTTCGCCGGCTGACCGTTTCATCGTCGACGAGCCCAGCACCTCCGGTGCCATTGCCTGGGGGCCGATCAACCGCAAGTTCCCGGCTGACAAGTTCGATGCTCTGTGGGCTCGCGTCGAGGCGTTCAACAACGCCCAAGAGCACTTCGTTTCCCACGTTCACGTAGGCGCTGCCGCCGAGCACTACCTGGCGGTCAAGATGACCACCCAGACTGCCTGGCAGAACCTGTTCGGCCGTTGCCTGTTCATCAATCCGGCCCAGTACAACCCGGCCGGTCGTGAAGAGTGGCAAGTGCTCAACGTCGCCAATTTCGAATGCGTTCCAGAGCGTGACGGCACCAACTCCGATGGTTGCGTGATCATCAACTTCGCCCAGAAGAAAGTGCTGATCGCTGGCATGCGTTACGCCGGCGAAATGAAAAAAGCCATGTTCTCTGTGCAGAACTTCCTGCTGCCAGCTGCCGACGTTCTGCCGATGCACTGCGCCGCCAACATCGGCGAAGCAGGTGATGTGACCCTGTTCTTCGGTCTGTCCGGCACCGGCAAGACCACCCTGTCGGCCGACGAGAGCCGTTACCTGATCGGTGACGACGAGCACGGTTGGGGCGAAGGCGTTGTCTTCAACATCGAAGGCGGCTGCTACGCCAAGTGCATCGACCTGTCCGAGAAGAACGAGCCGGTCATCTGGAAAGCCATCAAGCATGGCGCGGTGCTGGAAAACGTCGTTCTCGACGACGCCAAGCACGCCGACTACGCCGATGGCAGCCTGACCCAGAACAGCCGCGCCGCCTACCCGTTGGAGCACGTCGAGAAGCGTTCCGAGAAGAACCTGGGCGGCGAGCCGAACGCGGTCATCTTCCTGACCTGCGACCTGACTGGCGTTCTGCCTCCGGTTTCGATCCTGAACAATGAGCAGGCGGCCTACCACTTCCTGTCCGGCTACACCGCGCTGGTTGGTTCCACCGAGATGGGTTCGGGCGGCGGCATCAAGTCCACCTTCTCCACCTGCTTCGGCGCTCCGTTCTTCCCACGTCCGGCTGGTGAGTACGCTGAACTGCTGATCAAACGCATCAAAGGCTTCGGCTCCAAGGTCTACCTGGTCAACACCGGCTGGACCGGTGGTGGCTATGGCGTTGGCAAGCGTTTCAGCATCCCGACCACCCGTGCCGTGATCGCTGCGATCCAGAGCGGTGCCTTGATCGGTGCCGAGACCGAGCACCTGGACATCATCAACCTGGATGTGCCGAAGGCCGTTCCGGGCGTCGAAACCGTCCTGCTCAACCCACGCAACACCTGGGCTGACTCGGCTGCCTACGACGAGGCCGCCAAAGGCCTGGCCAATCTGTTCATCGAGAACTTCAAGAAGTTCGACGTCTCCGAGGCCATCAAGGCCGCTGGCCCGCAGCTATAAGCACGCGAGCACGGACGAAAAAGCCGCCCCTCGGGGCGGCTTTTTTGTTTCTGGTCCTGAGCCGATGGTATGGTCACTGGAGCAATCGAGGGCTTGTCCGGTGATTGGGCTGCTGGGCAGCCCAACTGCTCCTAATGACGGCCGCAACCTTCACTCGCGTAACCAAGCCTGGGTAACCTATGACCGAATCCCCTCAGCGCAGCCATTTCAACCACTTCCATCCTATCCTCACCCGCCCCCACGACAACGACATCAATGGTCATATTGCCGGCGCGACGGTGCATGGCTACTTCGAGACGGCCATCCAGGCGTTTCTCGTCGAGCAGGCCGAGCTGGACTTGCGCGAGGGTGAACTGGTGGGCGTGGTGATCAGCTCGGCGGCGCAGTTCTATGCCTTGCCAGGGTTTCCCGATGTGCTCGAAGTGGGGTTGGGCGTGGTGCGCCTGGCAGGTAGCACGGTGGAGTACCACCTGGCGCTGTTCCGTCCAGGCGAGCCGCAAGCCTGTGCGGCGGGGACGGTGGTGCAGGTCTTCGTGGAGCGTGCCTCCGGCAACCCGGTGACCTTCCCCGACGCCCTGCAGGCGTCCCTGGCGGGCTTGCAGTTCAACGGCTGAGCCGCAAAGTCGACACCAACGAAAAGGCCCTGCCGGTCAGGGCAGGGCCTTTGCTTGACTGAATGATCAGTCGTCGTAACGCCAGTGGCGTTTGTGCTTGCGATGGCCGTAGTGATGGCCACGGTCCCAGTGACGGCGGCCGTCGTAGTCACGACGGTAGCGGCGGTCGTGACGATCGTCATCGTCGGCCTTGTTGCCCAGGTAGTTACCCAGGGCACCACCGGCACCACCACCTGCGGCTGCACCGATATGGCTACCGGTAGTGCCGCCCATCGAGCGACCGATTACGTTACCGCCGGCCGCGCCCAGTGCGCCACCGATGGCGGCCTCACCGCGCTGACGCTTGTCGGCACCCAGGGCACCGCCGGCCGCACCGCCCAGGCCGGCACCGATGGCGCCGCCGGTGCTACCACCGATGGAGTTACCTACTACGGAGCCGAGTACCCCACCCAATGCGCCGCCAATGCCGGCCTCGGTATTGCCACCGGCCATGGCAACGCCGCTGAGCAAGCTGAAAGACAACAACAGAATCGAGGAGTACTTCTTCATCGAGAGAGCCTCATAGGGATGACGAGGCGAATTTGAGGCTCGGCGAGGCGGCTGGCAATGGAAATCCGACGAGTAGCACGACTTGTACACAATTCTCTAACTTCTTGTTTTTTAGGTGAAACTTTCTCAAATTTTGCTTGTCTGAAGCTACTTGAGACAAAGCCCTGGCCGTTGCGCACAGGGCTTTTTTTATGGCTGTTCGCCAGCTTTCGAACAGAGGGGGGAGGCCGCGGTCTCGGGCGCGTTCATCCCTGCGACTGCTGCGCCACAGGGCTGTATACCCGTGGTGCGCTGTGTTTGGGCAAGTGGATGAGATTGAGATTGTGCTTACGCGCCCATTGCAGGGCCAGGCCGGTCGGTGCCGAGAGGCTGACCAGGGTCTGGATGCCGGCACGCAGGACTTTCTGGATCAGTTCGAGGCTGCAACGGCTGGTGACGATGGCCAGGCCACCCTCAGTATCGATGCGTTGGCGCAGCAACGCGCCGATCAGCTTGTCCAGCGCGTTGTGGCGCCCGATGTCCTCACGGCCTAGTAGCAGCTCGCCGTCACGGTCCATGAACAGCGCCGCATGCACCGCGCCGCAGTGCTGCCCCAGGGGCTGGAAGGCATCGATGCGCTGGCGCAGCCCGGCCAACCAGTGCGCAGGAGGCAGGGGCGCACCGGGCAGCGTGGCCAGCTCGGGTAGCGCCTGCTCCAGGGCTTCGACGCCGCACAGACCGCAGCCGCTGGTGCCGGCTAGCTGACGGCGCTGGTTCTTCAGATTCCAGAAGGCGCGGCTGGAAATTTCCAGGTCGGCGTAGAGCGCCGAGCCACTACCGGAGAGCTTCACGTCATAGATTTCGTCGGTGCTGGCGACGATACCGCTGCCGACGCTGAACCCGACGGCGAAGTCTTCCAGATGGGTAGGGCTGACCAGCATCACCGCCTGGTTCAGACCGTTGTAGACGATGGCCAGAGCCACCTCTTCGGCGAGCGGCGTGCTGTCGCGCACCTCGTCGGTGAGTTGTACGTAGTCGTAGGTATTACTGGCGGCAGGCAAGGCAAGAGGCATGGACGCCGCACAGACTGGGGGTTTGCTGTTCATCGGAGCGGATTACCGGCGGCTTGTTACCTGCACAAGCCTAGGCTTGCAGGCGGGCGACGTCTAGTCGCTAGGTTCTATCCCCTGATAGAGGACGTCGATTGGCTTGGCGAGGCGGATTGGCCAAGTCTGTCCTAGACTCCTGCTTCCCATGTTTGATCATCAAGGAGAGCGACA
Source organism: Pseudomonas sp. CK-NBRI-02 (assembly GCF_008124495.1). Lineage (NCBI taxonomy): Bacteria > Pseudomonadati > Pseudomonadota > Gammaproteobacteria > Pseudomonadales > Pseudomonadaceae > Pseudomonas > Pseudomonas sp. CK-NBRI-02. The sequence goes on along the minus strand of NZ_VSJH01000008.1, from coordinate 208,670 downwards.
TGAGCCTGTTCAGTTTCGTGAAGGAAGCCGGTGAAAAACTGATCGACTTGCTGACGCCCGGAAACGCCAACGCCGAGGCGCAGCTCAAGAAGCACGTCGAATCCGTCGGCTTGGGTAACCCGAACATCTCCGCCACCGTCCAGGGCGATACGATCGTGCTCAAGGGCGAGGTGGCGAGCCAGGAAGAAAAGGAAAAGATCATCCTGGCGGCGGGCAACATCGATGGCGTGGCATCAGTGGACGACCAGATCACCGTCACAGGGCCCGTGGCCCAGGCGGCACGCTTCGTCACGGTCAAGAAAGGCGATACCCTGAGCGCCATCGCCAAGGCCGAATATGGCGATGCCAACAAGTACAACAAGATCTTCGAGGCCAACAAGCCGATGCTCAAGCATCCGGACAAGATCTATCCGGGACAGGTGCTGCGCATTCCTGACTGATTGCCTGTTGTCCCGATGCGCGGATAAGCCCGCTCCCGTGTGATCGTCGTGGGAGCGGGTTCATCCGCGACTGCATGCTCACAGACCTTCCAGCAGTTGCCGGTAATCCTCCACCGCGGCGAACTCCTGAGTATCACGCGGTCCCGCCTTGCTGTCGGGCTGGCGCACGGCCAGCAAATGCTCCACGCCGAAGCGTCGCGCACTGCGCAAGATCGCCAGGGTGTCGTCGATGAACAGGCTGCGCGCAGGATCGAAGCCGATGTCCGCCTGCAGGGCGTCCCAGAACTGCGGGCTTTCCTTGGGAAATCCGTAGTCGTGGGAACTGATCAGCCGCTCGAAATAGGGCGCCAGCTCCACACGCTCGAGCTTCAGTGACAGCGAGTCGCGATGGGCATTGGTGATCAGCACCACGCGTTTGCCGGCTTGGCGGATTGCGGCGAGGAAGGTATCGGCGTCCGGGCGCAGCGCAATCAGGTCGGCGATTTCCTGTTTGAGCTCGCGGATCGGCAGGTTCAGCTCGCGGCTCCAGAAATCCAGGCAGTACCAATTGAGAGTGCCTGCATTGCGCTCGAACAGCGGCTGCAGCTCAAGTTCGGCCATGGCCCGGCTGACACCGTGCAGCTCGGCGTAGCGCTGGGGCAGGTGCTCCAGCCAGAACTGGTTGTCGTAGTGCAGGTCGAGCAGGGTGCCATCCATGTCCAGCAGGACGGTATCGATGGCGGACCAAGGAAGAACGGGCATGGGAAACTCTCGTTAGGTCGGCAAGCCACGGTATAGTAACCCGTTCACGCCAAGGAGCCGCCCCATGCGCCAGAAACCCACCGTCCTCGCCCGCGAGATCGTCGCCAGCAGCCGTCTGTTCCGCGTCGAAGCCGTGCAGTTGCGTTTTTCCAACGGTACCGAGCGGACCTACGAACGCCTGGTCGGTCGCGGCAATGGCTACGGCGCGGTGATGGTGGTGGCCATGCTCGATGCCGAGCACGCGGTGCTGGTGGAAGAATACTGTGGTGGCACCGATGAGTATGAATTGTCCTTGCCCAAGGGCCTGATCGAGCCTGGCGAGGACGTGCTGGCCGCAGCCAACCGTGAGCTCAAGGAAGAAGCCGGCTTCGGCGCGCGCCAACTGGAGCATCTCACCGAGCTGTCCCTCTCGCCTGGCTACATGAGCCAGAAGATCCAGGTGGTACTCGCCACCGATCTCTACGAAGAACGTCTGGAAGGAGACGAGCCCGAGCCGATGCGCGTGGACAAGGTCAATTTGCGTGAACTGTCGGCGCTGGCCATGCATCCGCAATTCTCCGAAGGCCGGGCGCTCGCAGCGCTGTACCTGGCCCGCGACCTGATGATCCAGCGGGGGTTGCTCAGCGTATGAACGATCAGCAATTGATGGACGAAGTCGTGAAACTGGCCCGTCTGGCGGGTGAGGCGATCTTGCCGTTCTGGCGCGCCGATGTGGCGGTGACGGCCAAGGCTGATGACTCGCCGGTGACCGCTGCCGACCTCGCCGCTCATCAGGTCATCGCGGACGGCTTGCAGGTGCTGGCCCCGCATATCCCGGTGCTGTCGGAGGAGGACTGCGAGATTCCGCTGGCCGAGCGCCAGGCCTGGCGCCGCTGGTGGTTGGTCGACCCGCTCGATGGCACCAAGGAGTTCATCGCCGGCAGCGAGGAGTTCACTGTCAACATCGCCTTGATCGAGGAGGGCGAAGTGGTGTTTGGTGTGGTGGCGATGCCGACCAATGGCCGCTGCTACTTCGGCGGCCGGGGACTGGGCGCGTGGCGCGCCGAGGTGAATGGTTCTGCCGAATCGATCCGGGTGCGTCGGCAACCGCCGGAGGGCGGGCGCTTCACGGTGGTCGCCAGCAAGCGACATTCCAGCCCTCAGCAGGAAGCGCTGTTGGGCGGGCTGGGCAGCGCCGTTGGCGAGCTTGAACTGGCCAATGTCGGCAGTTCGCTGAAATTCTGCCTGTTGGCCGAAGGGGCCGCGGATTGCTATCCGCGACTGGCGCCGACCTCCCAGTGGGATACCGCTGCTGCCCAGGGTGTGCTGGAAGGTGCCGGGGGCGAGGTCATCGGGCTGGATGGCCAGCCCTTCCGCTACCCGGCGCGTGAATCCCTGCTCAATGAATTCTTCCTGGCCTTGCCTGGCGCGGCTGCGTGGCGTCCGGCCTTGTTGCAATTGGCAGCGGCCATCGGTCGCTGAGTTCTTTAGGGCTCAAGGCGTCCCCCGGCAGCGGCAAGCCTAGCGATGCAACACGTATTGTCCGCTGAACTTCACGGCGGGCTCATCGCTGCCCGCGTTGCAGACGATCGTCTCGAGGGTCAGGCGAGCCCGTCCGCGGCGCTGGTACATCGCCACGAAACGCTCCCAGGTCTTGTCTTCCGGTGCTTCGCAGCGTGCCACGGCCGTGTCGGTTACCGGCAGCGGGTAGCTGATCTGGCCTTCCTGGATGACGATATGCCCGTCATCGATTCCCAGCTCACGCAAGCGCAGGTGCAACCAGCCCCATCCTACCAGCACCGCACCGCAATACAGGCTGCCACCGAACATGGTGCTCTTGTGATTGACGTTGGGCGCCAACGGCAATTGCAGGCGCAGGCAGTGGTCCTCCCAGCCAATGACTTCCATGCCCATCTCCCGGGTCAGGGGAATGTCGCTGTGCAGTACGGACTGCAGGTACTGGCTGTCGGTGGTCATGGGCGGGTTTCCTCCTGATCGTCGTGTCCGCTGGCGCCGCCTTCGAAATTCAGGCCATGCTTGCGCAGCTTGTCGTGCAGTGTCTTGCGCGGGATGCCGAGGGCTTCGGCGAGGCTGCGCAGGGAGTTGTGGGGTTGGGCCAGCTCGGCGGCGATCAATGATCGCTCGAACTGTTCGACCTGTTCGCTGAGCGTGCCGCTGCGCTCAGCTTCGTGGGCTGTGTGAGTGCTGGGCGCCTGGCCGTCGAGGGCCAGCTCCAGACCCAGTGCGAAGCGCTCCGCAGCGTTCTGCAGCTCGCGCACGTTCCCTGGCCAGTCGTGACGCAGCAGCAGGGCACGCTGGGCCGGTTGCAGGCTGTGGGCCGGCAGGCCATGGCGTGCGCTGGCGGCATCGGCGAAGTGCTGGAACAGCACCAGGATATCGTCACCACGCTCGCGTAGCGGCGGGATGCGCAGCGGTGCCACATTCAGGCGGTAATACAGGTCGGCGCGAAAGCGCCCTTGGTCGGCGGCTTGGCGCAGGTCTTCCTTGGTGGCGGCGATGATGCGGATGTCCAATGGGATGAGCTGGTTGCCACCCAAGCGCTCCACCACCCGCTCCTGTAACAGGCGCAACAGCTTGACCTGCACATCCAGGCTCATGCTTTCGATTTCATCGAGGAACAACGTCCCACCATTGGCGAACTCGAACTTGCCGATGCGGCGCTTCTGCGCGCCGGTAAAGGCGCCGGGTTCATGGCCGAACAGCTCGCTCTCGACCACCGACTCGGCCAGGGCACCGGCGTTGATCGCCACGAAAGGCCCCTCGCGGCGGCTCGACAGGTCGTGCAGCGCACGGGCCACCACCTCTTTGCCGGCGCCGGTCTCGCCGAGGATCAGCACGTCCGCGCGGGTGGCGGCCAGGGCGCCGATCTGCTCGCGCAGGCGCTGTATGGCCGGCGAATGGCCAACCAGACGCGTGGACAGCTCCTGGCGGTCGCTCAGGGCCAGGCGCAGGCTACGGTTGTCCAGCACCAGACGGCGCAAGGCCAGGGCGCGACGTACGCTGTCGAGCAGGGCATCGCTGGCAAAGGGCTTTTCGAGAAAATCATAGGCCCCGGCGCGCATGGCCTGCACGGCCAGCGGCACATCGCCGTGGCCGGTGATCAGCAGCACCGGCAGGTCACTGTCACGCCCATGCAGTTGCTCCAGCAGTTGCAGGCCATCGATGCCGGGCATGCGGATGTCACTGACCACCACGCCAGGCCAGTCCGCAGCGATGCGCTCGGCCAAGCCCTGGGCGTCGGCCAGCGTCACGACTTTCAGGCCGGCCAGGTCCAGGGTCTGCCCCAGGGCCTGGCGCAGGTGCGGGTCATCGTCCACCAGGATGACCTGGGTGCGGCTGTCGATGAGTGTCTCGGTCGTCATGCCGAGGGGTCCTCCGAAGGTTGCAGGTTCGCGCCGGGCGTGGCCACGCGCAGCTGCAGGGTGAGCAGTGCGCCGCCTTCCGGGTGGTTGCCGAGCAGCAGTTCGCCACCCAGGGCTCGCATCAGGCTTTCACAGATCGCCAGGCCCAGGCCCAGGCCTTGGGTGCGGGTCTTGGTGGTGAAGAAGGGTTCCTTGGCGTGCTCCAGGGCCTGGCTGCTGAAGCCTGGGCCGTTGTCGCGGATGTACAGGTAGACGTAGCCGTCGCGGGTTTCGGCACTGAGCCACAGCTTGCGCGGGTTGGCTTTCTCGGTCAGGGCGTCGAGGGCGTTGGCCAGCAGGTTGCCGAGCACCTGGCGCAGGCGGGTTTCGCCGGCCTGGACCCAGAGTGTGGCGTCGGGTAGGTCGCGGACCAGCTCCACGGCCATGGCCCGGCGGCGCTTGGCCAGCAACGCCAGGGCGTCATCGAGCGCCGGTTGCAGGGCGACGCTTTCCGGGGCGTGGCGGTCGCGACGGGCGAATGCACGCAAGTGGGTGATGATCGAGGCCATGCGCCCGGTCAGCTCGCCGATCAGCTTGAGGTTGCCACGGGCATCTTCGATGCGTTGATGATCGAGCAGGATCTCGGCGTTTTCGGCATAGCTGCGGATAGCGGCCAATGGCTGGTTGAGCTCATGGCTGATGCTGGCCGACATGGTGCCCAGCACCGACAGCTTGCCGGCCTGGACCAGCTCGTCCTGAGCGCGGACCAGCTCCTGTTGGGCCTGTTCTCGCTCAAGTACTTCCTTCTTCAGGCGGGTGTTGAGGCCTTCGAGGTCGGCGGTGCGCTCCATTACGCGCTTTTCCAGCTCCTGGCGGCCGCGGGCTTCGAAGTCGATACGGTCGATGTAGTGGCGTCGGCGCTGCATCACCAGGCCTGCCAGCAGCATCAGCACCAGCAAGGCGGCCGCACCGATGGCCATGACCGTCTGCACGGAGCGGTCGACCAGCGTGCGCGGGGCGAGGATGCTGACTTGCCAGCCGGTTTCGTTGATGCTGCGGGTCTGGATCAGCCAGGCAGCGGTGTCGAGGTTGAGCGGCTGCGGGGCCTGGGTCGGGTAGGGCTGGATGGCGATGATCGCCTCGCGCTCGGCGGCGGTCAGCGCCCGGGTGGCGCGAAAGCGCCAGTCAGGTCGCGAAGTCAGCACCACCACGCCATTCTGGTCGGTGAGCAGCAGTTGCTCTGGGGTGCGACCCCACAGGGTTTCGGTGTGGTCCAGATCAACCTTGACGACCAGCACGCCGACGATCTTGTCCCGCTCGTGCACGGCAGCGGCGAAGAAATAGCCACGCTTGGCCGAGGTGGTGCCTTGGCCGAAGAATCTTCCCAGGCGCCCCTGCATGGCTTCGAGGAAGTACGGCCGGAAGGCGAAGTTGCGGCCCACGAAGCTGTCGTGTTTGTCCCAGTTGGAGGCGGCCAGGGTATTGCCGCTGACGTCCATCAGATACATGACCTCGGCGCCGGTTTGCTCGACGATCTCCTTGAGCAGGCGGTTGGCGTTGGTCACCGCTTCGGTCTTGAACGGGTCGTGGAGCGCACCGCGCAGGGCTGGCAGGTCGCCTAGGATCTGCGGCAAGGTCTCGTAGCGGTGCAGGGTGCCCAGCAGGTTGGCGACATAGAGGTCGAGGGTCTGGCGGTTTTGTGAGGCCAGTTCCTCCTGGTAGTAACGCTCGGCCAGGTGATGCAGCGGCCAGAGCAGCGGAGCCAGGCACAGGGCCAGCAGGGCGAGGCTGCGCCAGCGGGGACGGCGTGGAGGCGTGGAGGTCGAAATCATCAAGGGATGCGCCAGAAGGATCTGGCGCAATTATGCGCTACTTGAGGCAGTCGATCAGCGCTTGGTGCCAGTGCGGTTGTTGGACCTGCCACTCACGGGCCAGGCGCGAGCAGTCCAGGCGCGAGTTCAGCGGCCGGCGCGCAGGTGTCGGGTACTCGCTGGACGGGATCGGCAGCAACTCGGCGCAGGGCAGGCCTTGGGCACGCAGGTGTTCGGCAATGGCCTGGGCAAAGCCGAACCAGGACGTCTCGCCTTGCGCTGTCAGGTGGTAGAGGCCCCAGGCGCCGGCCTGGCCTGCCTGCCAACGCTCGATGAGTGCGCGGGTGCTGACGGCAAGGGTGCCGGCCCAGGTCGGCGCGCCGACCTGGTCGTCGACCACCCGCAGCTGCGGGCGCTCTTGCAGCAGGCGTTGCATGGTCAGCAGGAAGTTGCGCCCATGCCGCGAGTAGATCCAACTGGTGCGCAGGATCAGGTGCTCGCCGCCCACCGCGCTGATGGCCTGTTCGCCAGCCAGCTTGCTGCGCCCATAGACGCCCAGCGGGTTGGGTGTGTCCGCCTCGGTGTAGGGAGTGGGCTTGTCGCCGTCGAAGACATAATCGGTGGAGTAGTGGATCAGCGGCACGCCAAGTCGCGCTGCTTGCTCGGCCAACACGCGCGGGCCTTCGGCGTTGATGGCGAACGCCAGCTCCGGCTCGCTCTCGGCCTGGTCCACTGCGGTGTGGGCGGCGGCGTTGATGATCAGGTCGGGGGCCAGTCGGCGCAGGGGTTCACGCAGTTGCTCGGGATTGGCCAGGTCGAGCTGGTCGCGTCCGAGCAGCAGTACCTCGCCCAGGTCGGTCAACTGCGGGCGCAAGGCTTGGGCGAGTTGGCCGTTATGGCCACAAACGAGGATCTTCAATGGTTTCATGGCAGCAGGTCGAGCTCGCTGAACAACTTGCCAAGCTGGTCCTTGGCCGACAGCTGCGGCGGCGCCTGCAGTTGCCAGTCGATGTTCAGGGTCGGGTCGTCCCAGCGGATGCAGCGCTCGGCAGCGGGGTTGTAGTAGTCGGTGGTCTTGTAGAGGAACTCGGTTTCTTCACTCAGTACCACGAATCCATGGGCGAACCCTGGCGGCACCCACATCTGGCGGAAGTTCTCGGCCGACAGGCGCGCGGCGACCCAGCGGCCGCAGGTCGGGGAACTGCGACGTACGTCGACGGCCACGTCCAGGACCTCGCCGCGCACCACGCGCACGAGTTTGCCCTGGGTATTCTCGACCTGATAATGCAGGCCGCGCAGCACGCCTTTGCGCGAATAGGAGTGGCTGTCCTGGACGAAGGTGATGTCCAGGCCGGTGTGAGCGGCGAAATCCCTGGCGTTGAAGCTCTCGAGGAAAAAACCCCGGCTGTCGCCGAACACCTTGGGTTCGATGATCAGCACGTCGGGGATGTCGGTGTGGATGATGTTCATGCGGGCTCTTCGGCGATTTTGCTCAAGTACTGACCGTAACCAGTCTTCTTCAGTTCGTTTGCCTTGGCCAGCAGCTGCTCGCGGGTGATCCAGCCTTTCTGGTAGGCGATTTCTTCCAGGCAGGCAACTTTAAGGCCTTGGCGGTTCTCGATGGTCTGCACGTACTGCGAGGCTTCCAGCAGGCTCTCGTGGGTTCCGGTGTCCAGCCAGGCGAAGCCACGACCGAAACGCTCCACGCGCAGGTCGCCGCGTTTGAGGTAGGCATTGTTGACGTCGGTGATCTCCAACTCGCCACGAGGGGAGGGGCGCAGGCCCTTGGCGATCTCGATCACGTCGTTGTCGTAGAAATACAAGCCGGTGACGGCATAGCTGGACTTGGGCTCGGCAGGCTTTTCCTCGATCGAGAGTGCTCGACCTTGCTCGTCGAAATCGACCACACCGAAGCGCTCCGGGTCCTTGACCCAGTAACCGAACACCGTCGCGCCCGTGGGATGGCTGGCCGCACGGGTCAGTTGCTCGGTGAAGCTTTGACCGTGGAAGATGTTGTCGCCCAGGATCAGGCACACCGGATCGTTGCCAATGAACTGCTCGCCAATCAGGAAGGCCTGGGCCAAACCGTCGGGGGAGGGTTGCTCGGCGTAGCTGATACGCAGGCCGAACTGGCTGCCGTCGCCGAACAACTGACGATACTGTGGCAGGTCCCGGGGGGTGGAGATCAGCAAGATGTCACGGATGCCGGCCAGCATCAGCACCGAGACCGGGTAGTAGATCATCGGTTTGTCGTAGATGGGCAGCAGCTGCTTGGAAACGCCAAGCGTGATGGGATGCAGGCGGGTGCCGGAGCCCCCCGCCAGTACGATGCCTTTGCTCATGCGATCAGGTCCTTGAAATTGGAATGTCCCAGGCGCTCACCCTGGTAGCTGCCATCCTGGACATGGCGGCACCACTGGAGGTTGTCCAGATACCACTGTACGGTCTTGCGCAGTCCGCTCTCGAACGTCTCTTCCGGTACCCAGCCCAGCTCCCGCTCGATCTTGCTGGCGTCGATGGCATAACGCAGGTCGTGGCCTGGGCGGTCCTGGACGAAGGTGATGAGGTCAGTGTAGCGGGCCACGCCCGCCGGATGTTCAGGCGCCAGTTCCTCGAGCAGCGCGCAGATGGCGTGCACGACATCGATGTTCTTCTGCTCATTGTGGCCACCGATGTTATAGGTCTCGCCGACCTGGCCTTCGGTCACCACTTTGAGCAGGGCACGGGCGTGGTCGTCGACGTACAGCCAGTCGCGCACCTGCTGGCCATCGCCGTACACCGGCAGCGGTTTGCCGGCGAGGGCGCTGAGGATCATCAGTGGGATGAGCTTCTCGGGGAAGTGGTACGGGCCGTAGTTGTTCGAGCAGTTGGTAACCAGCACAGGCAGCCCGTAGGTCCGGTGCCAGGCGCGTACCAGATGATCGGACGCTGCCTTGCTTGCCGAATAGGGCGAGCTTGGCGCGTAGGGCGTGGTCTCGGTGAACAGGTCGTGTGCACCATGCAGGTCGCCGTAGACCTCATCAGTAGAGATGTGGTGGAAGCGAAACGCCGCGCGTGCCTGCGATGGCAGGCGGCTCCACCAGGCACGGGTGGCTTCGAGCAGGGTGTAGGTGCCGACGATGTTGGTCTGGATGAACTCCGCCGGGCCATCGATGGAGCGGTCCACGTGGGATTCGGCGGCCAGGTGCATGATCGCGTGAGGCTGGAAACGCTCCAGCACGGCGCTGACCGTGGCCGCATCGGCGATATCGGCCTGGACGAGTTCGTAGCGGGTATTGCTGGCGATGCGTTGCAGCGACTCCAGGTTGCCGGCGTAGGTGAGTTTGTCGAGGTTCAGGACCTCGTGCTCGGTATTGTCGATCAGGTGGCGGATCAGGGCAGAGCCAATGAAACCGGCGCCACCGGTGACGAGAATTCGCATCTGAAAGAACCTCTGGGTCTGAAGGAAGCTCCAGTGGAGCTTAGCGTGTCGGCCGGGTCGCTGCGGTCTGGCCCTTTGTTCGTGCGGCGGCATTGTCCGGCAAAGCCGGACAGTTTGGAACTGCCTTGCTGTAACCAAGGCTTTTATCGCCAGCCTCTTGTATATCGGCAGCAGCAGTGGCGATATAAGCGACAAAAAAACCGAGGTTCCACTCCATGCCCTTGAGCACCCTGATCCAGCGTTCCCGCCAGCCCAACCCTTCGCTGAGCGAAGCCCAGGCCCATGCCCTGCTGCGCGCGCACTACGACCTGGACGGACCCTTGCAGCCGTTGGGCAGTCAGCAGGACCTGAACCTGCTGCTCGACAGCGAACAAGGCCGCTTCGTGCTCAAGGCCTGCCACGCCAGCTATGCGCAGGTGGAGCTCGAAGCGCAGCACGCGGCACTCGCCTACCTGCGGGAGCAAGGCTTGCCAGTGCCGGCCGTGCGTCGGGCAGGCGATGGCCAGGATCTTTTAGCGGTGGACATCGATGGCCAGTCTTTGCGGGTGCGCCTGCTCGACTACATCGAGGGCCAGCCACTGACGCGTCTCAAACACATGGAGCCGCGCCTGATCGCTGAACTGGGCGAGCTGTGCGCGCGTGTCGACCGGGCATTGGCCGATTTCGATCATCCCGGCCTCGAGCGCACCCTGCAGTGGGACCCGCGCCACGCTAAGGCACTGATCGAGCATTTGCTGCCGGTACTGCAAGACCCGTCCCGTCGAGCCCGTGTGCAGCAACTCACCGGGCTGGCCGCCGAACGCTTGCAGCCGTTGGCCGATGACCTGCCGGCCCAGGCCGTGCACTTGGACATCACCGATGACAATGCGGTCTGGGCGCGTGATGCCGGGCGCCAGTGGCAATTGCAGGGCGTCATCGACTTCGGCGATCTGGTGCGTACCTGGCGTATCGCCGACTTGTCCGTGACCTGTGCTGCCCTGCTGCACCACGCCGAAGGCGACCCGCTGCGTATCCTGCCGGCGATCCAGGCGTACCAGGCGATCAATCCGCTGCAGGAGGCCGAGCTGCGAGCCTTGTGGCCATTGGTGCTGATGCGCGCGGCCGTGCTGGTGCTCAGCAGCGAACAGCAGTTGCAGGTAGAGCCTGGCAACCAGTACATCCTCGACAACATCGCCCATGAGTGGGAAATCTTCGACACCGCCAGCGCCGTGCCTTTTGCCCTGATGGAGGCTGCGATTCTCCAGGCCGCAGGGCACGCCCTGGCGCCGCTGACCCTTTCGGACTGTGCGCCGCTGATGCCGGCGTTGGCCGGCGAGGCGGTGGCGCGCATCGACCTGGGCGTGCTCAGCCCTCATTGCGAAGCCGGTAATTGGGAGCAGCCCGGTTTCGACCAGCGGCTGCTGACCGGGCAGGCCGGGCCGGCGTGCACCCTGCACGGGCAGTACCGGTTGTCACAGACGCACATCGATCGTCCCGAGGAGCCCGCCACCTGCGCTTTGGGTGTGGAACTGAACGTGCCCGCCGGCACCGCGCTGCAGGCACCGCAGGCAGGTGTCTGGGAGCGCACCGGCGAGGGCCGTGGTCGGCTGCGCACATCCGACTGGAGCCTATGGCTGGCAGGGCTGGAAGAAGCGCCGCAGGACGGCCAGGCACTGGCCAAAGGGCAAGCCCTGGGGCTGACCTGCGGCTTCCTGAGCGTCCAGTTGAGCCGGGATCACCAACATCAGCCGCCGTTCTTCGCCAAACCATCCCATGCCCAGGCCTGGTTGGCGGTGTGCCCGTCCCCCCGCGCCTTGCTGGGCTTCGATTGCGGCGCCGAGCCCTTGGTCGACGCCCAGGCCCTGCTGGCTCGCCGTGACGCCAGCTTTGCCCGCTCGCAGAAGCACTACTACGCGCAGCCACCCCATATCGAGCGGGGCTGGCGCAACTACTTGATCGACATGCAGGGCCGCTCCTACTTGGACATGCTCAATAACGTCGCAGTGCTGGGCCATGGGCATCCGCGCATGGCCGCCGAGTCGGCGCGCCAGTGGTCGCTGGTCAACACCAACTCGCGCTTCCACTATGCGGCGATAGCCGAGTTCTCGGAGCGACTGCTGGCGTTGGCGCCGGAAGGCTTCGACCGGGTGTTCCTGGTCAACAGCGGCACCGAGGCCAACGACCTGGCCATCCGCCTGGCCTGGGCCTACAGCGGTGGGCGCGATTTGCTCAGTGTGCTGGAGGCCTATCACGGCTGGTCGGTGGCTACCGACGCCATTTCCACCTCCATCGCCGACAACCCGCAGGCGCTGGAAACCCGGCCGGACTGGGTGCATCCGGTGGAGGCACCGAACACTTTCCGCGGGCGTTTCCGTGGGCCGGACAGCGCACCTGATTACCTGCAGGATGTCGACGCCAAGCTGGCCGATCTCGATGCCCGGGGGCGGCAGCTGGCCGGATTCATCTGCGAGCCGGTATACGGCAATGCCGGGGGGATCTCGCTGCCGGCGGGCTACCTGCGCGAGGCCTACGCGAAGGTCCGTGCCCGGGGCGGGGTGTGCATCGCTGACGAGGTGCAGGTCGGCTATGGTCGCCTCGGCGAATACTTCTGGGGCTTCGAGGAGCAGGGCGTGGTGCCGGACATCATCACCATGGCCAAGGGCATGGGTAACGGTCAGCCACTGGGCGCGGTGATTACCCGGCGGGAGATTGCCGAGGCCCTGGAGGCTGAGGGTTACTTCTTCTCATCGGCCGGTGGTAGCCCAGTCAGTTGCCGGATCGGCATGGCAGTGCTGGATGTCATGCAGGAGGAAGGCCTTTGGGAGAACACCCGCGAGGTGGGCCGTTACTTCAAGGCGCGCCTGGAGGCATTGGTCGATAAACATCCACTTGCGGGGGCTGCCCACGGCTCCGGGTTCTACCTGGGTCTTGAACTGGTGCGCGATCGCCAGACGCTGGAGCCTGCCACCGAAGAGACCATGACCTTGTGCAATCGCCTGCGCGATCTTGGCATCTTCATGCAGCCCACCGGGGACTACCTGAATATCCTCAAGATAAAGCCGCCCATGTGCACCACCCGGGCGAGCGTGGATTACTTCGTCGACAGCGTGGACCGCATTCTGTCCGAAGCGCTTTAAGTCGAGGTCATCGAGCCACCTGAGTCGATTGTTATCGGCTTAGGTGGCTTTTTTATGACCAAATAATTTGTCGTTCAGCTTTTAAGTTCGATTTTTATCGAGTATATAATGGTGTAAGCACGGCCGCTTCTGAGTAAGCTGCCCTCTTTATCAATGACCTGGCGCAGTCGGCGCCGGGCCCTCGCAGAGGTTACCGATGAAAACCCTCAACTCGACCCCGCGTGCCGACGGTTTCCATATGCCCGCCGAATGGGCGCCGCAAACCCAGGTCTGGATGGTCTGGCCAGAGCGCCCGGACAACTGGCGCCTGGGCGGCAAGCCGGCGCAAGCTGCGCATGTGACGCTGGCCAAGGCCATCGCCCGCTTCGAGCCGGTTACCGTCGCCGTCTCTGCCGGCCAATACGAGAACGCCCGTCGTCAGCTCGATGTCCCCAACATCCGCGTGGTGGAAATCAGCAACGACGACGCCTGGGTGCGTGACACCGGCCCGACCTTCGTCATCAACGACCATGGCGAAGTGCGGGGTGTGGACTGGGGCTTCAATGCCTGGGGCGGCTTCGACGGCGGCCTGTACGCGCCCTGGAACCGTGACGAGGAACTGGCGGCCAAGGTCCTGGAAATGGAGCGCTGCCAGCGTTACCACACCGAGGGCTTCGTACTCGAAGGCGGTTCGATCCATGTGGACGGTGAAGGTACGCTCATCACCACCGAAGAGTGCCTGCTCAACCGCAACCGCAACCCGCACCTCAATCGCGAGCAGATCGAAGACATTCTGCGTGAGCATCTGGCCGTCGAAACCATCATCTGGCTGCCGGACGGGCTGTACAACGACGAGACCGACGGGCACGTCGACAACTTCTGCTGTTACGTCAGCCCAGGCGAAGTGTTACTGGCCTGGACCGATGATTCCAACGACCCCAACTATGCGCGTTGCCACGCCGCATACGAGGTATTGAAAAACAGCCGCGATGCCAAAGGCCGTGAATTCGTCGTGCACAAAATGCCGATCCCGGGCCCGCTGTACGCCACTGAGCAAGAGTGCGCAGGCGTCGACCATGTGGCTGGCAGCCAGGAGCGTGACCCGTCCGTGCGTCTGGCCGGCTCCTATGTCAACTTCCTGATCGTCAATGGCGGCATCATCGCCCCGAGCTTCGATGACCCCGCTGATGCCCAGGCCAGAGCGATCCTGGCCAAGGTCTTCCCGGACCACGAAGTCGTCATGATTCCAGGCCGTGAGCTGCTTCTGGGTGGCGGCAACATCCACTGCCTGACCCAGCAACAGCCGGCGCCGGTCAAGCGCTAAACCCCCGATCACAAAAAAGCCCGTCCATTGACGGGCTTTTTTGTGGCTGCCGATTACCGGAGGGGGGCGATGGCATATGTCTTGTATTGTTTTTCAGGTGTTTCAGTCAGATAGCAGCTTTGCTGTTCTGTAATAAAACCAACGTAAGTTAGCCGCTCACGGCACCTGGAGTACGTGTGGACATGAATGCAGCAAGTGAGTCGGCTATGCCTTCCTCGGTGATGGACCACGAATCGCTCAAGATTCTGGCCCAATGGTTGAAAAGCCATGGAGGCTATCGCTTCAAGTCGGACGATCCACGGCGTCTACTGGATGGGCGATATCCGCAGGGCCTGATCAGCGAGGCTGAGCTGGAAGCGTTGATGGCCGTCTGGCACTGATTGGGTGCACGCTCGCCCAAACGAAAACGCCACCGTGTTTATCGCGGTGGCGTTTTTTTTCGGCCTTGGCTGGCCTGACGAGATCGGATACCTGAATCAGAAGCTGTAGGTACCGGTCACCACCAGGCTGCGTGGATCACCGAACTGGATTTGGCTGGCACTGGTGGCCGAGCTGTAGTAGGTCTTGTCGGTGAGGTTGCTCAAGGCCGCGCGCACATCCCAATCGTGGGTGCGGTAGCCCGCCAGCGCATCCCAGCGGCCATAGCCGGGCAGCTTGACGGTGTTCTGGTTGTCGGCGAATCGATCGCCTACCAGCGTCAGGCCGGTTTCGGCGTACCAGCCGAGCTCTGGTTTCCAGGTGACGAAGAGGCTGCCGTTGCGTTTGGCCACATCGTTGATGCGGTTGCCTTGCTGGCCATTGTTGTCCTTGACGATGGTCGCATCCTGCAGCCCCATGCCGCCGCGCACGTACCAGTTGCCGGTGACATTGCCCATGACAGTCAATTCGATGCCTCTTGAGCGCTGCTCGCCGCTGAGCTGGATGAGCTCGGGGTTGTTCGGGTCGCGGGTACGGCGGTTGTACAGCTCCAGCTCGTAGAGGGCTAGAGTGGTGCTCAGGCGTTCGTCGAACCAATCGCTCTTGACCCCGATCTCCTTCTGCCGAGTGAGCTCAGGGCCTGCATCGTTGCCATTGCCCGGAGCGCCGGGTGTGATGCCGATCAGGCCTCCACCGACCGGTGAGAAGGTCTTGCTCCAGGACGCATAGAACGAGTGCTCGCGCCATGGGGAATAGACCACGCCCACGCGCGGGCTGGTGCTGGTGCTCTCTTGGGTTTCCGTGAGGTTCTTCACTTTGCTCGTAGTCTGCACCTCGAAGCGATCGAAGCGCACGCCTGCCAGTAGTTGCCATTGATCGTTCAGGCGTATCTGGTCCTGCAGATAGAGGCCAGCGCTTTCCACGCGGGTGTGGTTGTTACTCGATACCTTCAGCGCACCGGTGTGCTGGTGCTGCCCACTGGAGCCTCCCAGCGGTACGGAAGGCACGCCGACCCCTTGATGCAACAACGAATTGCGGCGCTGTTCGCCCAGCTCCAGGCCCACCAGTAGGGTGTGCTCGAGATCGAAGGTTTGCAGATGACCTTCGGCCTCGAAGGTATTGAATAGATTGCGAGTGCTCAGGTCCTGTTGCCAGCGCTGGCGACTCACCAGGCCGGTGGAAGGGATGTAGCCGGTGAGGTAGGTGTTGTCGAAGTCGCTCTCCAGATTGAACAGGGAGAACGTATGGCGCAGTTGCCACTGGTCATTGAGCTCGTAGTTCAGGCGCGAGCGCAGCGACTGGGCACGGTCATCGATGAAGTCGCGCTGGGTATCACCGTAGGTGGTATGACGGCTGACATCGACGGGGCGCCCGGTCTGCGGATCGCCAGGAATGCCGCGGTCGGGGGTGCGGTTGTAGCGGCTGTATTCGTATTGCACCAGCCAGTTCAGCTGCGGGGTCAGCTGCCAGCTCATGGACGGTGCGAACAGTTGGCGGCTGCCGTCGATGCCGTCGCGGAAACTGTTGTTGTCGGCATTACCGAGGTTCAGGCGCAGGCTGAGGGTATCGGTCGGGTCAGCGCTCAGATCGGCATACAGGCTGCGCAGGTCTTCGCTACCGCCCTGGGCCTCGATGCTCGAGCGCCGGCCGTGCTCCGGGGCCTTGCTGACCCGGTTGACGATACCGCCCTGGCTGCCACGGCCATAGAGAACCGCCGCTGGCCCCTTGAGTACTTCGACCCGCTCGATGTTGTGCAGGTCGCGCACGTATTGGCTGTCATCGCGTACGCCGTCCAGATAGAAGTCGTTGCTGGCGTCGAAGCCACGGATGCGCAAGCTGTCGAAGCGGGTATCGGCACCACTGCTGACGTTGGGAATGCCCTCCAGTGCCTTGCCCAGGCTGAAGCTGCCGTAGTCGAGGACGTTGTGGGTCTTCACCGTGTCGATGGCCTGTGGCACGTAGCGAACCGGGGTAGAGGTGCGGGTTGCCGTGCTGACTTCGTGAACCCGAGGATTGTCGTCTTCGCGCTCGCGGTCGGCGGTGACCGAGAGCTCCGGCAGGGTGGTGGTGGCGGCGCTGGCCAGGCTTGCTCCAAGCAGTAGCGACAGGCCAAAGGATAAAGAGGGAAGGTGGGAGGGTACCGACATTGAGAATCCGCAAAACAATAAATGAAAATTGAGTGCGAATGATAACGAGTGCTATTAGTGGTCGCTTGGGTAATTTGTAAGGTGTTGTCTTTACAGGTGTTTCTATTTGTAAAAAATACTCAACCCACTTTCGGGGCTACCGCGAGCGTTGGAAGTGCAAGATGGCAACACAGGACGGGCCTGCGCCATAGGGAAAAAACCTAATGCTGTGCGGATTTCTCCAGAAATTCACGGGTTGTTGTCGTGAATCTGGTTATAAGCATCTGCCTTTCACGATTTTTTGACATCTCGAATCAGCCGGGGCTAGGATTCGCCCAACGCCTGCTGGCCATGACTTGGCCATGCTGTTGTACAAAGCCCGCTGCATGTCACATGACGGGCTTTTTTCAGTTTTGGATCCGCATAGCGTCGAACCTACGAAGGGGCGTTGGTTCCTGGCGTCAGGTTGCAGAGCGTTTAAAAATTCAGAAATAAGGAAAACAAGATGTTGAAAACCAGGATCAGCCTGGTCGCTCTGGCGATGATCGCCGCGACCCAGGCCCAGGCCAACGACCAGGCCGAAAGCAAGGGCTTCGTTGAAGACAGCCAGCTGAACGTCTTGCTGCGCAATGCCTACATGAACCGCGACTACAAGGACGGCAACAAGGACAAATCCGAGTGGGGCCAGGCGGCGATCGGTACTTTCTCGTCCGGTTTCACCCAAGGCACCGTGGGCGTTGGTGTTGATGCATTCGGTCTGTACGCAGTGCGCCTGGATGGCGGCAAGGGCCACTCCGGCGCGCAAGGGATCGACTTCTTCAAGAAAGGCGACAGCGGCAACGCTGCCGATGACCTCTCCAAGGGTGGCGCAGCGGTCAAGTTCCGTGTCTCCAACACTGTACTGAAGTACGGTGACCAGATGCCTACGCTGCCTGTTCTGAACTACGACAACGCGCGTCTGCTCCCGGAAAGCTACACCGGTACCCTGATCACCTCCAAGGAGATCAAAGGTCTTGAGCTCAATGCCGGTCGCTTCACTGCTGAATCGCGCAAAAGCGCCGAAGGTCGTGACAGCGGTGGCCTGAAGTCGATCAACGTGTTGGGCGGTAGCTACAAGTTCACCGACCAGTTCACTGCTGCGCTGTATGCCTCCGATGTCGAAGACGTGCTGAAGAAGCAATACGTGGGCGCCAACTACGTATTCCCGATCAGCAAGGATCAGTCCTTGACCCTGGACTTCAACGGCTACCGCACCAAGCTGGACAACTCCTATGTCCGCGAAAACGGTATCACCGGCGACGACAACAAGATCTGGAGCCTGGCAGCGACCTTCGCCACCGGTCCGCACTCGTTCACCCTGGCCCATCAGCGCTCGACCGGCGACAGCAACCTGGGTTACGCCTACGGCGGTTACCAGAAAGACCAACGCCGCGTAGGCGATGGCGGCAGCACCATCTTCCTGGCCAACTCCTACTGGTCCGACTTCAACGCCGAAGACGAGCGCAGCTGGCAGCTGGGCTACGGTCTTGATTTCACCGCCTTCGGTGTTCCAGGCCTGACCTACAACGTTGCGTACGTTCGTGGCGATAACATCACCACTTCGACCAGCACCGGCGGTACCGAGCGCGAGATCTTCAACCAGCTCAAGTACGTGGTACAGAGCGGTGCAGCCAAGGACCTGAGCGTCAAACTGCGCAGCTCCATCCTGCGTGTCTCGCAGAAATCCAGCGAGTACAACATCAGCGGTAACGAAGTCCGCGTCTTCGTCGAGTACCCGATCAACGTCTTCTGATCCCGTACTCGCGTCCCGAACAGCCCTGGCTCATGCCGGGGCTGTTTCCTTTCGGCGTACCGCTGCCATTGGCGCAACGCTGTCTGCGGTTTGCGGCGCGAAGCTGTCGCTGCGGGCCATCCGCCACATCCGCGCATAGAACTCGTTCTCGATCGAGCCGCTGAGCAATTCGCCGGGCTTGAGGAACTGGTGCAACTGGGAAAACAGGCTGATCTCGCTCGGGCTGATACGCCTTGCCAGGTGTTTGGGTTTGAGCTGCGAAGGATGCTCCAGGCCTGCCGCCGCAAGCATCTCGGCCAAGGCATGCAGGGTATTGCGATGAAAGCTCGCCACCCGTTCGGCTTTTTCCGGCACCACCAGGGCGCGCTGGCGCAGCGGATCCTGGGTGGCCACGCCGGTAGGGCACTTGTTGGTGTGGCAACTCTGCGACTGGATGCAGCCAATGGCGAACATGAAACCCCGTGCCGAGTTGACCCAGTCAGCACCGATGGCCAGCGTACTGGCGATATCGAAGGCACTGACGATCTTGCCGGCTGCACCGATACGCACGCGGTCACGCAGGTTCAGGCCGACCAGTGTGTTGTGCACGAACATCAGCCCTTCACGCATGGGTACGCCCATGTTGTCGCTGAACTCCCGCGGTGCGGCACCGGTGCCACCTTCCTTGCCGTCGACGACGATGAAGTCGGGCGTGATCCCGGTGGCCAGCATGGCCTTGGCGATGGCCATGAACTCCCAGGGATGGCCCAGGCAGAACTTGAAGCCCACCGGCTTGCCGCCAGACAGCTCACGCAGGCGGGCGATGAAATGCAGCAGCTCCAGCGGCGTGTGGAAGGCACTGTGCGCGGCTGGCGAAATGCAGTCCTCGCCGACCCGCACACCACGGGTGGCGGCAATCTCGACACTGACCTTGTGCCCAGGCAGGATGCCGCCATGACCGGGCTTGGCGCCTTGGCTGAGCTTGAGTTCGATCATCTTCATCTGTGGATCGCGCGCCTGTTCGGCAAAGCGCGCCGGGTCGAAGCGACCGTCTTCGGTACGGCAGCCAAAGTAACCGCTGCCGATTTCCCAGATCAGGTCACCACCGTGTTCGCGGTGGTAAGGGCTGATGCTGCCTTCGCCGGTGTCGTGGGCGAAGCGGCCCAGGCGCGCGCCCTTGTTCAAGGCGCCGATGGCATTGGCGCTGAGCGCGCCGAAGCTCATGGCCGAGATGTTGAAGATCGACGCCGAATACGGCTGCCGGCAGTGCGGGCCACCGATGTCGATGCGAAACGACGCCGGGTCGGGCGTCTGCACCGGTACCATCGAATGGCTGATGAATTCGAAGCCAGGCTTGTAGGCATCGTTGAGTGTGCCGAAGGCCTTCTCGGCGCTCTCGTTCTTGGCGCGGGCATAGACCAGTGAGCGCTGCGAGCGGGAGAACGGCAGCTTGTCGTCGTCGCCCTCGATCAGGTACTGGCGGATCTCCGGCCGAATGGTCTCGATCAGGTAACGGATGTTGCCCAGGATCGGGTAGTTGCGGCGCACGGCATGATGGCTCTGGCGCAGGTCATTGAGACCGACCAGGCTGAGCAGGGCAGTGAGCAGGGTGAGCGGCCAGAGCCAGCTGTGTTGGGCAAGAAATGGAATGCTGGCGAAGGTGAACAACAGGCAGGCGGCCAGACAGGCGTAGCGGGTGGGGAGCGTGTCTTTCATGGGTCCATCGCTGACAGGATGACCCGCACTAGGATAGGCAAAGGCCGCGCGCGGAAAACCAAGGGATTCGGTAAAAGACTATTACCTGCGCGCGGCTTGTGTTCGGTCGCGGGCGCGCGTCAGCGCTTGTCCTGCCTCAGGACCTGCACATCACCGGGCTCTGCCGTCTCGCGCAGGTATTCCTCCAGCGAATCGTCCAGCGCCTGCAGCCAGCGAGTATGGTGCGGCACCGCAGCGGTACCGGTCATCACCGAACGGTAGGAGCGGTCCCGATAGCCCATGATGTCGTGCTTCTTGTCGTGCTTCCATTTGAGGAAGATGCGGTTGACTGCATCGATGTCGAAGCTTGGGTAATCGGTTTGTCCGATCAGGTGCTGAATGTAGCGCCCCTGGAATTGGTACATCGAGGCGGTGCTCTCCAAGGCTTCTTCCTCGGCACGCCAGCGCGCACTGTCGGCCTGCATGGCGGCTTGGTCCGGCAGTTGGATGCGGCCAAGCATCAGATCACGGGCGAACCAGGCCTGGGCATCGAACAGGTTGAAGCTGTACCAGAGATCTTGCATGCCCAAATACAGCAACTGCGGGTTGGCCTCCCAGACCACGCCTTGGTAGAGGCCCAGCGGCCACAGACGATTGTCGGTGCGCAAGGTCAGCTCGTCAGGCAGGAACGGGAAGTGATGCTGGTAGCCGGTACACAGGATGATCGCATCGACCCGCTTGCTGGAGCCGTCGGCGAAGTGCGCCACGTCGCCTTCGACCCGCTGTAGCTGCGGTCGCTCTTTCCACCCTTTGGGCCACTGGTAGCCCATCGGTTGGGTGCGATAGGCGCTGGTGATCGAGCGGGCACCGTACTTGTAGCACTGCGAGCCGATGTCCTCGGCCGAGTAGCTGCTGCCGACGATCAGCACGTCCTTGCCGGCGAACTCCAATGCATCGCGAAAATCGTGGGCATGCAGGATGCGTCCTGAAAAACGCTCGAAGCCCGGGAACGACGGCACGTTCGGCGTGGAGAAGTGCCCGCTGGCCACCACCACGTAGTCGAACACCTGCTCGATGCCCTGACTCTGAGCGTAGTCATGGGCAGTGACAGTGAATGTGCGGCTCTGGTCATCGAAGCGCACGGCCTTGACCACGGTGTTGAAGCGAATGTACTGGCGCACACCGGCCTTCTTCACTCGGCCCTGGATGTAGTCCCACAGCACCTCGCGAGGAAGATACGAAGAAATCGGCCGACCGAAATGCTCGTCGAAGCTGTAGTCGGCGAACTCCAGGCACTCCTTCGGGCCGTTCGACCAAAGGTAGCGATACATGCTGCCGTGGACCGGTTCGCCATGCTGGTCCAGGCCAGTGCGCCAGGTGTAGTTCCACATGCCGCCCCAGTCAGCCTGTTTTTCGAAACAGACCACTTCGGGCATAGGTGCGCCCTTGGCATGGGCGGATTGGAAAGCACGCAGTTGCGCCAGGCCTGACGGGCCGGCGCCGATGATGGCAACGCGAATAGTCATGAGGATGTCCTGTAAACACGAAAAAAGGCAAAACCTCCCCAACCCCGAACGGCAATAGGCCTAGGGCTGTGGATGGGTGAAGACTTCAGGTGTCAGCAGGCAGGTGGAGGCACGGGGCGCTTGCGCTTGTGCGCCAGCAGCATGTCTCGAGGTGGAATCGACAGCGTGTGGAACAGCGTCGAGAGAGGAGAGCAGCCGAGGGTAGAGCGGATAACGGCAGGGAAGGGCCCGGTGGCCTTGCCAAGCAGAGCGGCAAGCGGGCCATGGGACCGATAGATACGTGTGTGTCTAGTCCTGAAATAGGTTTACACCTGTTCAGGTAGGCCGGTAGGCCTCAAAACGCCCGATGCACCGCATCGGGCGTTTTGTGTTTCAGGGCCATGTGAGGCCGCTCCGTGTTATAGATCTGCACGGCCTCATCAACCATCTTCCGTGCCTGCTCCAGATCTTCTGGGTTACTCAGCAACAGCTCTGTTTTGAGGATTCCGTTGATGCGCTCGGCTAGAGCGTTCTGGTAGCAGTCGTACCCGTCAGTCATCGAGCAATGAACTCCGTGCCTTGTATGCAGCGACTGGTATAGCGCTGAGCAGTATTGAATACCGCGGTCGGAGTGATGGACTAACGGCTGGTGGCGCCGCCGCTTGCGCAGGGCCTGTCTAAAGGCTTGTGCAACCGACTCGGCATGTAGGCTTTCATGGACATGATGGCCAACAATCTTTCTGGAATATGCATCCGTTACCAGGCTCAGGTACAGCGGGCCGCTTCTGGAGGGCAGGTAGGTAATATCCGCCACCCAGACGTGCTCTGGCCCTGACGGAACTACCTGATTTGGGCCTGCTTTGAGAAGATTGGGATGACGGTAGAAGCGATGATAGCTTTGGGTTGTCTTGTGATACGCCCGCTTGGGCAGCACCAGCAAGCGGCGCTCGCCCAAAACCTCAAACAGCCGGTCTCGGCCAACTTGGACTCGTTTATCAGGCTGGCAATGCAGCAGATAGTGCAGTTTCCGTGTACCCAGTCGCGGCTGACGCATCCGGATTTTCTGAACAAACTCGACAACCCGATCTGCCTGATGAGCTTTACTGTCGGCAGCTCGATTGCGCTTGTAATAAGCCTGCCGGCTAATGCCTAGAAACTGACAAGCCCTGGCAATGCTCAGTCCTGCGACTTGACCTTGCGAGAGGACTTGCCGGATCGCTTTTTTACGACCGATACACCGTAGTCATTCTTCAGGACATCAACGACGGTCTCAAAGAACTGAGCCTTCTGGCTCATCAGCTCAAGCTGCTGCTCAAGCTCTTTGATCCGCTGCTCTGGAGTGAGCGTTTTGGGGTCGGACATCGCGCAGCTCCTCTCGGCCCGGATCGACGCCCCTTGGCTCCAATCCTGCCGACCATGCTTACGCAACCATACCAGAACTGTAGATTTGCCCTGGATACCGTACCGCTCCTGGGCCTGAGTACAGGTCAATTCACCTTTTTCGACCTGATCCACTACAGCCAATTTAAAAGTCAGCGAGTAATCACGCTGTGTTCGCTTCACACCATGCACCATCGAGGTCTCCAGATTCTCGGGGGAAAGGTGTAAACCTTATTCAGGACGGGACATGTGTCTAGTCCTGAAATAGGTTTACACCTGTTCAGGTAGGCCGGTAGGCCTCAAAACGCCCGATGCACCGCATCGGGCGTTTTGTGTTTCAGGGCCATGTGAGGCCGCTCCGTGTTATAGATCTGCACGGCCTCATCAACCATCTTCCGTGCCTGCTCCAGATCTTCTGGGTTACTCAGCAACAGCTCTGTTTTGAGGATTCCGTTGATGCGCTCGGCTAGAGCGTTCTGGTAGCAGTCGTACCCGTCAGTCATCGAGCAATGAACTCCGTGCCTTGTATGCAGCGACTGGTATAGCGCTGAGCAGTATTGAATACCGCGGTCGGAGTGATGGACTAACGGCTGGTGGCGCCGCCGCTTGCGCAGGGCCTGTCTAAAGGCTTGTGCAACCGACTCGGCATGTAGGCTTTCATGGACATGATGGCCAACAATCTTTCTGGAATATGCATCCGTTACCAGGCTCAGGTACAGCGGGCCGCTTCTGGAGGGCAGGTAGGTAATATCCGCCACCCAGACGTGCTCTGGCCCTGACGGAACTACCTGATTTGGGCCTGCTTTGAGAAGATTGGGATGACGGTAGAAGCGATGATAGCTTTGGGTTGTCTTGTGATACGCCCGCTTGGGCAGCACCAGCAAGCGGCGCTCGCCCAAAACCTCAAACAGCCGGTCTCGGCCAACTTGGACTCGTTTATCAGGCTGGCAATGCAGCAGATAGTGCAGTTTCCGTGTACCCAGTCGCGGCTGACGCATCCGGATTTTCTGAACAAACTCGACAACCCGATCTGCCTGATGAGCTTTACTGTCGGCAGCTCGATTGCGCTTGTAATAAGCCTGCCGGCTAATGCCTAGAAACTGACAAGCCCTGGCAATGCTCAGTCCTGCGACTTGACCTTGCGAGAGGACTTGCCGGATCGCTTTTTTACGACCGATACACCGTAGTCATTCTTCAGGACATCAACGACGGTCTCAAAGAACTGAGCCTTCTGGCTCATCAGCTCAAGCTGCTGCTCAAGCTCTTTGATCCGCTGCTCTGGAGTGAGCGTTTTGGGGTCGGACATCGCGCAGCTCCTCTCGGCCCGGATCGACGCCCCTTGGCTCCAATCCTGCCGACCATGCTTACGCAACCATACCAGAACTGTAGATTTGCCCTGGATACCGTACCGCTCCTGGGCCTGAGTACAGGTCAATTCACCTTTTTCGACCTGATCCACTACAGCCAATTTAAAAGTCAGCGAGTAATCACGCTGTGTTCGCTTCACACCATGCACCATCGAGGTCTCCAGATTCTCGGGGGAAAGGTGTAAACCTTATTCAGGACGGGACAGTGATCTCGTGCATGGGGGCTTGTAGTGCCTCTTTTCTTTATGGATGCCTTTTTAGCTATAACGCATCGAGGGAAAGCATTTCAAGGTTTGTCATCGGCATGCGGCAGTAGCGCCTGGTTCTGCTGGGGCTGGCGCTCCCAGTCTTCACCGAACAGTTCCGCCGGGTGCTGGGTCCGTTCAGAACCATTGCCACAGGCCAGCGCTTTTGCCGGGCAATACAGGTCGCAGCCCCAGCAGATGCGCTCGGGGTGGCTGGGGTTGTGTGGGAATTTCTTGGCCATGGCGCATGCTCCGTTCTGGCCTGGGGATTTCAGGCTAAGCGGTATGCGTGGGGAGAGGTTGATTGGCGTCAACGACGCAAACAAAAAAGGCCCACCGTTAAGGTGAGCCTTTTTTGATACTGCGTATGGTGCCGGCACCAGGAATCGAACCCGGGACCTACTGATTACAAGTCAGTTGCTCTACCAGCTGAGCTATACCGGCAATGGGGCGTCATTATAGCGATCGGTTGGCGCGTGTAAACCTATTCCTTCCAATAGGTTACGCCATTGCCGGGAAAGCAGCGTTTTCCTACCAGCCGCGGTGGATGCTGTTGACGCTGGGCTCGGCCTGGGCGGGGTTGAAGAACAGCTTGTCGTTGTCGCAGCCGCGCTTGCGGCAGGGTGTTTCGGCGCGCAGGGGCAGGCCTCTGTCGCCGCCCAACTGCATGCCGGGCATGTCCCAGTCGAGGGACGAGGTCTTGGGCGAGTGGGTGTTGCTGGCGCAGCCGCTCAGGGCCAGGGCGCAGCACAGCAGGGCAAAGGGCTTGGTCTGGATCACGTTGTCGATGTCCGTTCTGGGTCAGTCGTTGTTCAGAATTCGCTGGATGGTGCCGCCGCAGGCCATGTAGCAGCTGTCGTAATCAGGCTGGCATTCGGAGCCTGCGGAGTTGAAAAACGGATAGCTGGGATAGGGGCAACTATGACGCGTGTTCTTGTTCGGCTTGCTGTCCTTGCAGTACTGGTAGGCCCTCAGCTCGGCCTGGTACAGGGCGCGCTGGCTGTTTTCTTCCAGGCGGGCCAGTTGTTTGCAGTGATTGCGTTGCATCGCGCAGTTATTGATGCAAGCGAGCCCATGTGGGCTGGGCGGTGGCGAATACCTATACGTGTAGGATGGGCCGCAGCCGCCGAGCAGCAGGCTCGCCAGCACCAGGATGGCGAAGCGTTGGTATTGGGTGTCCACGGGTACAACGGTCCTTGATCATTCCTCGCTGAACTCCAGCAGGTCGCCCGGTTGGCAGTTCAGCGCGCGGCACAGCTTCTCGAGGGTCTCGATCTTGAAACCCTTGATCTTGCCGTTCTTCAGCAGTGACAGGTTCGCTTCCGTTATGCCGATGATTTCCGCCAGGTCCTTGGAACGGATCTTGTTCCTGGCCATGACGACGTCGAGGCGGATGATTATCGGCATAGGGGGCGGCTAGACATAACAGTTGTGTTCATCGCTGAGGGTCTTGGCGTCACGCATGAGCAGCGAGAAGGCGCAGAGCAGGATGCCTTTCATGATCTCGTAGACAGCCTCGGATGATACACCGATCGACACGACGAAGCTTCTCTCCCCGGCGGGCAGGTCGATGGCCAGGGCCAGGCCTTGGAGGGTATCGATCACTGGCCACAGCAGCGGAGCGCCGATGCACAGCAGCCCGACTCGCCAGAGCATGCGGATGTTGGCCAGGCTCCAGGTGTGCCCCTTGGACAAGCGCAAGAAGAACAAGCCTGTGAGTAGCAGGCTCAGCACAGAGAGCCCTGTCGGAATCATCTCCAGCGCCAGTACCAGACCCATGGCGAGCCTCGAGGGTTGGTAGCCGTCTTCCAGGAGCAGAGGCATGTTGATGCCATGGCCCTGCAGGTAGGCCGCGACTGTGTCGGGATAGTCGAAGACCCAGAGCAGCGGTGTGCCGAAAAGCTCGACTGCACCGGTGGCCCAGGCCAGAAAAGCGGCAAAGACGCCGATGATGCGCAAGCGCGAACGCGCGTAGGCCACTGATCTGCTGTCGTTCATGGGGTGCCTCCGTACTGTGATGAACGGGGCGGATTATTGGTGAAAAATTATCGCTACACAATAATTAATTTCATTTTGTTTAAGCTGGCGACGCTTTGCCGCAGGGGAATCAGTCACTTGGTAGCGGCAGCGTTTTGTATAGGATGAATAATATAATTTACGAACCTTTCAGCAGGCTTTACGGGGCTTTTTCCTGGGAATGCTTGCCTCAACGCGAAATTTCGTTAGTCTCAGTCTATCGTTTTGACTTATTCGATCAGCTCAGCTAATGTGCTGTTCATTATGTTGAACAGTAAAGCTTTCAAGCTACTCTCCACTTCCCGCCTGGTTTCCCGTGAGCGTCACTGGACCGGCGACCTCTAGCCCCTCCCTCGACCTGCAGCCTTAAACGTTGTGTCTCGTGCCGATGCCTGTGCGCTCGGCCGCTGTCGCCCATGGGAGGGCACCATGCGTTCCTGGATCTATTTGTTCGTCGCGATCACCGCAGAGGTGATCGGTACGGCGTCGATGAAACTCGCCGCCACACATTTCCCCGTCATGGGGCATGTCGTCATGTACGTCATGATCTGTCTGTCGTATTTCTTCCTGGCCCTTGCGGTAAAGCGTGTGCCGGTTGGCGTGGCTTATGCCTTGTGGGAAGGAATCGGTATCGTTCTGATCACCGTGGTCAGTGTGGTCTGGCTTGGTGAAAGCCTGGGTTGGACCAAGGCCCTGGGCCTGGCGGTGATGATCGCCGGCATCCTGCTGGTCAAGGCCGGTACCCGCAGCACTCCTGCTGTGCGCGAAGCGGAGGGCCTGCCATGTTGATCCCCTTTGCCTGGCTGGGTTTGGCCATCGTGTTGGAAGTACTGGCCAACCTTCTGCTCAAATACTCAGACGGTTTCCGTCGCAAAGGCCTGGGTTTTGCCTCGATCCTGAGTGTACTGGCGGCGTTCACCGCTTTGGCCCAGGCCGTTCAGGACATCGAACTGTCGCTCGCCTACGCCATCTGGGGCGGCTTTGGCATCCTGGCGACTGTGGCGATGGGTTGGGCGTTGTTTGGTCAGCGCCTGGCTGGCCGCGGATGGCTGGGCCTGGCTTTGCTCTTGCTAGGCATGAGCCTGCTGAAAATGGCCTGAAAATCACGCGATTGGCACGAGTCCGGCGCGTTTATGCACAAGCGGCATGCCAACATTGCGCGAAAGGCATGCCACTTGACTTATCCGCTGGTCTTTGCGCAAAGGCCTGTTTTTACTGGTTTTGGCTCGCTGCCTGGAATAAGCGAACGCGCTGAAATAGCGGTTGGATCCCCGTTTTCGTGATATTCATCACAAGCTTGTTCACAGAGTTATCCACAGGCTTTCAACTGGACGGCACGTCTTCTTTGCGCTCTGCAATCAGCAACAGATTGCGAGGCGTGAGGGGGTAGTCGCAAAACACACCCATGCGCACGTCATAGCCGCGCTCGTGGAGAAACAGGGCCCTGTCCAGCACCAGCCACATTTCCAACGGGCGGCGAAACAGGTTGCGCAGCAGCTCCAGATTGCGCACCTGTGCCAGGCGTTGCCAGCCGGCGGCCTCAAGCGCCGCCCAGTCGGGCGCATCATGGATCTGGACGTGCCGAAGCTCGGCCAGATCGCGGCAGTACTGTTCGAAAGGCTTGTCCAGCCAATTAGTCGGCAGCGAGGGTGTTGGCAAGTACTCGTCGATGGCCCGCTGCTGGCGTTGCAGCAGGTCAAAGCCCAAGCGGCGGGCCATCGAGATGTCACGCTGACGTCGGACACGGGCGCTGGAAGTCACCGCCTCGTTGAGCGGCAAGCCCAGGTCTTCCTGGCTCAACTGCAAGGCCGAGGCCTGGGCCGCCGAAGACATCGGCTGATACACCTTCCCCGGAATGCGGTTGTAGCAGCAGGGCGCGACGGCAATCTGCCGACAACCTTGCTGGCTGGCCAATTGCAGCAGCCGCACATGCAACTCCCCACACGCATGCAGGGCGACGGCGCTCTTGCTGCTGTCCAAGTGACGGTGGCTGTCTGGTGCCAGCACATCTTGGTGTACATGAGTGGCCGGCAGGTGATGATGTTCGCTCAGGGCGCTTCCCGCAGTGACCAGTTCGACGTCGTACTCCAGGCAGGTCAGCCGTTGGCCGGGCTGCAGTAGGCGTCGGCCCAGGTGGCCTTTGCCTGAACACCAGTCCAACCAATGACCGGTGGGCTGGTGGAAGGCCAGGCGACGGGTGAAGGCCTCGATCTGTTGCCACTTGCGTCCCGGGACATTCACGTCCAGACGATGGCCGGCCGGGTGCAGGCCAGCATCGGGCAGCTCGCCCAGAGCGGACAACTGCGAGGCGCGAATGGCCAGTTGTGCGAAGGGCGCTGGCGCCGGCAGCTGTTCGGGATTCTGCTGGACGGCTTCGGCTTGTTCCAGGGTGCGCTGGCGCAGCCAGGTGG
The DNA here is from genome assembly GCF_008124495.1 of Pseudomonas sp. CK-NBRI-02. Taxonomy (NCBI): domain Bacteria; kingdom Pseudomonadati; phylum Pseudomonadota; class Gammaproteobacteria; order Pseudomonadales; family Pseudomonadaceae; genus Pseudomonas; species Pseudomonas sp. CK-NBRI-02. The sequence goes on along the minus strand of NZ_VSJH01000008.1, from coordinate 179,564 downwards.
CGAGTTCAGGGTGCTGGGCCTCCCATTCCAGATGCAGCTGAGTGAAGGGGCGCGGGCGCCATAGCTGCTGATGCTGGAGAAGGAAATGGTCGAGTGCCTTGAAGCGCTCGAGCAGGTGAGGGCCGTGAAGGTAGGGGATGGTTTGCATTCAAGCACCGCAGCGCTGTTGAAAGGGGAGCGCGTTGCGCTCCTTCGCAGGCTTCGCCATTTCCTACAGGTTCAGACGATGCGGAGCCTGCGGTGGGCCGCAAGGCGGCCCCCGGGTTTTACAGTTTCAACGCCCCTGGCAGGCGTCCACGCGTAACCAGCGCTCGAGCACCTTGAAGCCCTGGACCAGTACGAAGGAGATGACCAGATAGAACACGCCTGCAGCAAAGAAGATCTCCACCGGCAGGTAGGTGCGGGCGATGATGGTCCGCGCCATGCCGGTCAGCTCCAGCAGGGTGACGGTACTGGCCAAGGCACTGGCCTTGAGCATCAGGATCACTTCGTTGCTGTAGGCTGGCAGGCCGATGCGCGCGGCGCGCGGCAGCATGATGTAGAACATGGCTTTGCCCCTCGACATGCCCAGCGCCCGTGCCGCCTCGATTTCACCTTTCGGGATGGCCTGCAGTGCGCCACGCAGGATCTCGGCGATGTAGGCGGCGGTGTGTAGGGTCATGGTCAGTACGGTGCACCAGAACGGATCGCGCAGGTACGGCCACAGCGCGCTGCTGCGCACCGCATCGAACTGGGCCAGGCCGTAGTACACCAGGAACAGCTGCACCAGCAGCGGTGTGCCGCGGAAGAAGAAGATGTAGCCGTAGGGCACTGCGCGTACATACCAATGGCGCGAGGAGCGGGCGATGCCCAGTGGAATGGCCAGGATCAGCCCGGCGATAACAGCGATGGCGACCAGCTCCAGAGTCAGGGTCGCGCCCTGGGCCAGGCGTGGCAGCCACTTGATGATGACTTCCCAGTTCATTACTCGGCCCTCACGAAGCCGCGAGCGGCGCGTTTTTCCATGAAGTGCATACCGGTCATGGCAATGATGGTCAGGCTCAGGTAGATGCACGCGGCGACCGCATAGAAGGTGAACGGCTCTTTGGTCACGGTCACGCCGATCTGCGCATGACGCATGATTTCCTCGAGGCCGATCACCGACACCAGCGCCGTGTCTTTCATCAGGATCATGAACAGGTTGCCAAGGCCGGGCAGGGCGATGCGCCACATCTGCGGCAGGATGATCTTCGAAAGGATGCGGCCTTTGGACAGGCCCAGCGCCAGGCCCGCTTCGCGGTGCCCTTTAGGGATGGCCAGGATCGCGCCGCGGAAGACTTCCGTGGCGTAGGCGCCGAAGCACAGGCCCAGGGCGATCACGCCGGCGGCGAATGCGCTGAGCTCGAGGCCCGGCATGTTCAAGGCTTCGCCAAGGCTGTTCATCAGCCCGACGGTGCCGAAGTAGATGAGCAGGACCCAGAGCAGTTCGGGCACACCGCGCACCAACGTCGAATAGGTGCTGCCAAGCCATTGCAGCGGCTTGACCGGGGATGTCTTGGCCAGGGCGCCGAGCAGGCCCAGGACCAGCCCCAGCAGCAGGGCGCAGAGCGCCAGTTTTACGGTCATCAGGGTGCCGGCCATCATGGCCGGACCGAATCCGTGCAGGTCGATATTCATGGGCAGGTGCATTCAAGGGACCGGCGCCGCGCAAGGCGGCGCTGGTCTGGGTGAATCATTCGATGCTGAACGGGAAGTACTTGTCGTTGATTTTCTTGTACGTGCCGTCGGCCTTGATTTCGGCCAGGGCCTTGTTCAGCTTCTCGCGCAGCGGGTCGCCTTTGCGCACGGCAATGCCGATCTTGTCGCTGTCGACCACAGGCTCGCCCTTGAACTCGAAGTTCTGGCCGTCCTTGCTCTTGAGCCACTCGTACTGCACGTACTTGTCCGCCAGGATGCCGTCGATGCGGCCGGCGATCAGGTCCAGGTAGGCGTTTTCCTGGGTGTCGTAGAGTTTGACCTCGACGTCATCGCCGTAGTTGTCTTCCAGCCAGGTGCCGGACAGGGTCGCGCGCTGGGTGCCGATCACCTTGCCCTTGAGCGAAGCCTTGTCGGTCTTAAAGTCGACGTTCTTCGGGGCGATGAACTGCAGCTTGTTGGAGTAGTAGGGGTCGGTGAAATCGACGGCCTGCTTGCGCTCGTCGGTGATCGACAGCGAGGACACCAGGAAGTCGAACTTCTTGGCGTTCAGTGCAGGGATGATGCCGTCCCAGTCGGAGGTGACGACCGAGCACTCGACTTTCATCTTGGCGCACAGGGCGTCGCCGATGTCCTTGTCGAAGCCGACCACGTTGCCGCTGGCATCCTTGTTGTTGAACGGCGGGTAGGCCGCCTCGATACCCATGCGCAGTTTTTCCGCGGCCATGGCATTGGCCGAGAAGACCAGCGTGGCGGCAGCGGCCAGGAGGAATTTCTTATAGGTCTGCATGTGTTGCTCCGTTAGCGGTGGCTGGACATGAATTGCTTGCAACGCGCCGAGGTCGGGTTTTCGAACACCTGCTGCGGCGATCCCTGCTCTTCGACCAAGCCCTGGTGCAGGAAGACGATTTCACTGGACACCTGGCGGGCAAAGTTCATCTCGTGCGTCACCAGCAGCATGGTACGGCCTTCTTCGGCCAATGCGCGGATAACGTTAAGCACTTCTTGGACCATTTCCGGATCGAGCGCCGAGGTCGGCTCGTCGAACAGGATGACCTTGGGCTTCATGGCCAGGGTCCGGGCAATGGCCGCGCGTTGCTGCTGGCCACCGGAAAGCTGGGCGGGGTAGCTGTGGCGCTTGTCATGGATGCCGACCTTGGCCAGCAGTGCCTCGGCGGCCTCGATGGCCTCGGCCTTGCTCAGGCCCAGCACGCGACGTGGCGCCTCGATGATGTTGTCGAGGATCGACATGTGTGGCCACAGGTTGAAATTCTGGAAGACGAAGCCGATTTCGCTGCGCAGACGGTTGATCTGGCGGTTGTCGGCGGCGATCAGGTCGCCGGTCTTGGTCGCCTTGAGCTTGAGCTCTTCACCGGCGACGAGGATCTGCCCCTGGTGGGGATTCTCCAGCAGGTTGATGCAGCGCAGCAGGGTGGACTTGCCGGAACCGGACGACCCCAGGATCGAGATCACGTCACCGTCGCGTGCGGTCAGAGAAATGCCCTTGAGAATCTCCTGCTCGCCGTAGCGTTTGTGCAGGTTGCGGATTTCCAGCGCGGGCGTGGCCTGGGCCATGTGCGGTCCTCATGTGTTCGGGTGCGTTCCCAGCTGTTGGCGGCCTTCCTGGCGAGCGCCAAGCTAGCATAGCGGCGTAATGGCGGCCAACCAGGTCGCAAGTGGCTCGGGTCGCTGGCGGGATACTTTGTCGCATCGTTGCAGCGGACTGTCGCGAGGATGTCCGCGCGCACGTCCCCAGCACCGGAGCCTTGATGAAAAAAGGCGCGATGGTGCCAGCTTTGGACGTGTGTGGGAAGCCGTTTTTGGCCGGGTAGTACTTTGCGCGTGAGTGTGCGGGGCTTGGGTTGCTCCTTAAGGTTGCACTTTCTGTTGATCGTTTTTTGTGCACGGGTGTTACCGTGGGGCACCTTTGGTGCATTTGTAAGTGGGTATTTCAGTAATCAGGGCTTGGCAAGAAAATTTGACGACCTTTCGGTCAAGGCATGGCCGAAAGGCCTGCGAGGCCCGGAGCGCTTGGCCATCAGCGAATTCTGACGAGCGTGATTCGTGGCTGGCCCGCTTATTGCCATACGGAAACCACCGAATGCAGCGACGCCTACCTCAACCCCGGGCGCGCTCCGTTTAAGCATTTCGGGTGGTCCACTCCTTACAAAGGTAGTTTTATGAGCGGTAAGCACAATTCCAATGACCTCGCTCAGGGGCTCAAGCAACGGCATGTCACCATGCTGTCCATCGCTGGCGTAATCGGCGCCGGTCTATTCGTTGGCTCCGGCCACGCCATCGCTGCGGCAGGTCCTGCCGTTCTGCTCGCCTATGCTGCGGCGGGCACCCTTGTGGTGTTGGTGATGCGCATGCTCGGCGAGATGGCCATCGCCTCGCCGGATACCGGTTCCTTCTCCACATATGCCGACCGCTCCATCGGGCGCTGGGCAGGCTTTACCATCGGTTGGCTGTATTGGTGGTTCTGGGTCCTGGTGATCCCACTGGAGGCCAATGCTGCGGCGGCCATCCTGCATGCCTGGTTCCCCGCCGTGGACCTCTGGGCCTTCTCGCTCATCATTACGCTGGCGCTGACCCTGACCAACCTGTGCAGCGTGAAGAACTACGGTGAGTTCGAGTTCTGGTTCGCCCTGCTCAAGGTACTGGCCATCATCGGCTTCATCGTCGTTGGCTGTGTGGCCATGTTCGGCCTGGTGCCCAATAGCCAGGTCAGCGGTGTCAGCCATCTATTCGATACCCAGGGCTTCATGCCCAACGGTCTGGGCGCGGTGCTGGCCGCCATGCTGACCACCATGTTCTCGTTCATGGGGACCGAGATCGTCACCATCGCCGCCGCCGAATCCAAAGACCCGGGCAAGCAGATCAGCCGCGCCACCAACTCGGTGATCTGGCGTATCTGCCTGTTCTACCTGGTGTCGATCTTCCTGGTCGTGGCCCTGGTGCCATGGAACGACCCAGCCCTGGCCGAGACCGGTTCCTACCAGACCGTCCTGAGCCGCATCGGCGTGCCGAACGCCAAATTGATCGTCGACATCGTCGTGCTGATCGCCGTGACCAGCTGCCTGAACTCGGCGCTGTACACTTCTTCGCGCATGCTGTTCTCCCTGAGCAAGCGCGGCGATGCGCCGGCCATGGCGCAGCGCACCACCAAGGCGGGCACTCCGCACTGGGCGGTCCTGCTGTCCACAGCGGCGGCGTTTCTGTGCGTGTTCGCCAACTTCGTGGCTCCGGCTGCGGTGTTCGAATTCCTGCTGGCCAGCTCCGGCGCCATCGCGCTGCTGGTGTACTTGGTGATTGCCGTGTCGCAACTGCGCATGCGCAGCCAGCGTGAAGCTCGGGGCGAGAAGATTGCCTTCAAGATGTGGCTGTTCCCGGGGCTGACCTGGGCGACCATCGCGTTCATCGTCGCGATCTTGGTGGTGATGGCGCTGCGCGAAGACCATCGCGCCGAGATCATCGCCACCGCATTGCTCAGCATTGGCGTGGTCGCTGCCGGTCTGCTGGTGCAGCGTAAGCGCAAGGCCGAAGGCCAGGCAGCGGGCCAGGTGGCGCTGGATAACTGATCCGGGCTGTTGAACAAAAAAGGCCGTGTCCTGTGAAGGGCACGGCCTTTTCGTTTGTCTGTATCGGCGTTTTCGCAGGTAGATCCACTCCCACAGAAGCTTGTGGGGCGGGTTTGGGCTGCCGGCGATCTTCAGCCGAACTGCTTCTGCTGTTGTTGCTGCTTGGCGACCGCTTCGGAGGCTGCCACATAGGCCTCTTGGAACTCGTCGCTTTCCAGCCAGGCCATGGTGGCATCTTCGTCGCTGCCGTCGAGCCATTTGCGATAAGCAGTGAAGACCATGACGATGTAGTCGGTGGCGTGTTCTTCCTTGTGGCCCTTGAGCACCAGAGCCAGCAGCGGATCGACCAGGAACACCGAGATCATCGGCACCAGGCCGTTCTGCTGGGCTTCCTTCATCTTGTCAAACAGGCTGTTGTAGCTGCCTGAGTCCATGGCTTTGTTGAAGACCTGCTCGACGCTGGCGCTGTCGCCGGCGCTGGCCTTGACCGCCTGGCCGCTGCGCACCATGCGGTTCTGCTTGGCCTTGGTGGCGGCGCGCTTGGCGCGTTTTTGCTGCTTGGTGTTGGAGGCCATTGGGGCGAATCCTTGGGGGTGTCTGGAAAAATGCGCGTATTGAAGCGTAATTGCCGAAGAAACCCAAGGGGCCGGCTTGCGGCCCAAGGCTCAACTGACGAGCGAGGGAGGCTCATCCTCCTCGAACCCCCGCGAGGCCCGTCCGACCAGCAACGGATCCGGTGCATGGGCGATGCTATGGTCCTTGCCCGGGTAGTCCAACGAATGCAGGAAATGCCGGATGCAGTTGATCCGCGCACGCTTCTTGTCATCGGACTTGATCACCGTCCACGGCGCGTCGGCGGTGTCGGTGTGGAAGAACATGGCTTCCTTGGCGGCGGTATAGTCCTCCCACTTGTCCAGCGACTTGATGTCGATGGGCGAGAGCTTCCAGTGCTTGAGTGGATCGTCCCGGCGCGAGATGAAGCGGCGCAGCTGCTCTTCGCGATTGACCGAGAACCAGTACTTGAACAGCAGGATGCCGCTGTTGCACAGCATCCGTTCAAGCTCCGGTGTCTGGCGCATGAACTCCAGGTACTGCAACGGGGTACAGAACTCCATCACCCGCTCGACGCCGGCGCGGTTGTACCAGGAGCGGTCGAAGAAGACCATTTCGCCCGCGGTCGGCAGGTGCTGGATATAGCGCTGGAAGTACCATTGGCCCTTCTCCTGCTCGGAGGGCTTTTCCAGGGCGACGATCCTCGCCCCGCGTGGGTTCAGGTGTTCCATGAAGCGCTTGATGGTACCGCCTTTACCTGCCGCGTCGCGTCCTTCGAACAGAATGACCACGCGTTGGCCGGTTTCCTTGACCCAGCTCTGGACCTTGAGTAGCTCGATCTGCAGGGCGTGCTTGGCCTTCTCATAGTCCTGGCGGCGCAGGCGCGTGCGGTAGGGGTAGCTGGCCGGCAGGCGCGCCGAGGTGCTGTCTTCATTGCTGCCGCGCCGCGCCGAGGCCACCTCCAGCGCTGCCGGCTGCTGGCTGATGGCGCTGATGCTCGGCTCTGGGGTGGTCTTGGCGGCAGTCTGGCGTCTGCGAGGTGGGCGGTTGCGGGCGATTGGCGTGATGCTGGGCGTCGCATCGGCAGTGGGAGGGGGCAGAGGCGTGGCGTCGTCGCTCATGGCAGTCCTTTGGGGTGGGTTCGAATGTCCACCCGATAGGCTAGGGCGCGGCGAGCGATGGCTGTTTGATGTCGATCAACGTCGCGCACTTTGCGCTGTGCTGCCGTAACCCCATGGCTAGCTAGCCATGGGGTACAGGAATCTCAGGCTGCGGTCAGCGCGGGGATTTGCAGGCCGAGTTTGGCGGCGGCGTAGTCCATGTCGCCCTTGGAGATCGACTGCGCCTGGAAGCCAGCACCGATCAGGTCCTTGATGTACAGCTTGTTGTAGATGAAGCAGAACACCAGCGAGCTCAGGCCCATGGTGAGCATCTGCAGTACGAACTGGATCGCACCGAACTTCCAGTCACCACGGAACAGCGCCGGGAAGAAACCGAAGAAAAAGGTGGTCCAGGAGAAACCGACCGGGGCTTCTTTCAGCGCGCCGGTTTTCGGGTTCTTGAACATGATCGACGTGTAGGCCATTTATCTCTCCTTGTACACCCGCTTTTCAATGCATGGGCGGGCTGACATGCAAATCCTTGTGCCGGTTGGCGTTCGTGGATCAGGGCTGTGCCGGCTGCGCATGGATCGGTTGCTGGCGCTGCGCGTTCTCGCCCAGTTCGTTGATGCAGTAATTGATGTAGTACGCGTTGAACAGGAACGTGTAGAAGGCGTTCATCGAGAAGTAAGGCTGCTGCTGGGCGTTGGCATAGGTCATCAGCAGGCTGCGGGCATTGAATGCCCAGACGATGAACAATACGCCGCTGGCGATGCTCAGCAGGGCGCCGATGCCGACCAGGAAGGGTTCGGGATTGTCGATGAACACTCCGCTCAGGCCCATGCAGACGCAGATCCAGATAATGTAGGTCTCGCTGCAGACCGTCTGCCCAGTGGCTTCGCGCAGGTGTTGGTTGGTCTTGTACAGCCAGATCAGCAGGTACAGGCCGCCGGTGGCCGCGCACAGCAGTACCAGGTGCAGTGTCTTGCGATTGACCTTGTTCATGAGTTCGGCAGGGGATGTCATGGCGCTTCCGATTTTCGAGAGGAAAAAACGGGCTGAGGCATCGGCTGTCTGATGAGGCATTCCTTGCTCAACCATCGTCCTTGGGGTGTGCGCTGCAAGGCGGGGGCAGCGCGGCGCGAATGATAGCACATGGCTATTTTGACGCCAGACTTTCGTTGCAAAAGTCGCGGGCATTAAAAAACCCCAGGCAACTTGCGTTACCTGGGGTTTGGCACTTGGTGCCCAGAGACGGAGTCGAACCGCCGACACGAGGATTTTCAATCCTCTGCTCTACCGACTGAGCTATCTGGGCGACGGGGCGAATTAAAAAGGTTTTCAGACCTTCCGTCAACGACTTTTTTGAAAATTTTTTAAATTAATTCCGTCGCTTACGTTTTTCGGTCATTCGCTGGGCGGAACGTAGCCTTCGGCCTGAGCGTACTCCTCGCCAGCGAAGAACTTGTCCATCTCCGCCTGGAGGAATTTGCGGTCCTCGGCGTTCATCATGTTCAAACGCTTTTCGTTGATCAGCATGGTCTGGTGCTTCTGCCACTCATCCCAAGCCTTTTGCGAGATGTGATCGAAGATGTCCTGGCCTTTGGCGCCCGGGTAGGGAGGGCGTGGCAGGCCAGGGAGCTCTTCGTTGTACTTGCGGCACTTCACGGTGCGGGTCATCGGGACTCTCCTGCAATCAATTCATCGGCCGCGCGTTTGAGCAGCTTCTTGACCGGGGCGGCGAGGCCCAGGCGCGGCGGGGTGGCGAGGTTATACCAGAGCCAGTCGGGCTCAGTCACGGTCGTGCCCAGCGAGTCGACACGCACCAGCCACGGCTCGATGGCCAGCTGGAAATGGCTGAAGGTATGGGTCAGGCCATCCAGGGCTTGGCTGTCGGTCGCGCGCACGCCGTGCTGGTAGGCCAGGTCGTCGAGCTGTTCCAGGTTGTCCAGCTCCGGCAAGCTCCACAGCCCGCCCCATAGGCCGCTCGAGGGGCGGCGATAGAGCAGGATAGCGCCCTCATGGTTGGCCAGCATCGGCATCAATGTGCGGCGCTGCGGCAGCGTCTTGCGTGGCTTGGGCTCGGGGTATCGGGTTTCCTCCCCGAGCAGGTGCGCCTGGCAGCCGGTCTTGAGCGGGCAGATCAGGCAGCTGGGCTTGCTGCGGGTGCAGAGGGTCGCGCCCAAGTCCATCATCGCCTGGGTGTAGTGGTTGGCCCTGGCGTACGGCGTGAAGCGCTCGGCGTTGGCCCACAGCGCGTTGGCCACCTTGGGCTCGCCAGGATAGCCGGCCTGGGCGGTGTAGCGGGCCAGCACGCGCTTGACGTTGCCATCGAGGATCGGTGCGCGAATGCCCATGCTGATGCTGGCGATGGCACCGGCAGTGGAGCGGCCGATGCCCGGCAACGCCGTTAGTTGCTCGACGCTGCGTGGAAACTCGCCGCCATGCTGCTCGACCACGATTTTCGCGGCCTTTTGCAGATTGCGCGCCCGGGTGTAGTAACCCAGGCCCGTCCACAGGTGCAGCACCTCGTCCTCCGGCGCCTCGGCCAGGGCCTGCACGGTCGGCAGGGCCTGCATGAAGCGATCGAAGTAGTTGAGCACCGTGCTCACCTGGGTCTGCTGCAACATGATTTCCGACACCCACACCCGATAGGGCGTGATGCCCTGTTGCCAGGGCAGGTCATGACGGCCGTGCTGGTCGTACCACTGCAAAACGGCATGGGAGAACTGCTCGGGACTCATCGTTTGAACAGCCCCTTGAGTGCATCCTTGAGCTCCGGGCTGACCTTGTCGCCAAGCTTCTCGTCGAGTTTTTCTTGCAGGCGGTTGCCGGCCAGCTTGGCTGCGACCTTACCCAGGCCTTCCTGGTCCAGGCGGCAAGCCTTGGCGCCAAGTTCCAGCGGGCCACGGCAGCGCACCGGCACCTCGATACCGACATAGCGCTCGTTGACCTGGCAGGCCGGGTCCGGCATGGCGCGCTGGTCACCTTCGACGATCACGCCCAGGTTGTAGTCCATGCCCAGTACGCGCAGGTCCACATCGCCATGGCCGTTGACGGTCAGGCCTGGAATGCTTGCCTTCAGGTTCGGGTTGCTGGCGACGCCATTGCGCACCACCAGGCTGCCGCGCAGTTCCTGGAAGGGGGTGTCCTTGCCGCGCGGCTCGCCGCTCAAAGTCTTGCGGTTGAGGGTCGCGATGGCATGACACAGCTGCTGCTCGAGGTTGGCGTTGACCAGCACGCCATCGTTGAGGGTGAAGCTGGCATTGCCGTTGAGGGTGTCGACCAGTGCTTTCTGACTGTTGCCGGTGGCGGTCAGGTCGCTGGACAGCGTGAGCAGGCCCTTGACCGGGGGCGCCTTGTCCGGGGTGTCGGACTTGATGAAGTGTTCCACCGGCACGCGGTTGATCCGGGTCTTCATGCCGATCTGTGGCACGGCCGGGCGCACGTCGAGTGTTCCGTTGGTCTCGAAGCCGCCGTCGTACAGGCCCCCTCGGAGGGTCTCGAGGGTCAACAGGCCTCCCTGGCCGTTGGCCTTGAGCTGGGCATCGGTGATCGGCAGCTTGTCCAGGGTCAGGGTGCCGAACGATACGTCTGCCTGCAGATCGAGCTGGCGCAGGCGATCCACCGGCAGCAGCTTGTCACTGCTCCAGGCCACCTGGGTCGGCGCGTTGGGCAGCGGAGTCGTGCTCGGGCCGCTGACGGCGCTGGCTTCCTGCTGCTGGACCTCGGCCCGGCGCGCGGCGCTGGCGCCCTTGGCTTGTTCGCTCTTGGCCTGCAGGTAACGGTCGGCGTTGAACGTGTCGCCTTTAAGGCGCAGGCGAAGGGCCTGCTTGGCGAAGTCGTCGATGGCGATGCGGCCGCTGAAGGTGCTCTCGTCGAGCTTCACGGCCAGGTCTTCCAGGGCCAGGCTGGTTGGATTGGCCTGCAGGCGGGTGACCAGTTCCAGCTTGCCGAACGCGGCCGGGTCGGCAGTGGCAGGCAGCGGATGGCCGATGCTGTCGAGGAAGGTGCGCAGGTCGAACTGAGCGATGGACAGGCCGCCGCTCAGTTGCGGGGTCTTGTCCAGGTCGCGCAGGTTCAGCTCGCCCAGGGCGCGCAGCTGGTTGGCGGAGAGCTTCAAGCCATTCCAGGAGGCCACGTTGGCGGCGAGGTCGACCAGTAGCTGGCCTTGGGCGGCGAAGGTCATGGTCTTGCCGGCCAGCGGTTCGCCAGAGGTCTCGCCCGACAGGCGCATGTCCTCGATGTTGTAGCGCTTGAGCTTACGGTCGAAACGCAGCTCACCCGTCAATTCGGTGCGTGCCTTGAGGCTCGGCTGGCCAACGGTGAGGAAGGCACTGGCCTTGAGCGGGATGTTCACGCCCTCATGGACTGCACCGGTGCTCAGCTGGATGCTTTGGGCGCTGAAGGTCTGGCCGGTCTTGGCATCGGTGTACTGCACCTGGGCGTTGTTGACCGTCAGGCTGTCGATGTCCAGCTTGACCATGCGCTCGCGGGAGTCTTCCTTGTTGGCCGGCGTATCGGCCGTGGCGGGGGCCTCGGTCGTGCTGGTCGACGGCGTGCCGGCAGGCTGCGGCAGTGGTTTGCCGATGTCTTCCCAGTTGCCGTGGCCGTGTTCGTCACGGTTCAGGATCAGGTTCAGGCCCTCGACGCGCACATCGCTCATCTGCACCTCGCGGCGCAGCAGCGGCAGTACACGGACCGACAAACCCAGCATCTGCAGGTCGGCGAATGGCTCCTTGGGCTTGTTCAGCGTGGCGATGCTGGCCTCGTGCAGTTCCAGGCCCAGCCAGGGGAACAGGCTCCAGCCGATATCGCCATTGAGCGTCAACTCGATGTGGGCCTTGTCGCGGGCCAACTGGCGAATCTCGTCTTTGTAGTCGTTGGGATCGAAGAGGTGGGTCAGGGCGAAGCCCAGCGCCACGATGATCAGCAGCAACCCGAGAAGCCCCAGCCCCAGGATTTTGCCGAACGCTTTCATGGGCGAGTCCTTGTAGTCCGTTTTTGAAATTCAAGCCTGGGAGTATAGCGCCGTGGGTAGGACCTCGGCGTAATCAATAGTGGCGGACGGCAGGGCCAGGGCAGTCCGTGTCGGCAGGGCTTGTCCCGCGAGCGAGCGCCCTGTCGCTTCAAACAGCAGAAATTACACATATGCGACATTGCCATATGTCATCCGCGTTCCAAGCGGGCGCGATCTGGGCCTATAATGGCAGCCTTTTCGCCCAATGATTTTGCGGAGCTGGTGATGGTCGAACGTAAGGCTTCCGTCGAGCGCAATACCCTGGAAACCCAGGTAAAAGCCTCGATCAACCTCGATGGCAGTGGCAAGGCCCGATTCGATATCGGTGTGCCTTTCCTCGAACACATGCTCGACCAGATCGCCCGGCATGGGCTGATCGATCTGGACATCGAGTGCAAGGGTGACCTGCATATCGACGACCACCATACCGTCGAAGACGTCGGCATCACCCTCGGCCAGGCGTTCGCCCAGGCCATCGGTGACAAGAAGGGCATCCGTCGCTACGGTCATTCGTACGTACCGCTGGACGAAGCGCTTTCGCGTGTGGTCATCGACTTCTCCGGCCGTCCGGGCCTGCAGATGCACGTGCCGTACACCCGCGCCAGCGTGGGCGGCTTCGATGTCGACCTGTTCCAGGAGTTCTTCCAGGGCTTCGTCAACCATGCCCTGGTGACCCTGCACATCGACAACCTGCGTGGTCACAATACCCACCACCAGATCGAAACCGTGTTCAAAGCCTTTGGCCGCGCGCTGCGCATGGCCGTCGAGCAGGACGAGCGCATGGCCGGGCAGATGCCTTCCACCAAGGGATGCCTGTGATGCAGACCGTCGCCGTAATCGACTATGGCATGGGCAACTTGCACTCGGTGGCCAAGGCCCTGGAGCATGTGGGGGCTGGCAAGGTGCTGGTCACCAGCGACGCGGCCGTGATCCGCGAGGCCGACCGTGTGGTGTTCCCAGGCGTTGGCGCGATCCGCGACTGCATGGCCGAGATCCGTCGCCTGGGCTTCGACAGCCTGGTGCGTGAAGTCAGCCAGGACCGTCCGTTCCTCGGTATCTGCGTGGGCATGCAGGCCCTGCTGGACCACAGCGAGGAGAACGACGGCGTCGACTGCATCGGCCTGTTCCCCGGTCAGGTGCGTTTCTTCGGCAAAGACCTGCAGGAAGACGGCGAGCACCTGAAGGTTCCCCACATGGGCTGGAACGAAGTCAGCCAGACCATCGACCATCCCCTGTGGCATGACATTCCCGACCGCGCGCGCTTCTATTTCGTGCACAGCTACTACATCAATGCCGGCAAGCCTGGGCAGGTTGCAGGCCGCGGCCACTACGGCGTCGATTTCGCCGCGGCCCTGGCCGAGGGCTCGCGCTTCGCCGTGCAGTTCCATCCCGAGAAGAGCCATACCCATGGCCTGCAACTGCTGCAGAACTTCGTCAGCTGGGATGGACGCTGGTAAATGAGCAAATCGCGGACCAAGGCCCCGATCATCACCCTGGCGCCCGAGCAGGAGCGCCAGGCGCTCGACACCTTGAAGCGCTTTCTCGAAGACCGCTTCGAGCTGACGCTTGGGTCGTTCGAGGTGGCCGAGGTCCTCGATTTGTTCAGCAAAGAAATTGCACCTCACTACTACAACAGGGCGATTGCCGATGTTCAGCTGCACCTCAAGGAGCGGTTCGAGAGCATCGAGAGCGACCTGTGGGCACTCGAGAAGCCCTGAATTTCACTGATTAGACAGGTTCCCAAGATGCTGATTATCCCCGCTATCGATCTGAAGGACGGTGCCTGCGTGCGTCTGCGCCAGGGCCGCATGGAAGACTCCACGGTATTTTCCGACGACCCGGTGAGCATGGCCGCCAAATGGGTCGAGGGTGGCTGCCGTCGCCTGCATCTGGTCGACCTCAATGGCGCCTTCGAAGGCCAGCCGGTCAACGGCGAAGTGGTCACTGCCATCGCCAAGCGCTACCCGAACCTGCCGATCCAGATCGGCGGCGGCATCCGCTCGCTGGAGACCATCGAGCACTACGTCAAGGCTGGCGTGAGCTACGTCATCATCGGCACCAAGGCGGTCAAGCAGCCTGAATTCGTCGCCGAGGCGTGCAAGGCGTTCCCAGGCAAGGTCATCGTTGGCCTGGATGCCAAGGACGGCTTCGTCGCCACCGACGGTTGGGCCGAAGTCAGCTCGGTGCAGGTCATCGACCTGGCCAAGCGCTTCGAGGCCGATGGCGTCTCGGCGATCGTCTACACCGACATCGCCAAGGACGGCATGATGCAGGGCTGCAACGTGCCCTTCACCAAGGCCCTGGCCGAAGCCACGTCGATTCCGGTGATCGCGTCCGGCGGCATCCACAACCTGGGCGACATCAAGGCCCTGCTGGATGCCAAGACCCCGGGCATCATCGGTGCCATCACCGGCCGCGCCATCTATGAAGGCACCCTCGATGTCGCTGAGGCCCAGGCCTTCTGCGACAACTACCAAGGCTGAGGACAGAACATGGCACTGGCCAAGCGCATCATCCCTTGCCTGGACGTGGACAACGGCCGGGTGGTCAAGGGCGTCAAGTTCGAGAACATCCGCGATGCCGGCGACCCGGTGGAAATCGCGCGTCGCTACGACGAGCAGGGTGCTGACGAGATCACCTTCCTGGACATCACCGCCAGTGTCGATGGCCGTGACACCACCCTGCACACCGTCGAGCGCATGGCCAGCCAGGTATTCATCCCGCTGACCGTGGGCGGTGGCGTGCGTACCGTGCAGGACATCCGCAACCTGCTCAACGCCGGCGCCGACAAGGTGTCGATCAACACCGCAGCAGTGTTCAACCCCGAGTTCGTGGGTGAGGCTGCCGAGCGTTTCGGTTCCCAGTGCATTGTCGTCGCCATCGACGCCAAGAAGGTCTCCGGCCCCGGCGAGGCGCCGCGTTGGGAGATCTTCACCCATGGCGGGCGCAAGCCGACCGGTCTGGATGCAGTGGCCTGGGCCAAGAAGATGGAAGGGCTGGGGGCCGGTGAGATCCTGCTCACCAGCATGGACCAGGACGGCATGAAGAGCGGTTTCGATCTGGGCGTGACCCGGGCCATCAGCGATGCAGTGGGTATTCCGGTGATCGCCTCGGGCGGTGTCGGCAACCTGCAACACCTGGCTGACGGCATCCTGGAAGGCCATGCCAGTGCGGTACTGGCGGCGAGCATCTTCCACTTCGGTGAGTACACCGTGCCGGAAGCCAAGGCCTATATGGCTGCGCGCGGGATCGTCGTTCGCTGAACCACTGCCGGGAAGGCTTTGCCCTCCTGAAAAAACACAAGGCCGCTGTCACAGAGAGGGTGCAATACCTCCCCTGTGGCCGCGGCCTTGTGCCGTGACAGGGCCGCACAGCGGCCCCTGTCATTACCCGTGGTTCTTGCCCAGCAGCGCGTGATACAGCTCGCTGTCGCCGAGAATCCCCACCACCTTGTCGTTCTCCTGCAGCACCAGCTTGTTGCCGGTGTGGTAGCGGATCTGCAAGGCCTCGCGCATGCCGATATTGGCATTGACCAAGGTCGGTTTGCGGCCCAGGGTTTCCACATCCTGGCCCGGTACCCAGTTCTGCAGGTCCAGGCCGTTCTGGCCTTGGCGGGCGCGTTTGATCGAGTTGCCTTCGCCTAGGTCCAACCAGGAATCACCGCCTGGGTCCAGGCATACCGAGCCGTTGACCCGCTTGCAGTTGTCCAGGCTGCGCATCAGGCTGCGACCGCACAGCACGTTGAGCGGATTGGTGTGGGCCACGAAGGTGCGTACATAGTCGTCGGCCGGGTTCAGGACGATTTCTTCAGGCTTGCTGTACTGGATGATCCGGCCATCTTTCATGATGGCGATACGGCTGCCCAGCTTGAGCGCCTCGTCCAGGTCGTGGCTGACGAACACGATGGTCTTGCTCAGCTTGTTCTGCAGCTCCAGCAACTCGTCCTGCAGGCCTTGGCGGATCAGCGGGTCGAGGGCCGAGAAGGGTTCGTCCATCAGCAGGATGTCTGCGTCCATGGCCAGCGCCCGGGCCAGGCCCACGCGCTGCTGCATGCCGCCGGAGAGCTCGTCGGGCTTTTTGTTGCGCCATTGGGTCAGGCCCACCAGCTCGAGCTTCTCATCGACCAGCTTGCGCCGCTCTTTCTCGGGACGGCCCTGCATTTCCAGGCCGAAGCTGATGTTCTCGCGCACGGTCAGCCAGGGCATCAGGGCGAACTTCTGGAACACCATGGCGATGCGCTTGGTGCGCATCATCTTCAGTTCCGCCGGGGTGCAGTGGGCGATGTCGATGTGCTTGCCTTCGTGCTCGACGAACAGCTTGCCGCGGCTGACGGTATTCAGGCCGTTGATGCAGCGCAGCAGGCTCGACTTGCCCGAGCCGGACAGGCCCATGAGCACGCAGATCTCGCCTTTGTTGATGTCCAGGTTGGCTTTCTCGACGCCGACCACAAGGCCGGTCTTCTTGAGGATCTGCTCGCGGGTCTGGCCTTGGTCCAGCAGCGCCAGCGCTTCGCGTGGCTTGTTGGAGAAGATGACGTCGACGTCTTCGAAACGAATGATGCTCATGACTCACCTCGTGCCGGCAGCTCCGGTTGCTTGCAGATACGGTCCAGCATGATCGCCAGCAGCACGATCGCCAGGCCCGCCTCGAAGCCCAGGGCGATATCGGCGGTGTTCAGTGCGTTGACCACAGGTTTGCCGAGGCCGTCAGCGCCCACCAGGGCGGCGATCACGACCATCGACAACGACAGCATGATGCATTGGGTAACGCCCGCGGCAATGCTGGGCATCGCATGGGGCAGTTCGATGCGGGTCAGCAGCTGGCGGCGCGAGCAGCCAAAGGCCTTACCGGCGTCGAGCAGTTCCTGGGGCACATCGCAGATACCCAGGTAGGTGAGGCGGATCGGCGCGGCGATGGCGAACACCACCGTGGAGATCAACCCTGGCACCACGCCCAGGCCGAACAGGGTCAGGGTGGGGATCAGGTAAACGAAGGTAGGCACCGTCTGCATCAGGTCCAGGACGGGACGCATGGCGGTGTAGAACATCGGCTTGTGCGCAGCGACGATGCCCAGCGGCACGCCGATGGCCACGCATACCACGGTGGCGAAGGTGACCTGCGCCAGGGTCTCCATGGTTTCCTGCCAGTAGCCGAGGTTGAAGATCAGCAGGAAGGACAGCGCGACAAATGCCGTCAGCGCCCATTTGCGCTGGATCAGGTGCGCCAGGGCGGCGAACAAGGCGATGAGGATGTAGGGGTTGAACCAGGTCAGGGCGCTGGTGACCCCATGGATCATGAATTCCAGGCCCTGGGCGATGGCGTCGAAATAGTTGGCGCCGTTCTGGGTCAACCATTCGACGAATGAGGCGATGTACTGCCCCAGAGGTATTTTCTGATCGATAAGCATGATAGCGAGCTTCCACCTGCAAAGATTGAAATCAGTCCGGGGCGGGCGTTGGCCTGCCCCGAGGTAGTGCCAATTGCTACTGCATCCTTGTTGTTATTGCGTCAGTTTGGCCTTGGCCGCCTCCAGCCCGGGTTTGCCATCCACGGTCGTCACTCCGGCCAACCAGGTATCGAGCACTTGCGGGTTGTTCTTCAGCCACGCCTTGGCGGCTGCATCGGGTTTCATCTTGTCGTCCAGGACATTGCCCATCAGGGTGCTTTCCATGTCCAGGGTGAACGACAGGTTCTTCAGCAGTTGGCCGACGTTGCTGCATTCCTGCGTATAGCCCTTGCGGGTATTGGTCAGCACGGTCGCCTTGCCGAACTCGGGGCCGAAGAACTCGTCACCGCCGGACAGGTACTGCATCTTGAAGCGCTTGTTCATCGGGTGCGGTTCCCAGCCCAGGAACACCACCGCCTCGCCACGTTTCTGCGAGCGATCTACCTGCGACAGCATGCCTGCCTCGCTGGACTGCACCAGCTTGAAGCCGGCGTCCTTCAGGCCAAAGGCGTTCTTGTCGATCATGCTCTGGATGGTGCGGTTGCCGTCGTTGCCCGGCTCGATGCCGTAGATCTTGCCGCCCAGTTCGTTCTTGAACTTGGGAATGTCGGCGAAGTCCTTGAGGCCCTTGTCATACAGTGCTTGGGGTACGGCCAGGGTGTACTTGGCGTTCTCCAGGTTGGCACGCACGGTTTCGACCGTGCCGGCGTCACGGTACTGCTTGATGTCGTTCTCCATGGTCGGCATCCAGTTGCCGAGGAACACATCCAGGTCCTTGCCGGCAGCCAGCGATTTGTAGGTCACCGGTACCGAGATCATGGTGGTGTGAGTCTTGTAGCCCAGGGCTTCGAGTACAACGCTGGTGACGGCGGTGGTCACGGTGATGTCGGTCCAGCCGACGTCGGAGAACCGTACCGTCTGACACTGCTCGGGCTCCACGGCCTGAGCCAGCAGAGGTGTTGCGAGCATCGCGACCAGCAAGAGCGAGGGTGAACCTTTCATGGATGGACTCCTGTGATTTTTCTTCGGGTTTCCCGCGGGGCGCCGGGCTTTCTCTAGGCTCCGGTCGACCAGGCCTGCAGAGGGCAGGATGCGAGGCCGTGCAATACGAGTCGCTTTCGATAATCCCCCAGCGTTCGGCAATCGCCTACTGGTGGGGTCGTAACCAGTACAGGACGGGTCGCATCCAGTAAGGGCAATGTCGCATATGGATTTTTCCACCCTCTACCCTGCGTTTTTACGTCACCGGACCCCTCGAAAGCGGCGCGCAAGGCGCCTGGAGCGGGCGGCGTTGCTGGACAAAAGTACGTCGGTTGCAGACGGCGGGTAGTGGGGCAAAAGCCTGATGATGCGTGCATTCGTGGCAACTCGCGGTATCAGCCTAGCAGTTGCGCAACCCGCCATACGCCGCGGGGAGACAAGCCCATCAAGAGGTGATTCGACAATGGCCATCAGCGTGTTCGACCTGTTCAAGATCGGTGTCGGGCCTTCCAGCTCCCACACCGTCGGCCCCATGCGTGCCGCCGCCCTGTTCGTCCAAGGGCTGCGCCAGCGCGGCGAGCTGGAACAGGTCAGGCGAGTGGAAGTCCGGTTGTATGGCTCGCTGTCGGCGACCGGCGTCGGCCACGGCACCGACAATGCCACCATCATGGGCCTGATGGGTGAGTGGCCCGACTCCATCGACCCCACGGTGATCGCCCCGCGCATCGCCGAATTGCGCGAAACCAGCACTTTGCAGCTCGATGGCCGCCTGCCGGTCGAGTTCGTCTGGAGCCGCGACATGCTGCTGCTGGACGAGAACCTGCCATACCACCCCAACGCCATGACCCTTATCGCCGAAGGCGCGCAAGGTGAGCTGCACCGTGACACCTACTACTCGGTCGGCGGGGGCTTCGTGGTCGACGCCGCCCAGGCCGCCAGCGGTGTGCTGGACGCTGACGAGACGGTGTTGCCCTACGATTTCAACAGCGCGGCCGAACTGCTGAGCCTGTGCAAGCAAAACGACCTGCGCGTGTCGCAATTGATGATGGAGAACGAAAAGGCCTGGCGCAGTGAGGAAGAAATCCGCGCTGGCCTGCTCAAGCTCTGGCACGCCATGCAGGAATGCGTGAACAACGGCCTCAAATACGAGGGCACCCTGCCTGGGGGGCTCAACGTACGACGCCGTGCCGCCAAGCTGCACCGCAGCCTGCAGGAGCTCGGCAAGCCCAATGTGATTGGCTCGACCATGAGCGCCATGGAGTGGGTCAACCTGTTCGCCCTGGCCGTCAATGAAGAGAACGCCGCGGGCGGGCGCATGGTGACTGCGCCTACCAATGGCGCGGCGGGCATCATTCCGGCGGTGTTGCACTACTACATGCGTTTCTCGGATGCAGTCGATGAATCCAACGTGGTGGATTTCTTCCTCGGCGCTGCCGCGGTGGGCATCCTGTGCAAGAAGAACGCTTCGATCTCCGGTGCCGAGGTCGGTTGCCAGGGCGAAGTCGGTTCGGCCTGCGCCATGGCCGCAGCCGGCTTGGCGGAGGTGTTGGGCGCCACCCCGCCGCAGTTGGAAAATGCTGCCGAAATCGCTCTGGAACACAACCTGGGCCTGACCTGCGACCCGGTCGGTGGTCTGGTCCAGGTGCCGTGCATCGAGCGCAATGCCATCGCTGCGGTCAAGGCGATCAACGCCGTGCAGATGGCCCTGCGCGGTGACGGCGAGCACTTCATCTCTCTCGACCAGGTGATTCGCACCATGCGTGATACCGGGGCCGACATGCACGACAAGTACAAGGAAACCTCGCGCGGCGGTCTGGCTGTCAGCGCCATCGAGTGCTGATGCCGTTCTTGCCCCTTCTGCGGTCGGTGCGCCCCAAATTGGCGCACCGATCGTTCCCTACCGGCTGTCAGTTGTCGCTACCAGAGGTGTCGTTGTCGGTGACACTTATGGATGTCGCTTCTGGGCATCCTTCCCAAAAGTGCTACTTAACTGCTCAGGGGTTACACGCAAAGGCGCTAGCGCGCCTGTTCGCGTTTTCCTACAAATCTGATGGAAAAGCTCTGACAGCCCTGACACGACGTCGTTTTTGGTTTTTTTTGAATGGTCGTTCAATTTCAGGCACGACCTTTGCGTTGTAGTTGGCAAAGCCCCTGCATACGAACTGGGGCCATGACAATAAAACAGTGCCAGCCTGAGGCACACCCTGCATTGTGTGAGGAGAAATCGCGATGACGTCGTACACCTCCGGGACCCCAACCCAGAACCGCACAGCTCCCCAGTCCATCGGGTTTCTCCTGCTGGATAATTTCACCCTGATTTCCCTCGCATCCGCCGTCGAGCCGCTGCGCATGGCCAATCAACTCTCCGGCCGTGAGCTGTACCGTTGGCACACCCTGACCGTCGATGGTGGTCAGGTCTGGGCCAGCGACGGTCTGCAGATCACGCCGGACGCGGCCATGCACAGCGCGCCGCCGATGGACACCGTGATCGTCTGCGGTGGTGTCGGCATCCAGCGCACCGTCACCCGCGAGCACGTCACCTGGCTGCAAGCCCAGGCGCGTCAGTCGCGTCGCCTTGGCGCGGTATGTACCGGTAGCTGGGCGCTGGCGTGTGCCGGGCTGCTCGATGGCTTCGATTGCAGCGTGCATTGGGAGTGTCTTGCTGCGATGCAGGAAGCCTTCCCGCGGGTGAACATGAGCACCCGCCTGTTCACCCTGGACCGTAACCGTTTCACCAGCTCCGGCGGCACCGCGCCGCTGGACATGATGTTGCACCTGATCAGCCGTGACCATGGCCGTGAGCTGTCGGCGGCGATCTCCGAGATGTTCGTCTACGAGCGCATCCGCAACGAACAGGACCACCAGCGCGTGCCGCTCAAGCACATGCTCGGCACCAACCAGCCGAAGCTGCAGGAGATCGTCGCGCTGATGGAGGCGAACCTGGAAGAGCCAATCGACTTGGATGAACTGGCGGTGTATGTATCGGTGTCGCGGCGCCAGCTCGAGCGGCTGTTCCAGAAGTACCTGCACTGCTCGCCGTCGCGGTACTACCTCAAGCTGCGCCTGATCCGCGCGCGGCAGCTGCTCAAGCAGACGCCGATGTCGATCATCGAAGTGGCTTCGGTGTGCGGGTTCGTTTCCACGCCGCACTTCTCCAAGTGCTACCGCGAGTACTTCGGTATTCCGCCGCGTGACGAGCGCGTGGGCTCCAATACCGCCCAGCAGGTGGCGATGATGCCGATCCCGCAGGCCATGGCACTGACCCCGCACAGCGGTCCGATGGCTTCGCTGAGCCAGGCGCGCAACGAGTCGACGTTTGCCAGCGTAAGGCTCTGACAAGCATTGCCGCTTCGCGGATAAACCCGTTCCCACAGGGATCATGTCGAGCCCTGCGGGAGCGGGTCGATCCGCGAAGCGATTCTGCAGTCAGGCGCGGTTCTTGAACTCTGCCAATGCTGGCAGCAGCTGCTTCTCGATGGCCTGGCGCACGGCCGGGAGGATGGTGGCGCTGCCGGTGTACATCTGCTCGACCATGCCTTTGAGCGCCCGTGCGTTGGGCTCGGTCAGCCCCCGCACCACGGCCTCGCAGGCCTGCTCGGCACTGGCGCCCGCCGGAATTTCGAAGCCCCTGGAGCGCAGTTGGCCCAGCAGGTCTTCCTGATCAATCAAATCCGCATGCATCATGGCTGTTGTCCCTTTTATCGCTAAGAGAGTGCTGCTGTGATCTGCAACCGATTCTCTGACCAAGCCGACAGGGCGGCAAGGACAGAATGTCGCAATGGCTTCTTTGGCTAAGAACAGGTCGTTCCCGGCTAAATCCAGCAACCCGGGCTGCCCCACACTGGACGCATTCACGGCAAACGAGGGTTTGGTCACCCTCACTCGTGCAAAGTGGATGTTGCTCGCTCTCTTGGCCCCGGATGCTCACGGCTTTCCGGGGTTATTTTTTTGCCTGCGGGAAACCCTCGCGGGACAAGCCGCTCCTCCTGGATCGGAAGGAGCGGCTTGTCCCGCGATAGGGGGGGTAGTAGCCCCAAGGGCCGTGTTTCAGCCAGGCAGTTGCATCACCCGCCCGACAAACGCTGCCGCTGGCAGGTCCCGTTGCTCATCCACCAACCCCTGAAGCAGGCCTGCGCTGCGTTCACTGAACGGTGCCGATTTCGGCCCCGCCAGGTCCACGTGCAGGAGCATCTGTTCGCTGGCCGCCAGGGCCTCGTCGAACCCCGCCCGGTGCAGGCTGTGATACACGTGCAGGCGCTTGCGATCGAAGCCGATGATCTGTGTCTGCACCCACACTTCGGTGCCCAGCTTCACTTCGTGCAGGTAGTTGATGTGCGCCTCCAGGGTGAACAGCGAATTGCCGCTTTGCCCGCGGCTGTCGGCATCCAGGCCGATGCGCTCCATCAGCGCATCGGTGGCGTAGCTGAAGATCAACAGGTAATAGGCATCGCGCAGGTGTCCGTTGTAGTCGACCCAGTCCTCCTGGACTGGGGTGCGGTAGGTGATCAGTGCGGGCATTGCCGTTTCCTCAATCGCCGAAGGCCATGCCGTGGCGGGCCTTGCTGTTCTTCACTGCGTCGAGCACAGCGAGCAGGGTGTCATCCCGGTAGCGTTCCAGCGCGGCGATGCTGCGATCACCCAGTTGCTCCGAGGTGCCCTCGACCACATCGTCGATCAGCTTGTCGGTCAGCTCCGGCGCCGGCAGGTAGGTCCAGGGCAGCTTGAGCGCTGGGCCGAACTGCGCCATGAAGTGCCGCATGCCTGCGTCGCCCCCGGCCAAGGTATAGGTGAGGAAGGTGCCCATGAACGACCAGCGAAGGCCTGCGCCGAAGCGGATCGCATCGTCGATCTCGCCGGTGCTGGCCACCCCGTCGTTGACCAGGTGCAGGGCCTCTCGCCACAGCGCTTCAAGCAGTCGGTCGGCAATGAAGCCCGGCACTTCCTTGCGCACATGCAGCGGGCGCATGCCCAAGGCGGTGTAGATGGCCTTGGCCGCCTCGATGGCTTCGGGGGCGGTGTGCTGGCCACCGACGATTTCCACCAAGGGCAGCAGGTACACCGGATTGAACGGGTGGCCCACCACGCAGCGCTCCGGGTGTGTGGCGGACTCATAGAACTCGCTGGGCAGCAGGCCCGAGGTGCTGGAGCCGATGATCGCGTTGGGCTTGGCCGCGGCGCTGATCTTGGCGTGCAGGTCGAGCTTCAGGTCCAGACGCTCCGGGGCGCTTTCCTGGATGAAATCGGCGTCACGTACGCATTCCTCGATGGTGGCCACGAACCGCAGGCGATCTTGTGAGGCGCCTGGCGCCAGGCCTTGTTTTTCCAAGGCTGGCCAGGCATTGGCGATACGTTTGCGCAAGGCCTGCTCGGCGCCTGGGGCTGGGTCCCAGGCGATCACGTCCAGGCCGTGAGCCAGGGCGCGGGCAACCCAGCCGCTGCCGATCACGCCGCTACCGAGGGCGGCGAAGGTCTTGATCTCGGTGATGAAGGTCATGGCGATTCTCCGGGGGGGCTCAGCGGCGTTTGAGGTTCATTTTTTCGCGGCCTTCGGCCGGGGTCAGGACGCGAGCGCCCATGCGGGTGATGATCTCCACCGCGCGTTCGACCAACTGGCCGTTGCTGGCCAGCACGCCACGGTCCAGATAGAGGTTGTCTTCCAGGCCGACCCGCACGTTGCCGCCGAGCAGCACAGCCTGGGCCGCCATCGGCATCTGCATGCGGCCGATACCGAAACCGGCCCAGGTCACGCCGGCGGGCAGGTTGTCGACCATGGCCTTCATGGTGGTGGTGTCGGCTGGCGCGCCCCATGGGATGCCCAGGCACAGCTGGAACAGCGGATCGTCCAGCAGGCCTTCTTTCATCATCTGCTTGGCGAACCACAGGTGGCCGGTGTCGAAGATTTCAAGTTCGGCTTTCACGCCCAGTTCGGTGATGCGCTTGGCGCCGGCACGCAGTTGGCTCGGGGTCGAGACGTAGATGGCGTTGCCATCGCCGAAGTTGAGCGTGCCGCAGTCCAGGGTGCAGATTTCCGGGAGCAGGGCCTCGACGTGTGCCAGGCGCTCCAGCGGGCCGATCAGGTCGGTGCCTGGGCCGAATTCCATGGGCTTTTCGCCAGGGCCGATCTCCAGATCGCCACCCATGCCGGCGGTGAGGTTGACGATCACGTCCACGTCGGCTTCACGAATGCGCTCCATCACTTCGCGGTACAACGCCACGTCGCGGCTGAAGCGGCCAGTCTGTGGATCGCGGACGTGGCAGTGGACCACGGTGGCGCCGGCCTTGGCGGCTTCGATGGCGGACTCTGCGATCTGTTTGGGTGTGACCGGGACGAGGTGGCTCTTGGCGACGGTGTCGCCGGCGCCGGTCAGTGCACAGGTGATGATGACGTCATGGTTCATGGCGCGGATCCTTCAGGGTATGTCTGTGAGGTCGGTGGTGTGGCTTTCGCGGGTGGACCCGCTCCCATTGGGCCTAGGTGAGCCCTGGGGGCGCGGGGCAACCTCGCTTCCACAGGCGCAGCATCGTGTGTTGTGGGGAGCGGGTTACCCGCGAACCGGTAGAGTCAGTTGGCGCTGAGACTCAGGTTCTCAGCCGCCGGCTTGCCGTCGAAGGTGGTCACGCCTTCGAGCCAGCGTGCCTTGTCCTCGGGGTGGTCCTTGAGCCACTGGCGGGCGGATTCCAGCGGATCCTTGTGATCGAGCAGCGGCTGCATCATGCGGCTCTCGTCCTCGGCACTGAAACTCAGGTTGGCCAGCAGCCGGTGGGCGTTGGGGCAGCGCTCGGCGTAGTCGGGCGCGGTGACGGTCCAGACCGTGGCGCGGCCTTCGTCAGGGCCCAGGGCGTCCTGGCTGCCGCCCAGGTAGACCATATCGAGGTTCACGTTCATTGGGTGCGGCGCCCAGCCGAAGAACACCACCGCCTGCTTGCGCCGCACGGCGCGGTCGACGGCGGCGAGCATGCCGGCCTCGCTGGACTCGACCAGCTGGAACTTGCCCAGGCCGAACTGGTTCTTGGCGATCATCGCTTTGATCTGGGTGTTGGCGCCGGAGCCGGGCTCGATGCCGTAGATCTTGCCGCCCAGCTCCTTCTCGAACTTGTGGATGTCGGCGAACGTCTTCAGGCCCTTGTCGGCCAGGTATTTCGGTACCGCCAGGGTGGCTCGCGCATCTTCCAGGCTGGGCTTGTCGAGGACCTTGACCTGCCCGGCCTGGACGAACGGTGTGATGGTCTGGGTCATGATCGGGTTCCAGTAGCCCAGGAACATGTCCAGGCGCTTGTCGCGGATACCGGCGAAGATGATCTGCTGCGACGCGCTGGTCTGTTTGGTCTGGTAACCCAGCCCATCGAGCAGGACCTGGGCCATGGCACTGGTGGCGATGACATCGGTCCAGTTGACCACGCCAAGGCGCACGTCTTTGCAGGCGGCGGGCTCGGCGGCCAGGAGGGGAGTGGCGAGGGTGCTGCTCAACGCGAGGGACAACAAGCTGCGGCGGATGAAGCTGTGCATGGTGGCTCTCCAACGGCAGTGCATATTGTTATTGGGGCCGGCCTCTGCGGGCCGTGTGAACACGCTACGCTGGTGGCGGGGTGGAAATTCGCACTCTGACGACCAAGAGTTGCACGGAAGCGACCACTTTTCCCGTGGAGCATGCAATGTCTGAAATCATTCACTTTCTGCTGTTGCCCGGCTTTTCGGCAATGGGCTTCATCAGTGCCCTGGAGCCTCTGCGCGTGGCCAACCGCTTCCGTGGGCCGCTGTACCGCTGGCGCGTGTTGAGCCTCGATGGCGGTGCAGTGCAGGCCAGCAACGGCATGTCGGTGAACGCCGATGGCGTGCTGGGGGAGGGGGAGGCGGCGCGCATGCTGCTGATCGTGGCCGGCTTCGAACCACTGGCCTGCTATGGCGCGCAATTGCACCAAGTGCTGCGCCGTCTGGACCATGAAGGCGTGTTGCTGGGTGGCATCGATACCGGGGCGATGGTGCTGGCCGAAGCCGGGCTGCTCGATGGGCACCGGGCGACCGTGCATTGGGAGGCGTTGGAAGCCTTCAAGGAGCGCTACCCCAGGTTGCAGGCCACCCAGGAGCTGTTCGAAATCGATCGACGACGCATCACCTGCGCCGGCGGCACCGCGTCCATCGACCTGATGCTCGACCTGATCGCCCAGACCCATGGCAGTGAACTGGCGGTGCAGGTGTCGGAGCAGTTCGTGCTCGGACGTATCCGTCCGCGACAGGATCACCAGCGCATGCAGATCGCGTCGCGCTACGGCATCAACAACAAGAAGCTGGTGCGGGTGATCGGCGAGATGGAGCGCAACACCGAGCAGCCGCTCAATACCGAGGTCCTGGCCGATGCCGTGCAGATCACCCGGCGTCAGCTGGAGCGACTGTTCCGCCTGCACCTGGACGACACGCCCAGTGGTTTCTATTTGCGACTGCGCCTGGACAAGGCCAGGCAGCTGTTACGCCAGACCGACATGAGCGTGCTGGAGGTGAGCATCGCCTGTGGATTCGAGTCGGCGTCGTATTTCACCCGTTGCTATCGGGCGCGGTTCGAGCGATGTCCGCGGGAGGATCGGTTGGTCAAGGTGACCTGATCTCGGGATCGTGACCGCTCAACCCAGGGCCGCGCAGCGGCCCCAGGATCACTGCTGTCCGATGGACTGCAAGTACTCGGAACGGTCATCGCTGCGCTGGGCCACGCAGGTGTTCCAGGCTGCCTCGAAGGCCTTGCTGCCGGGCTTCTCGGCAAAGGTCTCGACTTTGCAGTCGGCGTCGCGCAATTGGGTCCACAGGGTCTCGGCTGCCTGCAGGCGGGCGGTCAATTGCTGGACCTTGTCGTTTTCGTCCGGGTACTGGTCGGTAATGCGCTGGATGAGATCGTCAAAGGCCGATTTGAGCTCCCGCTCGGCGGTCTGCTTGTTGTAGGCAGCGCAGGCGTAGTTCTGCGCGTCGGTCTCGACGTTGTCGCAGGGCGTGCTGTCTTCCTCGCTCGCCTGGGCGCCCAGGGCGACGGCCACCAGGGCCAGCCATGCCATTGATTTCATCCGTTTTCTCCTCAACAGGCTGACGAATCGCAGGGATTCTCGCTCAGCGCGAAGCGCGGCGGTAGATCCCTGAAGAAAAGTTCATGGAAGGCGCTTATCGAGACTCGCTCTCATTGCCAAATCCCGCGGCAGCGGAGGCCTTTGAACGTCTTGACGCTTTCGGCAAACCCCCTGTCGTTTTTGCATCGGGGCGCCTCGGGCCGCAGGCATATGCTGGCCCCAAAGCGCCGGCACAAGGTTTGGCGCAAGCGAACTCTATAAAAGGGGACAGCCTGATGAGCCCAGCCGAACTGCACGCCGACAGCATCGTCATCGACGGTCTGATCATTGCCAAGTGGAACCGCGAACTGTTCGAGGACATGCGCAAAGGTGGCCTCACCGCGGCCAACTGCACGGTATCGGTCTGGGAAGGCTTCAAGGCGACTGTCGACAACATCGCCGCCAGTCAGAAGCTGATCCGCGAGAACAGCGACCTGGTCATGCCGGTGCGCACCACCGCCGATATCCGCAAGGCCAAGGAGCTGGGCAAGACCGGCATCCTGTTCGGCTTCCAGAACGCCCATGCGTTCGAAGACCAGATCGCCTACGTCGATGTGTTCAAGCAGCTGGGCGTTGGCATCGTGCAGATGTGCTACAACACCCAGAACCTGGTAGGCACCGGCTGCTACGAGCGTGATGGTGGCCTGTCGGGCTTCGGTCGCGAGATCGTCGCCGAGATGAACCGCGTCGGCATCATGTGCGACCTCTCCCACGTCGGCTCCAAGACCAGCGAGGAAGTCATCCTCGAGTCGAAGAAGCCGGTCTGCTACTCCCACTGCCTGCCTTCGGGCCTCAAAGAGCACCCGCGCAACAAGTCCGACGAAGAGCTGAAGTTCATCGCCGACCACGGTGGTTTCGTGGGTGTGACCATGTTCGCGCCGTTCCTGGCCAAAGGCATCGACTCGACCATCGACGACTACGCCGAGGCGATCGAGTACACCATGAACATCGTCGGTGAAGACGCCATCGGTATCGGTACTGACTTCACCCAGGGCCACGGCCAGGAGTTCTTCGAGTACCTGACCCACGACAAGGGGTACGCCCGTCGCCTGACAAACTTCGGCAAGATCATCAACCCGCTGGGGATCCGCACTGTCGGCGAATTCCCGAACCTCACCGAGACCTTGCTCAAGCGCGGCCACTCCGAGCGTGTGGTACGCAAGATCAT
This sequence comes from Pseudomonas sp. CK-NBRI-02, assembly GCF_008124495.1. Lineage (NCBI taxonomy): Bacteria > Pseudomonadati > Pseudomonadota > Gammaproteobacteria > Pseudomonadales > Pseudomonadaceae > Pseudomonas > Pseudomonas sp. CK-NBRI-02. The sequence continues at coordinate 150,955 of NZ_VSJH01000008.1, read as the reverse complement.
GGGTGAGAACTGGGTAAACGTATTGAAAGACGTCTGGGGCGAGTAAGCCGCTCTCCAAGCCTGAAAGCCCCGGCCAGCAACGTCGGGGCAACCCAATAAAAATTTTGATGGAGTTGAGTTTCCATGGCCAAGATCGCCCCGCAATTGCCAATCGAAGTCGATACCGAGACTGGTGTCTGGACCACCGACGCCCTGCCGATGCTGTATGTGCCGCGTCATTTCTTCGTCAACAACCACATCGGCATCGAGGAAGTGCTGGGCGCTGACGCCTACGCCGAGATCCTCTACAAGGCCGGTTACAAGTCCGCCTGGCACTGGTGCGAAAAAGAGGCCGAGTGCCATGGCCTGGAAGGCGTCGCGGTGTTCGAGCACTACATGAAGCGCCTGTCCCAGCGTGGTTGGGGCCTGTTCGAGATCCAGGACATCGACCTGGATAAAGGCACCTGCAGCGTCAAGCTCAAGCACTCGGCTTTCGTCTACGTCTATGGCAAGTGCGGCCGCAAGGTCGACTACATGTTCACCGGCTGGTTCGCTGGCGCCATGGATCAGATTCTCGCCGCGCGCGGCAGCTCCATTCGGACCGTGGCCGAGCAGGTCTACGGTGGTTCGGAAGAAGGCCACGACGACGGCCTGTTCATCGTCAAGCCGTTGTAAGTCGGAGAGAGCGTCATGGCATTCGAAGCAATGTTCCAGCCGATCCAGATCGGCAAACTGACCATCCGCAACCGCGTGCTCAGCACCGCGCACGCCGAGGTCTACGCCACCGACGGCGGCATGACCACCGAGCGTTACGTCAAGTATTACGAAGAGAAGGCCAAGGGCGGCATCGGCCTGGCCATCTGCGGTGGCTCGTCCGTGGTGGCGATCGACAGCCCGCAGGAATGGTGGTCTTCGGTGAACCTGTCCACCGACCGGATCATCCCGCACTTCCAGAACCTGGCCGACGCCATGCACAAGCATGGCGCCAAGATCATGATCCAGATTACCCACATGGGTCGTCGTTCGCGTTGGGACGGCTTCAACTGGCCGACCCTGATGTCGCCGTCTGGCATTCGTGAACCCGTGCACCGCGCTACCTGCAAGACCATCGAGGTCGAAGAGATCTGGCGTGTGATCGGCAACTACGCCCAGGCCGCACGCCGGGCGAAGGAAGGTGGACTGGACGGCGTCGAGCTGTCGGCTGTGCACCAGCACATGATCGACCAGTTCTGGAGCCCGCGGGTCAACAAGCGTACCGACGAATGGGGCGGTACCTTCGAAGGCCGCATGAAGTTCGGCCTGGAAGTGCTCAAGGCCGTGCGTGCCGAGGTAGGCCCTGACTTCTGCGTGGGCATGCGTATCTGTGGTGACGAATTCCACCCCGATGGCCTGAGCCACGAGGACATGAAGCAGATCGCCGCCTACTACGACGCCACCGGCATGATCGATTTCATCGGCGTGGTCGGCTCGGGTTGCGACACCCACAACACCCTGGCCAACGTCATCCCGAACATGAGCTACCCGCCGGAGCCGTTCCTGCACCTGGCGGCCGGCATCAAGGAAGTGGTCAAGGTCCCGGTGCTGCACGCGCAGAACATCAAGGACCCGAACCAGGCGACCCGCATCCTGGAAGGCGGCTACGTGGACATGGTCGGTATGACCCGCGCCCACATGGCCGACCCGCACCTGATCGCCAAGATCAAGATGGGCCAGATCGACCAGATCAAGCAGTGCGTCGGTGCCAACTACTGCATCGACCGCCAGTACCAAGGCCTGGACGTACTGTGCATCCAGAACGCCGCGACCTCCCGTGAATACATGGGCGTGCCGCACATCATCGAAAAGACCACCGGGCCCAAGCGCAAGGTGGTGGTGGTCGGCGCCGGTCCTGCCGGTATGGAGGCCGCACGCGTGGCCGCCGAGCGTGGCCACGATGTGACCCTGTTCGAGAAGAAGGACCAGATCGGCGGGCAGATCACCATCGCCGCCAAGGCACCGCAGCGCGACCAGATCGCCGGTATCACCCGCTGGTACCAGCTGGAGCTGGCGCGTCTGAAGGTCGACTTGCGCCTGGGCACCGCCGCTGATGCCGAAACCATCATGGACCTGCGTCCGGACGTGGTCGTGCTGGCTGTGGGCGGGCACTCGTTCCTGGAGCAGAACGAACACTGGGGCGCCGCCGAAGGGCTGGTGGTCAGCAGCTGGGATGTGCTCGACGGCAAGGTTGCGCCGGGCAAGAACGTGTTGGTGTACGACACCATCTGCGAATTCACCGGTATGTCCGTCGCCGACTTCATCGCCGACAAGGGCAGCCAGGTGGAGATCGTCACCGATGACATCAAGCCGGGCGTCGCGATGGGCGGTACCACCTTCCCGACCTACTACCGCAGCATCTACCCCAAAGAAGTGATCATGACCGGCGACATGATGCTGGAAAAGGTCTACCGCGAAGGCGACAAGCTGGTGGCGGTGCTGGAGAACGAATACACCGGCGCCAAGGAAGAGCGCGTGGTCGACCAAGTGGTGGTGGAAAACGGCGTGCGTCCCGACGAGCAGCTGTACTACGCACTGAAGGAAGGTTCGCGCAACAAGGGCCAGATCGATATCGAAGCGCTGTTCGCCATCAAGCCGCAGCCGATCCTCAGCCAGCCGGGCGAGGGCTACCTGCTGTATCGCATCGGCGACTGCGTGGCCCAGCGTAACGTCCACGCGGCGATCTACGACGCCTTGCGCCTGTGCAAGGACTTCTGATCGTTAACAGTCGTCGCCACTGAGCGCGGCCCCTGTGGGAGCGGGTTTACCCGCGAAAGCGTCAGCACGAGCAACATGGTTGTCTGATCTGACGCATTCGCGGGTAAACCCGCTTCCCACAAGGGGCCGATCCAGCCGCCAGGGCGGTGCAAGAATCCAGCTGTTGTGGGAGCCTCCCATGTTGAACACCCTTCTACCCATCCTGCTGTTCGCTGCCCTTGGCCTGGCGGTGCTCGGCGCCCTGCGCCGGGTGCGCATGTGGCGGCGTGGTCGACCTTCGAAGGTCAACCTGATCGGCGGCCTGCTGGCCATGCCGCGGCGCTATCTGGTGGATCTGCACCATGTGGTCGAGCGCGACAAGTACATGTCCAAGACCCACGTAGCCACCGCCGGCGGCTTCGTGCTGTCGGCCGTGCTGGCGATCCTGGTCCATGGCTTTGGCCTGCAGAGCAAGATCCTCGGCTACGCCTTGCTGGCGGCCACGGTGCTGATGTTCTGTGGCGCCCTGTTCGTCTTCAAGCGTCGTCTGAACCCGCCTTCGCGCCTGTCCAAGGGCCCGTGGATGCGCCTGCCCAAGAGCTTGCTGGTGTTCGCCGCGAGCTTCTTCATCGCCACGCTGCCTGTTGCCGGCATCCTGCCTGAAGGTACCGGTGGTTGGCTGCTGGTCGCCGTGCTGGGTGTGGGCGTGCTGTGGGGCGTGTCGGAGCTGTTCTTCGGCATGACCTGGGGCGGCCCGATGAAGCACGCCTTCGCCGGTGCCCTGCACCTGGCCTGGCACCGCCGCGCCGAGCGTTTCGGTGGTGGTCGCTCCACCGGCCTCAAGCCGCTGGACCTGGAAGACCCGAACGCGCCGCTGGGCGTGGAAAAACCCGTGGACTTCACCTGGAACCAACTGCTCGGCTTCGATGCCTGCGTGCAGTGCGGCAAGTGCGAGGCGATGTGCCCTGCATTCGCCGCCGGCCAGCCGCTGAACCCGAAAAAACTCATCCAGGACATGGTCATTGGTCTTGCCGGTGGCACCGACGCACAGTTCGCCGGCAGCCCTTATCCGGGCAAGCCGATCGGCGAGCATGGCGGTCACCCGCATCAGCCGATCGTCAATGGCCTGGTCGACGCCGAGACCCTGTGGTCGTGCACCACCTGCCGCGCCTGCGTCGAGGAATGCCCGATGATGATCGAGCACGTCGATGCCATCGTCGACATGCGCCGTCACCTGACCCTGGAAAAAGGCGCGACCCCGAACAAGGGCGCCGAGGTGCTGGACAACCTGATCGCCACCGACAACCCTGGCGGCTTCAACCCAGGCGGTCGGATGAACTGGGCGGCCGACCTCAATCTCAAGCTGATGTCCGAGGTCAAGAGCACCGAGGTGCTGTTCTGGGTCGGTGATGGTGCCTTCGACATGCGCAACCAGCGCACCCTGCGGGCCTTCGTCAAAGTCCTCAAGGCCTCCGGTGTGGACTTCGCCGTGCTCGGCCTGGAAGAGCGTGACAGCGGCGACGTGGCGCGCCGGCTGGGCGATGAGGCGACTTTCCAGCAACTGGCCAAGCGCAACATCCAGACACTGAACAAGTACCGCTTCCAGCGCATCGTCACCTGCGACCCGCATAGCTTCCATGTGCTGAAGAACGAGTACGGCGCCTTGGGCGGTGAGTACCAGGTACAGCACCACAGCACCTACATCGCCGAACTCATTGCGGCCAGCAAGCTCAACCTGGGCCAGCACAAGGGTGGCAGCGTCACCTATCACGATCCGTGCTACCTGGGCCGTTACAACGGCGAGTACGAGGCGCCTCGCGATGTGCTCAAGGCCCTCGGCATCGAGGTTCGCGAGATGGAACGCTCCGGCTTCCGCTCCCGTTGCTGTGGCGGTGGCGGCGGTGCGCCGATCACCGACATCCCGGGCAAGCAGCGTATCCCTGACATGCGCATGGACGACATCCGCACGACCGAGGCAGAGCTGGTGGCCGTGGGTTGCCCACAGTGCACTGCGATGCTCGAAGGCGTGGTCGAACCCCGTCCGCAGATCAAGGACATCGCCGAGCTCGTCGCCGACGTGCTGATCGAGGACGACGCTCCTGCCAGCGCCAAATCCCAGGCGGCCAAACGTGAACCTGCGGAGGTGCACTGATGAGCGACATCATCCGCCGCGACCCTCGTGCCGAGTGGATCGCCCGTAACCGTCTGCATCCGCTGCACGCGGCGATGCAGACGCAACAGACCCGCTGGATGGGGCCCAACGGCCTCATCCGCAAGAACCCCCATGCGATCGCCGCCGGCTTCATCGGCCCCAACGGCCTCAAGCGCATCGACCGAAGCGGCGCCCAACAGGGCACCGCTGGCGGCGGTCGCCGTACCGCAGCGGCCGAGGTGCAGCTGCCGCTGCATCAGGTCGCGCAGCCGGCGTTCTATATCGCCGTGGTTCCGGACATGGTCGGTGGTCGTCTGGGCAGCCACGACCGCGACCTGCTGGGCCTGGCCCACAGCCTGGCCGGCAGCGACGGCGCCGTCCTGGCGATCGTGTTCGGCGAACACAAGGAAAGCAACTTTTCCACAGCCGGCGTCGACCGGTTGCTGGTCATCGAAGGCGAAGCGTTCGAAGGTTATGCACCGGAGCAGTTGGTGCAGGGTCTGCGCGCTGTGGATAACCAGTTCACCCCGCGCCACTGGCTGCTGCCAGACAGCCGCACCGGTGGTGGCGAGCTCGGCCGGCGCCTGGCCGCCGCGTTGGGCGAACGCCCGGCGACGCGGGTATGGCAAGTCAAGGACGGCCAGTGCATCGGCCGAGCCGGGGCGGGCCAGCAGGACCTGCAGCGCGGTCTGCCGCGCCTGATCCTGGCGGCGGCCGAATGCTCCGACCCGGTCAGCGAAACCCGTCACGAAGCGCTGCCGGTGGAGTTGTCCACAAGCGTGGCGCGCAGCCTGTCGCGTATCGAAGACCTGGGCCCGGTGGCGGTGGATCCTGCGGCCATCGCCATGGCCGAATCGGAGTTCATCGTCTCCGGCGGCAACGGCGTCAAGGATTGGGATCTGTTCCACAAGGCGACCGCCGCCCTCGGTGCTACCGAAGGCGCTTCGCGGGTGGCGGTGGACGATGGTTTCATGCCCCGCAACCGCCAGGTGGGTGCCACCGGTACCTGGGTCACGGCACGTGTCTATGTGGCTGTGGGTATCTCCGGGGCGATCCAGCACCTGCAGGGCATCGGCGCCTGCGACAAGGTGGTGGCGGTGAACATGGACCCAGGCTGCGACATGATCAAACGGGCGGACCTGTCGGTGATTGGCGACAGTTCGGCGATTCTCCAGGCGTTGATCGAGGCTGTGGACAACTACCGCAGCGCCGGTCAGCGCGACGCGGCATAAGGGCACGAGCATGAGTACGAAAGTCATCAGCCTGGTCTCCATCGGCGCTCACCCCAGCTCCGGCCGCACCCGTCGTGCCGAGCAGGACTCACGTGCCGTCGAGCTGGGTTTGCAGCTGGCTGGGGATAACTTGCAGGTGGTGCATGCCGGCGATCCTCGCGAGGAAGCGCTGCGCGCATACCTGGGCATGGGCCTGGATCATCTGGATGTGCTGGAGCAGCCGGCAGGTGCCGATGTGCTCGGCGTGCTGGGCGATTACCTGCGCGACGCCGGGGCACAACTGGTGCTGACCGGCAGCCAGGCGGAAACCGGCGAAGGCTCGGGCATGTTGCCGTTCTTGCTGGCCGAGCGCCTGGGCTGGCCACTGGTGGTGGGCCTGGCTGAGGTCGAGTCCATCGACAACGGCACCGCGCAAGTCCTGCAGGCCTTGCCACGTGGGCAGCGGCGTCGGTTGAAGGTGCGCCTGCCGCTCTTGGCGACTGTGGATAACGCGGCGCCCAAGCCACGCCAGAGCGCCTTTGGCCCCGCGCGCCGGGGCGTGTTGGCGGCGCGCAACGTGGCGGTGGTCGAGGATGAACTGCTGGCCGATGCCGAGCTGCAGCCGGCCCGTCCACGACCCAAGCGGCTGAAGGTGATCAAGGCCAAGAGTGGCGCCGACCGCATGAAAGCCGCCACGGCCAAGGCCAGCGGTGGGGGCGGCAAGGTGCTCAAGGATGTTTCTCCACAAGAAGGCGCCGAGGCGATCCTGAAGTTGCTGGTGGAAGAAGGGGTGCTGCGCTAGCGGTTGCCCGTTCAAGAGCCAAAGCCCACGTTGCATGGCCTGCAGCGTGGGCTTTTTTCTTGGTGTTTCGCAGCCCTTCGCAGGCTTGGTCAGCGACCCTTAGGTTTTTACACACCGAATCTGTTTGCCAACCTGTTGATAAAGTGTTCGCGCCTCTCTACAGGCCCCGTCATATCAAGCCTGCAGAGAGCTGGTTGTTATTTGACCACCCCAGCCGATCAACGCCACACGGTCTTTTCATTCCAAGCGGCCCAGGTTGCCCACAATCGCTGTTGGCGTCTCTGTGGATAATCTGTTTGGTAGCGGCGCAATCCCTTGATCTGCCTGGGCTGCAGAGGTTTGGTCAATAATTGATCAATTGCTGCGAAACGGCTGTGCAGCACGCTTGTGTCGGGCGCTCTGGAGGTCTATCCACAGGCATTGGCCGAACGCCTGCGCATTGCCCACAAAGTCTGTTGGCCGCTCTGTGGACAACGTGTTCGGCGAACGCTAGAGCCCTTGTAATCAAAGGCTTGTAGAGGAATGGTCAAATAATGATCAAAGCGTCCGGCTACTGCTCGGCCCACGTTTCCACAAATACTGTGCGCCAGGCTGTGGATAAAATGTTGGTCGGTGGCTGCAGGCCTTGGGAGGCCTTGGCTGGGGGAAGGTTGATCAAGAATTGATCATCGCTCTTCATGACCGGACTGTGCTGTTGGCCCGATTCGAGCAAAAAAAAGAGCAGCCACCTGGCTGCTCTTTTCGTTTCGCGTCGATGCCTTACTGCGCTTTGACTTCCTTCAGGTACGGCGCTGGCTCCGCCCCCAGGTTGTTCAGCACGCGCTGGGAGTACCAGTCGATGAAGTTGACCACGCCGAACTCGTAGGTCTTGGAGTACGGGCCGGGCTGGTAGGCGGTGGAATTGATGCCGCGCTGGTTCTCTTCAGCCAAACGGCGGTCCTGGTCGTTGGTGGCGTCCCAGACCTTGCGCATGTTTTCCGGGTCGTAGTCGACACCTTCGACGGCGTCCTTGTGCACCAGCCACTTGGTGGTGACCATGGTTTCCTGGGCGCTGATGGGCCACACGGTGAACACGATCATGTGGTCGCCCATGCAGTGGTTCCAGGAGTGCGGCAGGTGCAGGATACGCATCGAGCCCAGGTCCGGGTTCTTGATGCGGCCCATCAGTTTCTTGCACGCCTGCTTGCCGTCCATGGTCATGGACACGGTGCCCTTGAGCAGCGGCATGCGCACGATGCGGTTACGCAGGCCATGGCTCTTGTGCAGGTACGGGATCTTCTCGGCTTCCCAGGCTGCAGCGGAGGCGGCGACGTGATCCTTGAACGCCTGGTCGGCGCGTGGGTCGTTGGTATCGTCCCACTCCAGCAGTGTCTTGAGCAGCTCAGGGTGCGAACCGTTGCAGTGATAGCACTCACGGTTGTTTTCCAACACCAGCTTCCAGTTGGCTTTTTCCATCAAGGTGGTCTGCACCGCCACCTTGGTGTTCTCCATGTCGTACGGTTCCATGTAGTGATCGAGCGTTGCCAGGAACTCGTCGATCGCTGGCGGGTTCTCGGCCAGGCTGATGAAGATATAGCCACCGGCGGTCTTCACGTGCACTGGCTTGAGGCCGTACTGCTTCATGTCGAAGTCGGCGCCCATCTCGGTGCCGGCGAACAGCAGGCGACCGTCGATTTCATAGGTCCACTGGTGGTATGGGCAGACCAGCTTGGCCACCTTGCCCTTGTCGCTGGTGCACAGGCGCGAACCGCGGTGACGGCAGACGTTGTGGAACGCATGCACTTGGCCTTCGGCGCCACGGATAACGATGATCGGGTTCTTGCCGATCTGCAGGGTCAGGAAGTTGCCCTTGGTCGGAATCTCGCACGTCATGCCGGCGATCAACCACTCCTTGTGGAAGATCTCCTGCATGTCGATCTGGAACAGACGCTCGTCGGTGTAGAAAGGCTGGGGCAGCGAGTAGGTGCGCTCGCGGGTCTGCAGCATCTCGGCGGTGGCCTTGCGTGCAGCTTCCAGTGGATCGCCCAGGCTCAGGGTTGCGGTGACGTCCATCGTTTGGTCCTCAGGGCCGTATGCGGCCGGCGAAAGTGGCTAATCGTTGTTGTGGTTTGCCGCAAGGCTGCTTGCTAAAAACAGCTGTTTCATTTGCCGTGGAGTGTGCGTTCGCCGCCGACAGGAACCATATCCACGGGCGACATGGCCGAATCCGATTCCGACGCGCCAGCCCTTGTAGCGCGGGGCTGGTCGCGATAAGCACGCCGATGTCGCTGATAGGAATGTACTTCGTCGCCGGCTTGCGCATTATCGGAGCCATGAAGGCCGGTAGTCGGCCGCTGGAGAAGAACATGTCCGATACCTTCCTCAATCCGGTCACGACCCAGACCTGGGCCAACGGCCGCCATGTGGTGCGCTGCGTCAAGGTCATCCAGGAGACCTGGGACGTGCGCACCTTCTGTTTCATGGCCGACCAGCCGATCATGTTCTTCTTCAAGCCTGGGCAGTTCGTCACCCTGGAGCTTGAGATCGATGGCAAACAGGTGATGCGCTCGTACACCATTTCCAGCTCGCCATCGGTGCCCTACAGCTTCTCGATCACCGTCAAGCGGGTACCCGGCGGGCAGGTGTCCAACTGGCTGCACGACAACATGCACGAGGGCTTCGAGCTGGCGGTGCACGGACCGGTGGGGCTGTTCAACGCCATCGACTTCCCGGCGCCGAAGGTGCTGTACCTCTCCGGCGGTGTCGGTATCACCCCCGTGATGTCCATGGCCCGTTGGTTCTACGACACCAATGGCAATGTCGACATGGTCTTCGTCCATAGCGCCCGTTCGCCGAAGGACATCATCTATCACCGCGAACTGGACCAGATGGCCTCGCGGATCCCCAATTTCAGTCTGCACATCATTTGCGAGAAGCACGGTCTGGGCGAGCCCTGGTCGGGCTACCGTGGCTACCTGAATCAGCGCCTGATGGAGCTGATCGCGCCTGACTACATGGAGCGGGTGGTCTTCTGCTGCGGCCCGACGCCTTACATGAACGCGGTCAAGCGCATGCTCGAGGCGGTGGGCTTCGACATGCGCAACTACCACGAAGAGTCGTTTGGCGCGACCCCGGCAGAGGCCAAGGCCGATGCTGTGGAACATGCCGAGCAGGCGGCCGAGGCGGCCGAGGAACTCGACGCGGCCGACCTCAACCTGGTGGAGTTCGTCGGCAGCGACAAGAGCATCCGTATCGCCCCGGGCGAGACGGTGCATGCGGCTGCGGCGAAGGTCGGGCTGATGATCCCCAAGGCCTGCGGCATGGGCATCTGCGGTACCTGCAAGGTACTCAAGCTCGGCGGCGAAGTGGTCATGGACCACAACGGCGGCATCACCGAGGAAGACGAAGCCGAAGGCTACATCTTGTCGTGCTGCAGTGTCCCGCAAGGGGATGTGCGGATCGACTACTGATCCAGCCCATTCCTACATTTTGCGGGTGAACCCGCTCCAGCAGGTCGATGCAGAACCTGTGGGAGCGGGTTTATCGAGGCGTCGAACCGCCGCGAATGTATTCATCAAGTGCGAAAACGCGCCACCAGGCCGTTGAGGTCCACCGCCAGACGGGAAAGGTCGGCGCTGGCCACGCTGGTCTGATGTGCCCCGGTCGCGCTCTGCACCGACAGATCATTGATGTTCACCAGGTTGCGGTCCACCTCCCGAGCCACCTGGGCCTGCTCTTCGGCGGCGCTGGCGATCACCAGGTTGCGCTCGTTGATCTGCGCCACCGCGCTGGCGATGCTGTCCAGTGCCAGGCCGGCACCACGGGCGATGTTAAGGGTCGATTCGGCACGTTCGGTGCTGGTGCGCATCGACGTGACCGCTTCTTCGGTCCCGCCCTGAATGCTGGCGATCATCCGTTCGATCTCGCTGGTCGACTGCTGGGTGCGGTGGGCCAGGGCCCGTACCTCGTCAGCCACCACGGCAAAGCCCCGGCCAGCCTCGCCGGCACGGGCGGCTTCGATCGCGGCATTGAGTGCCAGCAGGTTGGTCTGATCGGCCAGGCCACGGATCACATCCAGGACCTTGCCGATATCCCGGGACTGGGATGCCAGACGGGTGACCAGTGTCGCGGTGGCTTGCACATCGCTGCTCATGCGCTCGATGGCGCCCACCGTCTCCAGCACCAGATCGCGTCCATCGCCCGCCGAACGGCTGGCCTCGCTGGAGGCTTCGGAGGTGCTCACGGCATTGCGCGCCACTTCTTCCACCGCGCTGGTCATTTCGGTGACTGCGGTGGCGGCTTGTTCGATCTCGTTGTTCTGTTGCTGCAGGCCTCGAGCGCTTTCGTCGGTGACGCAGTTGAGCTCCTCGGCGGCCGAGGCCAGCTGGGTAGCCGAGCCTGCGATCAGTTGCAGGGTGTCGCGCAGCTTGTCCTGCATCCGCGCCATGGCGCGCAGCAGGCGGGCGGCTTCGTCGTTGCCCTCGGCGCGGATCACTTGGGTCAAGTCACCGTCGGCGACCTGTTCGGCGGCCTTGAGCGCTTCATCGATCGGCTTGACGATGCTGCGGGTCAACAGGAAGGCGCACAGCAGGGTCAGCACGGTAGCGGCCACCAGCAGGCCGATGACCAGGGTGAAGGCGGTGTCATATTGGCTGGCGGCTCTGGCATTGGTGGCTCGGGTCTGGTCGGTGTTGATGCGCACCAGGTCCGCCATGGCTTGGTTGATCTGCTCGGCATTTTCGAACAGCTCGCGGTTGATCAGATTTTGCAGCTCTTCCACGCGATTGGCCTGGCTGAAGCTGCGCATGCGCGCTTCTAGCTGGCGGTACTGGCCCAGCAGTTGGTTGTAGCGATCGAAGGCGGCTTGTTCCTGAGGGCCTTCGACCAGCGTGCGGTAGGTAGCGCGTATCTTGTCGATCTGCGCGTTGCGCTCGTCCATCTGGCGTTGGGTGTCTTGCTGGAACTGTGGGTCGCGGTTGAGCACCAGGCGGTAGGCGAGGGTGCGCATGCGCAGGTTGAGCAGGGCCAGTTCATCGAGCGTCTTGATGCTGGGCACGCTCACCGCTTCGATGGCCAGGCCAGCCTGGCGGATGTTGCCCATCTGGATGAGGGAGAAGGTGCCAAGGCCAAGCATCAGCGCGCCGATCAGGGCAAAGCCCAACAGCGCACGCGGGGCAATGTTCATATTGCGTAGGGACATGGGTTGTAATCCGGGCAAGGAATAAAATGCGCGTTCCCTGCGACAGAATGTGACCTGCTCGGGTTATCGGTAGAAACGGGCCGCGCTTGAATGAAATTGTGAGCCTGCTATCGAGTTTCCGGACAGGTGGTTGACCCAGGTCGGAACAAGCCCGGCCCAGGCCTGTCAATCTGCCCAGGCTAAAGCCTTTGTGTCCCGATATTTAATGGCGAGGACGCGCGCTTTTCTTTATCGTGTGCGCCCTTTGCAACAACCCGAGATAGACCCCCATGTTGGAAGCTTCCCTGAATCAACTCGAGCAACTGGTCAACGACCTGATGCAGAAAAACGCTCAACTCACCGAGCAGAACACCGCCCTCGGCCAGGAACTGGCCCAGGCCAAGGAAGAGAATGAAACCCTGCAGCTGTCGCTGCTGGAGCAGGAAGAGAAGCACGGCGCCACCGCGGCCCGTATCCAGGCGCTGGTAGAGCGCGCCAGCGCAGGTGTCGTCAACGCATGAGACTGCAAGCGCAGCCGATCAATGTCGTGTCCATTCTGGGCAACGACTATTCGATCAAGGCGCCCCAAGGCCAGGAAGAGACCCTGGCGCAAGCCGTGCGGATGCTCAACACCGCCTTGGCCGAAACCAAGCGTCAATACCCCACCCTGATCGGTGACAAGCTGCTGGTGCTGGCAGCCCTGAATCTGTGTTCCAAGCAGGTCGAGTTGCAAAAGGAACATCAGCAGACCCTCGAGCGGACCCAGGCGCAGATCGACGCCACGGTGGACGCTATCGTTCGGACCATCGCCGAACAGTAATTGCCTGACCTCGGGTTTGCCGCGAATGCATCGGTGAGTTTCGCATCGCATTCGCGGGTAAACCCGCGCCACCGTCTGGCGTCATCCCAGGATTCGAAGTGAGCCGGGCGCGTGCGAGCGTGTTCGCCCGCCACCGCGCCAGTCGCTTTAGCATCGGATCTTGCGGCAAAAACGACGCGCCACGGGTCGTGGACATTGTTTTAGATCACTGGAATAACCGGATACGTAAGTGTATACAATCACCCAAAATAATAATGATTGGGGAGTTGGGGCATGCGGATCTGGCGGCGGAGTATCCAGTGGCAGTTGATTGCGAGCATGGGCGCAGCCCTGCTGGCGAGCATCCTGGTGGTGGTAGGGGTGTATACCGAGGCGGTCAACCGCCTGACCGAACGTTACCTGGTGGATACGGCACTGCCGGCCAGCGTCGAAGCGATCCGCAACGACATCGAGCGCATGCTCGGCAAGCCGCTGGTGGCGGCGGCCGACATTGCCGGCAACACGCTGCTGCGTGATTGGCTCGCAGCCGGCGAAGACCCCGCCCAAGCCCCCCGTTTTCTCGAGTACCTGGAGGCTGCCAAACAGCGCAACCAGGCCTTCACGACATTGTTCGCCTCCACGGCGACCGGCCACTACTACAACGAGAAAGGCCTGGATCGCACCCTCAGCCGCGATAACCCGAAGGACAAATGGTTCTACGGCTACATCGACAGCGGCGCCGAACGCCTGATCAATATCGACATCGATGGCTCCACCGGGGAGCTGGCGCTGTTCATCGATTACCGGGTCGAAAAAGACGGACAGCTGGTGGGCGTGGCGGGTATGGGTCTGCGCATGACGGCGTTGTCGAAACTGATCCATGACTTTAGTTTCGGTGATCGCGGGCGGGTGTTCCTGGTGCGCAACGACGGCCTGATCCAGGTCCACCCGGATCACGAATTCAGCGGCAAGCGCCAGTTGGCCGAGCAGGTCGGCGAGCAGGCGACCCAAGCCGTGTTGGGTAAGGGTGAAGGCCTGCGCAAGGTGCGTTTCAGCCGCGACGGCGAAGCGTTTCTTGCGCTGGGCCTACCGCTTCGCGATCTGAACTGGACGTTGGTGGCCGAGGTGCCGGAAGACGAAATCTACGCACAGATGCACGAAGCGGTGTGGCTGACCAGCCTGATCGGTGGCGCGGTGGCGTTAGTGTCGTTGCTGTTGGTGGTGTTGCTGGCGCGTGGGCTGGTACGTCCGATCCGCCAGGTGACCACGGCGCTGACCCAGATCGGCAGCGGGGCTGGCGACCTCAGTCAGCGGCTGGACGATACGCGTGAGGACGAGCTGGGCGACCTGGCCCGCGGGTTCAATCGGTTCCTCGACAGCCAGCGGGTGCTGATCGGCGAGGTGCTGCGCACCACCGAGCGCCTGCACCGGTCGGTCGAGCAGGTGACCCGCGTGGTGGACAACACCGCCGACCGTTCCAGCCGCCAGCAGGAGATGACCGAAATGGTCGCCACCGCCGTGCACGAAATGGGACTGACCGTGCAGGACATCGCGCAGAACGCCGGCAATGCCGCCCATGCCTCGCAGTCGGCGCGCGACGAGGCCCTGCAGGCGCGCGAGGTGGTGCGCCGGTCGATCCACAGCATCGAAGGCATGTCCGGGGAAATCAGCCGGGCGGCGGAGGCGGTGAGCCAGCTGGCCGACGAAGTCGCCTCGATCGACGAGGTCTTGGCCGTGATCCGCAGTATTTCCGAACAGACCAACCTGTTGGCCCTCAATGCGGCCATCGAGGCGGCGCGAGCGGGTGAAATGGGGCGCGGCTTTGCCGTGGTCGCCGATGAAGTGCGCACGCTGGCGCGGCGTACTCAGGTGTCCACCGACGAGGTGCAACAGATGATCCAGCGCCTCAAGCAAGGCGCAGGCACCGCTGTGGCGTCAATGAATGCCGGGCAGCAGGCGACCGGGGGCGGGGTAGAGTCCAGCCAGCGCACCGGTGCCTCGCTGGGGGCGATCACCGATCAGGTGGAGCACATCAGCGACATGAACCATCAAGTAGCCACGGCGACCGAAGAGCAGTCGGCGGTGACCGAGGAGATCAACCGGACTGTGCAGGGGATTTCCGACCTGGCCCGGGAGACGGCGGCCGAAGTGCAGGCCTGTCGGGACGAGTGCCAGGCGTTGCGTGGCCTGGCCGATGACCTGGCGCGGCAGATGGGCGGGTTCAAGCTCTAGGTCGGTGTTGGACGCTTCGCGGGTAAATCGGGGCGCCCAACCGCCGCTCCGATTTACCCGCGGACATCAGGCGCCGACGACGGCGCGGATGTCCTGCGCCAGTTCACGCACTCGCGCTTCTTGCGTATCCCACGAGCACATGAACCGCGCGCCACCGCTGCCGATGAAGGTGTAGAAGCGCCAACCCTTGGCGCGCAGCGCCTCCAACGCGGCTTCCGGCATTTGCAGGAACACGCCGTTGGCCTGCACCGGGAACATCAGCTCCACGCCCGGCAGGTCGCTCACCAGCGAGGCCAGCAGTTGTGCGCAATGGTTGGCGTGGCGGCCATAGCGCAGCCAGGCGCCGTCTTCGAGCAGGCCGACCCAGGGCGCGGAGAGAAAACGCATCTTCGACGCCAGCTGGCCCGCCTGTTTGCAGCGGTAATCGAAGTCATCGGCCAGGGCGCGGTTGAAGAACAGGATCGCCTCGCCCACGGCCATGCCGTTCTTGGTACCGCCGAAGCACAGCACATCCACCCCGGCCTTCCAGGTCAGCTCCGCCGGTGTGCAGCCCAGGGAAGCGCAGGCGTTGGAAAAGCGGGCGCCGTCCATGTGCAGGTTCAGCCCCAGCTCCTTGCAGGTGGCGCTGATCGCCCGCAGCTCGTCGGGGTTGTACACCGTGCCCACTTCGGTGGCCTGGGTGATGGTCACCACGCGTGGCTTGGGGTAGTGGATGTCCTGGCGCTTGAGCGCGACTTCGCGGATCGATTCGGGCGTCAGCTTGCCGTCTACACTGCGTGCGGTGAGCAGCTTGGAGCCGTTGGAGAAGAACTCCGGCGCACCGCACTCGTCGGTCTCGACGTGGGCGGTCTCGGAGCAGATGACGCTGTGGTAGCTCTGGCACAGGGAGGCCAGGGCCAGGGAGTTGGCGGCGGTGCCGTTGAAGGCGAAGAACACCTCGCAGTCGGTTTCGAACAGCTCGCGGAAATACTCGGCGGCACGTTCGGTCCATTGGTCGTCGCCATAGGCGCGCTCGTGGCCCAGGTTGGCTTTTTCCATCGCGGCCCAGGCTTCGGGGCAGATGCCGGAATAGTTGTCGCTGGCGAATTGTTGGCTGTTATCAGTCATGACATCTGTCCTTTTTACGACGCAGATCCGCACTCTAAACCATCGATTCAGCGGTTGCCTATACAAGGCCTGTTCGAGCAACTGGCTGTATTGATCTTGCGGGCTTCTTCGCGGGTAAACCCGCTACCACAGGGATTGCACAGCCCCTGTAGGAGCGGGTTTACCCGCGAAGGGGCCCGCACAGGCACCAGGCAGATGCGAATGTCGTAAACGCGCCATTGCAAGGCGTGCGCAGGCATCTGAGTCGCCCTCGCCGGTCATACCATCGCCTCAAAGGGCCACAGTGCCTCAAGACAAGAAATGATCGCTGCCGGGAGAAACAAGATGTTCAGCAAGCAAGACCAGATCCAGGGTTACGACGACGCACTGCTGGCGGCGATGAATGCCGAAGAACAGCGCCAGGAAGATCACATCGAGCTGATCGCCTCGGAGAACTACACCAGCAAGCGCGTCATGCAGGCCCAGGGCAGCGGCCTGACCAACAAGTACGCCGAAGGCTACCCAGGCAAGCGCTATTACGGTGGCTGCGAGTACGTCGACAAGGTCGAGGCGCTGGCGATCGAGCGCGCCAAGCAGCTGTTCGGCGCCGACTACGCCAACGTCCAGCCGCACTCCGGCTCCTCCGCCAACAGCGCCGTCTACCTGGCCCTGCTGCAGCCCGGCGACACCATCCTGGGCATGAGCCTGGCCCATGGCGGTCACCTGACCCACGGCGCCAAGGTGTCGTCCTCGGGCAAGCTGTACAACGCGGTCCAGTACGGCATCGACAACACCACCGGCCTGATCGACTACGACGAAGTCGAGCGCCTGGCGGTCGAGCACAAGCCGAAGATGATCGTCGCCGGCTTCTCCGCCTACTCCAAGACCCTGGATTTCCCACGGTTCCGCGCCATCGCCGACAAAGTGGGCGCACTGCTGTTCGTCGACATGGCCCACGTTGCCGGCCTGGTTGCCGCTGGCCTGTACCCGAACCCGATTCCGTTCGCCGACGTGGTCACCACCACCACCCACAAGACCCTGCGTGGTCCGCGTGGCGGCCTGATCCTGGCCAAGTCCAACGAAGAGATCGAGAAGAAGCTCAACGCTGCCGTTTTCCCGGGCGCCCAGGGTGGCCCGCTGATGCACGTGATCGCTGCCAAGGCCGTGTGCTTCAAGGAGGCGCTGGAGCCTGAATTCAAGACCTATCAGAAGCAGGTCATCGCCAACGCCCAAGCCATGGCCAAGGTGTTCATCGACCGCGGCTACGACGTGGTTTCCGGCGGCACCGACAACCACCTGTTCCTGGTCAGCCTGATCCGTCAGGGCCTGACCGGCAAAGACGCCGACGCCGCCCTGGGTCGCGCCCATATCACCGTCAACAAGAACGCCGTACCTAACGACCCGCAGTCGCCGTTCGTCACCTCGGGCCTGCGCATCGGTACCCCGGCCGTCACCACCCGTGGCTTCAAGGAAGCCCAGTGCGTTGCCCTGGCTGGCTGGATCTGCGATGTGCTGGACAACCTGGGTGATGCCGACGTCGAAGCCGACGTTGCCAAGAACGTCGC
Organism: Pseudomonas sp. CK-NBRI-02; assembly: GCF_008124495.1. Lineage (NCBI taxonomy): Bacteria > Pseudomonadati > Pseudomonadota > Gammaproteobacteria > Pseudomonadales > Pseudomonadaceae > Pseudomonas > Pseudomonas sp. CK-NBRI-02. The sequence goes on along the minus strand of NZ_VSJH01000008.1, from coordinate 133,241 downwards.
CGCCCTGTGCGCGGATTTCCCGGTCTACCGCTGAGTGGAGTAACCAACCATGCAACGCTATTCGGGCTTCGGCCTTTTCAAACACTCCCTCAGCCACCACGAGAACTGGCAGCGCATGTGGCGCACGCCGACGCCGAAGAAGGTGTACGACGTGGTCATCGTCGGCGGTGGCGGCCATGGCCTGGCCACGGCCTACTACCTGGCCAAGGAGCACGGCATCACCAACGTCGCGGTGATCGAGAAGGGTTACCTGGGCGGCGGCAACACCGCCCGTAACACCACCATCGTGCGTTCCAACTACCTGTGGGACGAGTCGGCCAAGCTGTACGAACACGCCATGAAGCTGTGGGAAGGCCTGTCCCAGGACATCAACTACAACGTGATGTTCTCCCAGCGTGGTGTGTACAACCTGTGCCACACCCTGCAGGACATCCGCGATTCCGAGCGTCGGGTCAACGCCAACCGCCTCAATGGCGTGGACGGTGAGCTGCTCAATACCGAGCAGGTCGCCGCCGAAATCCCGTACCTGGACTGCTCGAAGAACACCCGCTACCCGATCCTCGGTGCGACCGTCCAGCGCCGTGGCGGCGTGGCCCGTCACGATGCCGTGGCCTGGGGCTACGCCCGTGCCGCCGACGCCCTGGGCGTCGATCTCATCCAGCAGACCGAAGTGATCGGCTTCCGCAAGGAAAACGGCGCGGTCATCGGCGTGGAAACCAACAAGGGCTTCATTGGCGCCAAGCGCGTCGGTGTGGTCACCGCCGGTAACTCCGGTCACATGGCCAAGTTGGCCGGCTTCCGTCTGCCGCTGGAATCGCACCCGTTGCAGGCGCTGGTATCGGAGCCGATCAAGCCGATCATCGACAGCGTGATCATGTCCAACGCCGTGCACGGCTACATCAGCCAGTCCGACAAAGGCGACCTGGTCATCGGCGCCGGTATCGACGGCTGGGTCGGTTACGGCCAGCGCGGTTCGTACCCGATCATCGAGCACACCATGCAGGCGATCGTCGAGATGTTCCCGATCCTCTCGCGCGTGCGCATGAACCGTCAGTGGGGCGGCATCGTCGACACCTGCCCGGACGCGTGCCCGATCATCTCCAAGACCCCTGTGAAAAACCTGTTCTTCAACTGCGGCTGGGGTACCGGCGGCTTCAAGGCGACCCCGGGTTCGGGCAACGTCTTCGCCGCGAGCCTTGCCAAAGGCGAGATGCACCCATTGGCCAAGCCGTTCTCGATCGATCGCTTCTACACCGGCGCGCTGATCGACGAACACGGCGCCGCGGCCGTCGCCCACTAATCGGAGACAATTCGTCATGTTGCATATTTTCTGTCCCCACTGCGGCGAGCTGCGCTCCGAAGAAGAGTTCCACTCCTCCGGCCAGGCGCACATCGCCCGTCCGCTGGACCCTAGCGCCTGCACCGACGAGGAATGGGGTACCTACATGTTCTTCCGCGACAACCTGCGCGGTATTCACCATGAACTGTGGGACCACGTTGCCGGCTGCCGCCAGTACTTCAACGTCACGCGTAACACCGAGACCTACGAGATCCTGGAAACCTACAAGATCGGCGAGAAGCCGCAGGTCACCGCGAACAAGCTGAACCCCGCGCAGTCGGCCGTCAAAGGCCAGGGAGAAAAAGTATGAGCCAGGTCTATCGCCTCGCCAGCGGCGGTCGCATCGATCGCAGCAAGGTCCTGAACTTCACCTTCAACGGCAAGACCTACCAGGGTTATGCCGGTGACAGCCTGGCCGCTGCGCTGCTGGCCAACGGCGTCGACATCGTCGGTCGCAGCTTCAAGTACTCGCGTCCTCGCGGCATCGTCGCCGCAGGCCCGGAAGAGCCGAACGCCATCCTGCAGCTGGGCTCGAGCGAGGCCACCCAGGTGCCGAACGTGCGCGCCACCCAGCAAGCCCTGTACTCGGGCCTGGTTGCCACCAGCACCAACGGCTGGCCGAACGTCAACAACGACGTCATGGGCATCCTTGGCAAGGTCGGCGGCAGCATGATGCCGCCCGGGTTCTACTACAAGACCTTCATGTATCCCAAGTCGTTCTGGATGACTTACGAGAAGTACATCCGTAAAGCGGCAGGCCTTGGCCGTGCTCCGTTGCAGAACGACCCGGACAGCTACGACTACATGAACCAGCACTGCGACGTGCTGATCGTCGGTGCCGGCCCTGCTGGCCTGGCCGCGGCCCTGGCCGCCGGTCGCAGCGGCGCCCGCGTGATCGTCGCCGATGAACAGGAAGAGTTCGGCGGCAGCCTGCTCGACACCCGCGAAACCCTCGACGGCAAGCCTGCCGCGGACTGGGTTGCTGCCGTCGTCGCCGAGCTGCAATCGCTGCCGGAAGTGACCCTGCTGCCTCGCGCCACGGTCAACGGCTACCACGACCACAACTTCCTGACCATCCATGAGCGCATGACCGACCACCTCGGTGACCGCGCCCCGATCGGCCAGGTCCGTCATCGCGTCCACCGCGTGCGTGCCAAGCGTGTGGTACTGGCCACCGGTACCCACGAGCGTCCGCTGGTGTACGGCAACAACGACGTGCCGGGCAACATGCTCGCCGGCGCCATCTCGGTGTACGTGCGCCGTTACGGCGTGGCACCGGGCCGCAAGCTGGTGCTGTCGACCAACAACGATCACGCCTATCGCACCGCTCTGGACTGGCACGACGCCGGCCTGCAAGTGGTCGCCATCGCTGATGCGCGCCACAACCCGCGCGGCTCGCTGGTCGAGGAAGCGCGCGCCAAGGGCATCCGCATCCTGACCTCCAGCGCCGTGATCGAGGCCAAGGGCACCAAGCACGTAACCGGCGCCCGCGTCGCTGCGATCGATGCCGTGGCGCATAAGGTCACCAGCCCAGGCGAATGGCTCGAGTGCGACCTGATCGGCAGCTCCGGTGGCTACAGCCCGGTGGTTCACCTGGCCTCGCACCTGGGCGGTCGTCCGATCTGGCGTGACGACATCCTCGGCTTCGTGCCGGGCGATGCGCCTCAGAAACGTGTCTGCGTGGGTGGCGTGAATGGCGTCTATCCGCTCGGCGACGCGATTGCCGATGGTTTCGAAGGCGGCGTTCAGGCAGCCACCGAAGCAGGCTTCAAGGCGACCGTCGGCACCCTGCCGAAAGTCGTTGCCCGCAAGGAAGAGGCCACCGTGGCGCTGTTCCAGGTGCCGCACGACAAAGGCACTGCCCGTGCGCCGAAGCAGTTCGTCGACCAGCAGAACGACGTCACCGCGGCCGCCATCGAACTGGCTACCCGCGAAGGCTTCGAGTCGGTCGAGCACGTGAAACGCTACACCGCGCTGGGCTTCGGTACTGACCAGGGCAAACTGGGCAACATCAACGGTCTGGCCATCGCTGCGCGCTCGATGGGTATCACCATCCCGCAGATGGGTACCACCATGTTCCGCCCCAACTACACGCCGGTGACCTTCGGCGCGGTAGCGGGCCGTCACTGTGGCCACCTGTTCGAACCGGTACGCTTCACCGCGTTGCACGCCTGGCACTTGAAGAACGGCGCCGAGTTCGAAGACGTTGGCCAGTGGAAGCGTCCGTGGTACTTCCCTAAAGCCGGCGAAGACATCCATGCCGCCGTGGAGCGTGAGTGCAAGGCCGTGCGTGACAGCGTGGGCCTGCTCGATGCCTCGACCCTGGGCAAGATCGACATCCAGGGCCCGGATGCGCGTGAGTTCCTCAACCGCGTTTACACCAATGCCTGGACCAAGCTCGATGTGGGCAAGGCCCGTTACGGCCTGATGTGTAAAGAAGACGGCATGGTCTTCGACGACGGCGTGACCGCCTGCGTCGGCGACAACCACTTCATCATGACCACCACCACCGGCGGCGCTGCCCGCGTATTGCAGTGGCTGGAGCTGTACCACCAGACCGAATGGCCGGACCTGAAGGTGTACTTCACCTCCGTGACCGACCACTGGGCCACCATGACCCTGTCGGGCCCCAACAGCCGCAAGCTGCTGGCCGAGCTGACCGACATCGACCTGGACAAAGAAGCCTTCCCGTTCATGAGCTGGAAGGAAGGTCTGGTCGGCGGTGTGCCGGCCCGGGTGTTCCGTATCTCGTTCACCGGTGAGCTGTCGTACGAGATCAACGTCCAGGCCAACTACGCCATGGGCGTGCTGGAGCAGATCGTCGAGGCGGGCAAGAAGTACAACCTGACCCCGTACGGCACCGAGACCATGCACGTACTGCGCGCCGAGAAGGGCTTCATCATCGTCGGTCAGGACACCGACGGCTCGATGAACCCGGACGACCTGAACATGGGCTGGTGTGTCGGTCGCAACAAGCCGTTCTCCTGGATCGGCGCACGCGGCATGACCCGTTCGGACTGCCTGCGCGAAGACCGCAAGCAACTGGTGGGCCTCAAGCCTGTCGACCCGACCAAGTGGCTGCCCGAAGGCGCCCAGCTGGTGTTCGACCCGAACCAGCCGATCCCGATGGACATGGTCGGTCACGTGACCTCCAGCTATGCCTCCAACTCCCTGGGCTATTCGTTCGCCATGGGTGTGGTCAAAGGCGGCCTCAAGCGTATGGGCGAGCGTGTCTACTCGCCGCAGGCTGACGGCAGCGTGATCGAGGCAGAGATCGTGTCTTCGGTGTTCTTCGATCCGAAGGGTGAGCGGCAGAACGTCTAAGGCCCCCGCAAGGCAGTGCTGGAGCTTGTGGAGGCGGGGTACCCGCGAATGCGATGTTGGCCTCACCGGCCCATTCGCGGGCAAGCCCGCTCTCCCAGATCCAGCGCCGTTCGGCACAACAGAATTCAAGGCAGGTAAGAAATGAGCGTAATCAACGTCTTCCAGCAAAATCCGGGCTCCAACGCCCGGGCCGAGTCGCCACTGCACCACGCTGACCTGGCCAGCCTGGTCGGCAAGGGCCGCAAGAACGCAGGCGTGACCCTGCGCGAGCACAAATTCCTCGGCCACCTGACGATCCGTGGCGACGGCCACGACGCCGCCTTCGCCGCAGGCGTGAAGAAGGCTCTGGGCCTGGAACTGCCGGTCGCCCTGACCGTGGTCGCCAACGACGAGATGTCGCTGCAGTGGGTCGGACCGGATGAGTGGCTGCTGATCGTCCCGGGCGGTCAGGAGTTCGCCATCGAGCAGAAGCTGCGCGAGGCCCTCGAAGGCCAGCACATTCAGGTGGTCAACGTCAGCGGCGGGCAAACGCTGCTCGAGCTGCGCGGCCCCAACGTACGCGACGTGCTGATGAAATCCACCAGCTATGATGTACACCCGAACAACTTCCCGGTCGGCAAGGCCGTCGGCACCGTGTTCGCCAAGTCGCAACTGGTGATTCGCCGCACTGCCGAAGACACTTGGGAACTGGTGATCCGCCGCAGCTTCTCCGATTACTGGTGGCTGTGGCTGCAGGACGCTTCGGCCGAGTACGGCCTGGCCATCGAGGCTTAAAAAGGAGAACACGCATGAGTCGGGCACCGGACACTTGGATTCTCACTGCCGACTGCCCGAGCATGCTCGGCACCGTCGACGTAGTGACGCGTTACCTCTACGAGCAGCGCTGCTACGTCACGGAGCACCACTCCTTCGACGACCGGCTCTCGGGGCGGTTCTTCATTCGCGTGGAGTTCCGCCAGCCGGACGACTTCGACGAGGCGGGCTTCCGGGCCGGCCTTGCCGAGCGCAGTGACGCCTTCGGCATGACCTTCGAGCTGACCGCGCCCAATCACCGCCCCAAGGTGGTGATCATGGTGTCCAAGGCCGACCACTGCCTCAACGACCTGCTGTATCGCCAGCGCATCGGCCAATTGGCCATGGACGTGGTGGCGGTGGTGTCCAACCACCCCGACCTCGAGCCCCTGGCGCAGTGGCACAAGATCCCTTACTACCACTTTGCCCTGGACCCCAAGGACAAACCTGCCCAGGAGCGCAAGGTGCTGCAGGTGATCGAGGAGACCGGCGCGGAGCTGGTGATTCTCGCCCGCTACATGCAGGTGCTGTCGCCTGAGCTGTGCCGCCGCCTGGACGGCTGGGCGATCAACATCCACCACTCCTTGCTGCCCGGCTTCAAGGGCGCCAAACCGTACCACCAGGCCTACAACAAGGGCGTGAAGATGGTCGGCGCCACGGCCCACTACATCAACAACGACCTGGACGAAGGCCCGATCATCGCCCAGGGCGTGGAGGTGGTGGACCACAGTCACTACCCAGAAGACCTGATCGCCAAGGGGCGCGACATCGAGTGCCTGACCCTGGCGCGGGCGGTGGGGTACCACATCGAGCGCCGGGTGTTCCTCAACGCCAATCGCACCGTGGTGCTCTGACAGTCCTCATTGTCTTGTTCGCGGGTAAGCGCGCTCCCAAAGGTTCTGCGTAGCCTTGTGTGGGGGCGGGCTTACCCGCGAATGGATTCACCCTTTTTAACCTGCCGTTAACAGGCAATCCTCTGTCGCTTCCAGTCACTGCGACAAGTTGTATCAGGCCCACAATTCCCTGCATTCCAGTAACACATGCCGCCCACGGAAGGCGGCGCTTTCCACCGCTGCATAAATACAAATCAAGCGAGGTAAGAGCATGTCTGGTAATCGTGGAGTGGTGTATCTCGGTGCCGGTAAGGTCGAGGTGCAGAAGATTGACTACCCCAAAATGCAGGACCCACGCGGCAAGAAAATCGAGCACGGCGTGATCCTGAAGGTGGTCTCCACCAACATCTGCGGCTCCGACCAGCACATGGTCCGTGGCCGTACCACCGCCCAGGTCGGCCTGGTCCTCGGCCACGAAATCACGGGTGAAATCGTCGAGAAGGGCCGCGATGTCGAACGCCTGCAGATCGGCGACCTGGTATCCGTTCCGTTCAACGTCGCCTGCGGTCGTTGCCGTTCCTGCAAAGAGATGCACACCGGTGTCTGCCTCACCGTCAACCCGGCCCGCGCCGGTGGTGCCTACGGTTATGTCGACATGGGCGACTGGACCGGCGGCCAGGCCGAATACGTGCTGGTGCCGTACGCTGACTTCAACTTGCTGAAACTGCCCGATCGCGACAAGGCCATGGCGAAGATCCGTGACCTGACTTGCTTGTCCGATATCCTGCCAACCGGTTACCACGGCGCCGTGACTGCCGGCGTCGGCCCAGGCAGCACCGTCTACGTGGCTGGTGCCGGCCCGGTCGGTTTGGCCGCCGCTGCCTCGGCGCGCCTGCTGGGCGCGGCCTGCGTCATCGTCGGTGACCTGAACCCTGCTCGCCTGGCCCATGCCAAGGCCCAGGGCTTCGAAGTGGTCGACCTGTCCAAGGACACCCCGCTGCACGAGCAGATTGTCGATATCCTCGGTGAACCGGAAGTGGACTGTGCCATCGACGCCGTCGGCTTCGAAGCCCGTGGCCATGGCCATGAAGGTGCCAAGCATGAGGCGCCGGCTACCGTCTTGAACTCCCTGATGCAGGTGACCCGCGTTGCCGGCAACATCGGTATTCCAGGCCTGTACGTGACCGAAGACCCGGGCGCGGTCGATGCCGCCGCCAAGATCGGTGCACTGAGCATCCGCTTCGGCCTGGGCTGGGCGAAATCGCACAGCTTCCACACTGGCCAGACCCCGACCATGAAGTACAACCGCCAGCTGATGCAGGCGATCATGTGGGACCGTATCAACATCGCCGAAGTGGTTGGCGTGCAGGTGATCAACCTGGACCAAGCGCCGCAAGGCTACGGCGAGTTCGATGCAGGCGTACCGAAGAAGTTCGTGATCGACCCTCACAAGATGTGGGGCGCGGCTTAACCTTCAGACTCAACGCCCCTGCGGGGGCGTTGTGCTTTAAGCGGCTTCAGTCACAAGGCTTCGGCAGGCCGATAACCGGCCTGGAACAAACCCCTGCAGCTCCAGTCCAATGCCTCGTTTCCCCGGCCATCCCGGCCGACGAGGTCCCTCCCGATGAAAGCATTCACCCTGGCAACCCTGATGACCCTGGCCGCAAGCCCGGTGTTCGCCTTCAATTTGAGCGATGCGGCCAATGCCGTGTCGGCGATGCAGAACCAGAATTCAACTCAACAGGGTCAGGTACAGGCTCCAGCGGGCCAGGCCAACCTGCTCAATACCTTGGGTAGCGAGCTGAAGATCACCCCTGAACAGGCCATTGGCGGCGCCGGTGCGATGCTGGGGCTGGCGCGCAACAACCTGAGCGAGGCCGACTATGGCCAGCTGACCCAGGCCGTGCCCGGCCTGGACCTGCTTTCCGGCGCCAACGCCCTGGGTGGGCTGAGCGGTCTGGGTGAGTTGCTCGGCAAGAGCAGCGAGAGCCCATCGCCTTTGAGCAATGCGTTGGGCAACGTCGAGAACCGCAGCGACCTGGATAACGCCTTCAGGTTGCTGGGCATGGATACGAACATGATCGGCCAGTTTGCCCCGCTGATCCTTCAGTACCTGGGCCAGCAGGGCCTTGCCGGGTCGCTGTTGCAGAATCTGGGAAGCCTGTGGATGACCCCTGCGGCGCCAGCGGCCGTTCCGTCTGTTTGAGCTTTCTTCATGGGTGTACACGGGCTGAGCCCGTGCCCTCTACCGAGGCGTTTGCTTCGTGGATGAACCCGCTCCCATAAGGTCACCGTCGGCCCTATGGGATCGGGTTTACCCGCGAATACGACGGCCGATTCACCACCTTGTCGCCGGTAAGATCCGCTCCCCCAAAGGGCAGTGGCGCATCAGGCCGCTTCGGAGAAATCCACCAGGCGCATCGGGCGGCGGAAGCCGGAGGTGAGCACTGCCAGATAAGCCAGGCCCAGGGCGAACCAGCACAGGCCGATCACCAAGGTCAGCGCCGACAGGCTGGTCCACAGCCACAGGGTCAGGCCCAGACCGACCAGCGGCACCACGCCATAGCACGCCAGGCCCTTGAGGTTGCGGTGGGTGCGCTCGTTGATCAGGTGGGTGCGCACCACTGCCAGGTTGACGGCCGAGAACGCCACCAGGGCGCCGAAGCTGATCAGCGATGCCAACGTGGCCAGGTCGATCACCAGGGCCAGCAGCGAGAACGCCGACACCAGCACGATGGCGAACACCGGGGTGCCGAAGCGCGGCGACAGCTGGCCGAAGGTGCGCTGTGGCAGCACCTTGTCGCGGCCCATGGTGTAGAGAATGCGCGACACCGCCGCCTGGGACGCTAGGGCCGAACCCAGGCTGCCGGCGACGAAGGCTGCGGTGAAGAAGTTGGCCAGGAACTGGCCGCCAGCCTTGAACATCACTTCGTTGGCCGCGGCATCGGCATTGGCGAACGTGCTGCCTGGCAGCACCAGTTGGCTGATATAGGCCAGCAGGGTGAACAGCAGGCCGGCGCCAAGGGTGGTGAGAATGATTGCGCGGGGTACGTCGCGGCGGGCGTCACGGGTTTCCTCGGCCAGCGTCGAGACCGCATCGAAGCCCAGGAACGATAGGCACAGCACTGCTGCACCGGCCATCAGGTGACCGAAGCCTGGCTGGCTGCCATCGCCCAGCAGCGGCGAGAGCAGGTCAACCGGCTGGCCTGCCAGCGACTGGTAGGACAAGGCCACGAACACTCCGATGAAGACGATCTGCGCGCCGACGATCAAGTTGCTGGCCTTGGCCACCGAATGGATGCCGACCACGTTGAGCACGGTCACCAGGGCGATCGAGGCCAGGACGATGGTCCAGGCCGGAACGGCCGGGAAGGCGATGTTCAAGAACAGGCCGATGAGCAGGTAATTGATCATCGGGATGAACAGGTAGTCGAGCAGCAGCGACCAGCCGGCCAGGAAGCCCACGTTGGGGCCGAACGCCAAGTTGGTGTAGGAGTAGGCCGAGCCTGCCACCGGGAAGCGCTTGACCATGAAACTGTAGGACGTGGCGGTGAACAGCATTGCCAGCAGGGTCACCAGATAGGCGCCAGCGGTGCGGCCCCCGGTGATCTCGGTGACGATTCCGTAGGTGGTGAAGATGGTCAACGGGACCATGTACACCAGGCCGAAGAACACCAGGGCGGGCAGCCCGAGGACGCGGCGAAGTTGGGCGGGAGCTGCCACGGCAGCGGGGCGAGGTTGTTTGGCCATCGATCGATCCAAGCATTTTTGTAGTTGTGCGTTGATCGATTTTTATCCACCTGGGTAGGTGAAGACAAACAAAGAGTTGCTAATGTCGATTATAAATCTGGATTTTAATCGGCATCTTATTGTGTACAGCCCACGGTAGGCGCGGGCTTGCTCTTCGGCAAGGGCCGCCCAGGCCACGCACCTCTTAGCGCATTTCGGCGCGCAACTGCTCGATGCGCTGGTCCTTTTCGACCCACAGCTGGTTCACCCAAGCCTGCACGGTCTGGCGGAATGCCGGATCGTTCTCGTAATCACCCGCGCACAGCGCTGGGTCCAGTTCACGCACGCGGATGTCGATGATCACCCGGCTGATGTTGCCGCTGAGCAGGTCCCAGAACCCCGGCGCCCTGTTGCCGGGATAGACGATGGTGACGTCCAGCAGGGCGTCGAGCTGCTCGCCCAGCGCGGCCAGTACGAACGCCACGCCACCTGCCTTGGGCTTGAGCAGATGCTGGTAGGGCGATTGCTGGGCCTGACGTTTGGCCTCGCTGAAGCGCGTGCCTTCGAGGTAGTTGACCACGGTCACCGGTTGGCGCTTGAACAGCTCGCAGGCTGCCTTGGTGATCTCCAGGTCCTTGCCCTTGAGCTCCGGGTGCTTGTCCAGGAAAGCCTTGCTGTAGCGCTTCATGAAGGGGTAGTCCAGCGCCCACCAGGCCAGGCCCAGCAGCGGAACCCAGATCAGCTCTTTCTTGAGGAAGAACTTGAAGAACGGCACCCGGCGGTTGAGGCTCTCGATCAGGGCCGGGATGTCCACCCAGCTCTGGTGGTTGCTCACGCACAGGTAGGAGGTGTCCTGGCGCAGCTTCTCGATGCCGCGGATGTCCCAACGTGTCGGGATGCACAGGGCGAAGATCGCCTTGTCGATTTCCGACCAGGTCTCGGCGATCCACATCACCGCCCAAGAGGCATAGTCGCGGCCACGCCCCGGCAGCACCAGTTTGAGCAGGGCGAACACCATCAGCGGGCAGATCAACACCAGGGTGTTGAGCAGCAGCAGGACAGTGGTGAGGATGCCGGTGAGCAGGCGACGCATAAAGAGACTCTTGTTGTGGGATAAAAACGGTTGGCAATGATAAGTGGGGCACCGGCCTTCGCCAAATGCGCATTGGCCAATTACTGGGACAAATGTTTCACATTGTGTTGGATAAGCTTTGACAACGAACCTATCGTGCCCGGGTAGTCTAAGTGCTGTCCCACCTCAAGGAAGCCTAACCTGTGAAATCACTGCTTGCCCTGCTGTCGATCCTCGCCCTTCCGGTCATGGCCGCCGAGCCAACCCTGTATGGCCGCTACGAGAACATTGCCCTGCCGGAGCTTGGCGAAACCCTCAAGGCCAAGATGGACACCGGTGCCTACACCGCCTCGCTGTCGGCCAAGGACATCGAGCTGTTCACCCGCGATGGCAATGAGTGGGTGCGTTTCCGTCTGGCGACCAAGAACGCCGACGGCAAGGTCTACGAACATGAGCTGTCGCGCATCAGCAAGATCAAGAACCGCGTAGACGAGGACGAAGAAGGGGACGTCCCGGAAGTCTCCAAGCGTCCAGTGATCGATTTGGAGCTGTGCCTGGGTGACGTCAAACGTACGGTGGAGGTCAACTTGGTCGACCGCAGCCACTTCAACTACCCACTGCTGATCGGCTCCAAGGCCCTGAAAGAGTTCAAGGCGGCGGTGAACCCGGCCAAGAAGTTCACTGCCGGCAAGCCGGACTGCTAGTTCAGACGTATGCACCGGCATTGCCGGTGTTGGGAACCCGCTCCCACTGGGCTGGCAATGAACCCTGTGGGCGCGGGGTGACCCATGAAGCGGTCCGCACTTGGCCCAATGCCCCCACAGGGGTTGCGTGATGCCTGCTGATCACCTACAAGTCCAGCATTTGTCCAAGCAAGGCCGGACGCCATGCCCCACATTCTCATCGTCGAAGACGAATCCGCCATTGCCGATACGTTGGTCTATGCCTTGCAGGCCGATGGCCACAGCACCGACTGGGTAACGCTCGGTAGCGCAGCCCTCGAGCAGCAGCGTCTGCATCCTGCGGACCTGGTGATTCTCGACATCGGCCTGCCTGACATCAGCGGTTTCGAAACCTGTCGGCAGTTGCGCCGTTTCAGCGACGTACCGGTGATGTTCCTCAGTGCCCGCGATGCCGAAATCGACCGGGTGGTGGGGCTCGAAATCGGCGCCGACGATTACGTGGTCAAGCCGTTCAGCCCGCGGGAAGTGGCCGCGCGCGTCAGGGCGATCCTCAAGCGCCTGGTGCCCCAGGCCCAAGCTTCGGCCCAGGCCACGGTGTTCCAGCTCGACACCTTGCGCATGCAGGTCAGCTACCACGCCCAGCCGCTGGCCCTGACCCGTCATGAATTTCGTCTGTTGCAATGTTTGCTGGAGCAACCCCGGCGGGTGTTCAGCCGCGAGCAACTGCTCGATGCGGTGGGTGTAGCCTCCGATGCCGGCTACGAACGTACCATCGACAGTCATATCAAGAGCCTGCGTGCCAAGCTGCGCCAGGTCGCTGCCGATGCCGAGCCCATCCAGACCCATCGTGGCCTGGGTTACAGCTATAGCCCGGATCACGCCTGATGCGCCTGGGCATCCGCATCTTCCTGGTGTATTTCCTGTTCGTCGGGTTGTCTGGTTACTTCCTGCTCAGCACCGTGCGCGAACAGATCCGCCCGGTCGTGCGCCAGTCCTCCGAGGAGACCCTCGTGGACACTGCCAACCTGCTCGCGGAAATTCTCCATGACGACGTCAAAGCCGGCACTCTGAGCCAAAGCCGGCTGCCTCAGGTATTGGCGTCTTACGGCGAGCGCCGTCCAGGCGCGCAGATCTGGGGGCTGGCGAAGAACCAGATCAGCCACCGCATCTATGTCACCGACGCCCGAGGGACCGTGCTGCTGGACTCCAGCGGCCAGGACGTGGGCAAGGACTACTCTCGCTGGAACGATGTCTACCTCACCCTGCGCGGCCAGTATGGCGCGCGCTCCACGCGCAGCGATCCGGCTGACGAAACCACCTCGGTGATGCACGTGGCGGCGCCGATCCTCGATCAGGGCCGGATCATCGGTGTGGTGACGGTGGCCAAGCCCAACAGCTCGCTGCAACCCTACATCGACCGCGCCGAGCAGCGGCTGCTGAATCTGGGCCTGGGCCTGATCGGCCTTGGCCTGTTGGTGGGGGCGGCGCTGTCGTGGTGGCTGGCGCGCTCGCTGCGTCGGCTGACGCGCTATGCCCAGGCCGTCAGCGAGGGCCAGCGCGCAGCCTTGCCCCACTACAAAGGGGGCGAGTTGGGGCAGTTGGCCACAGCGGTAGAGCGCATGCGGACCCAGCTCGAAGGCAAGGCCTATGTCGAGCGCTACGTGCACACCCTGACCCATGAACTCAAGAGCCCGCTGGCGGCGATCCGTGGAGCCTCTGAGCTGCTTCAGGGCGATATGCCGCAAGACCTGCGGATGCGTTTTGCCAGCAACATCGAGCGCGAGAGCGGGCGCTTGCAACAGATGATCGAGCGCTTGCTCAACCTGGCGAGGGTCGAGCAGATGCAGGCATTGGAAGACGAACAGTATGTCGCCCTGGCGGCGCTGATCGATGAGTTGCTGTTGAGCCATGCGGCGCGCATTGAAGGCGCGAGCTTGCAGGTTCGCCAGCGGGTGCCGGTGGAGCTGAGGTTGCTGTGTGATCCTTTCCTGATGCGCCAGGCGCTGGCCAACCTGCTGGACAATGCGCTGGATTTCTCGCCGGCAGGCGGAGCGTTGCTGTTCGAGCTGGAACGCGACGGCGAGCGGGTGGCGCTGAGTGTTTTCAACCAGGGCGAGCCGATCCCCGATTACGCCATCGGGCGGGTCAGCGAGCGCTTCTATTCACTGCCACGGCCAGGCAGCGGGCGCAAGAGCACGGGGCTGGGGCTTAACTTCGTGGCGGAGGTGATGCAGCTGCATGGCGGCGCGTTGGCCGTGGAGAACGTCGAGGGCGGGGTGCGCGTGCGGTTGTGGTTGCCGGCGCGACGTGTGAATTGAGCCGACGGTCTTCAGCGCAGCCCCTTCGCGAGCACAGGTGTTGCTGAAAACACCACCCAATCTCCACACGCACTTCACAAAGGCTCCACGCAGTGGTTCCACACTGCGCCCATCGCAAACGGAGCCCTAGCCCATGACCAAAACCCTGAGTTTCAAGCTCGGCATGATTGCCCTGCTGATGCTGCTGTTGTTGATTCCGCTGTTGATGATCGGTGGCCTGATCGGTGAACGACAGGCCTTGCGCGATAGCGTGCTGCAGGACATCGCCCAAAGCTCAAGCTTCAGCCAGCAGATCAGTGGCCCGCTGCTGGTGGTGCCCTACCGCAAGTATGAGCGGCGCTGGATCGAGAAGAACGGCCAGAGCGTCGAGCAGACGATCACGCTCAATGGCCAACTGTACTTCCTGCCTGAAACCTTCCACGTAGACACCGATATCGATACCGAACTGCGCGCTCGGGGCATCTACCAGGCCCGGTTGTTCCACGCCAAGAGCAGGGTGAGCGGACGTTTCAAGGTCCCGGCGCGCTGGGGTATCGAGAAGGACTGGGAGGACTACCGCTTCGACAGGCCCTATCTGGTGGTGGGCATCAGTGACATTCGCGGCATCGAGAACGCCCTGGCACTGACGTTGGATGACCAGCGATTGCCGTTCGAGCCCGGCACTGGCCTGGATTGGCTGGGCGGGGGCGTGCATGTCGCCTTGCCGATGCTCGGGGATGGCCAGGCCCGTGAGTTCACCTATGGCTTCGATCTGGCCTTGCAGGGGACTGGCCAGTTGTATGTCGTGCCGGTGGGGCGCAGCAGCAGGGTGGACATGCGCGCCAACTGGCCGCACCCAAGCTTTGTCGGCAATTACCTGCCCAGCCGTCGAGAAATACACGATCAAGGCTTCAAGGCCCATTGGCAGACCTCGTTCTTCGCCACCAACCTCGAGGATACGCTGCGCCAATGTACCGGCCAGGGTCAGTGCACGGATTTCAATGCGCGCGCCTTTGGCGTGAGTTTCGTCGACCCGGTGGACCAGTACCTCAAGAGTGAGCGGGCGATCAAGTACGGGCTGTTGTTCATCGCCTTGACCTTCGCGGGTTTCTTCTTGTTCGAGGTACTGAAGAACCTTCGCGTGCACCCTATGCAGTACATGCTGGTGGGGGTGGCGCTGGCCTTGTTCTATTTGTTGCTGCTGTCGTTGGCCGAACACCTGGGCTTTGGCCTGGCCTATGGGTTGTCGGCCTCGGCGTGCGTGCTGCTGATTGGCTTCTACCTGAGCCATGTGCTGGGCAGCATGAGGCGGGGGATCGGCTTTGCGGCGGGGCTGAGTGGGCTGTATGGACTGCTCTTCGGCCTGCTCAGTGCCGAAGACTATGCGCTGCTGATGGGCTCGCTGCTGTGCTTTGGCCTGCTTGGCGTGTTCATGGTGCTGACCCGTCGCCTGGACTGGGCGCGGGTGGGGAGGGCGGCATGAGAGAGGATCGGGAAGCGGGGCGGTGGTTGGCCTATCGGATCGGGATGCTTGTTCAGTGGCACCGGGATGAGGCTTTCGCGGGAAAACCCACGCCCACAGGGCTGGACCCTAGTGGGCGTGGGTTCATCTGCGGACCGGTCCGTCAGATCACCGGAGCCGTTGCAGCCATCGACGGCCGCTTGGTCACGTCGGCATACCACGCGGCAAGGCCGGGCTGCTGCTCACGCCAGCCGAACTGCGGCTGGCGCAGGTCCAGGTAGCCCAGTGCACAGGCCACGCCGATGGCGGCGATGTCGAAGGTCGAGGCGAGCTCCGCCAAGTGTGCCTGCTCCAGGTTGGCCAGGCTGCGGCGGATCTTCTCGCCTTGGGCCTGGATCCAGCCTTCCCAGCGCTTGTCTTGTGGACGCAGGAAGGTCTCGTAACGGGTCGAGACCGCTGCATCCATGATCGCATCGGCCTGGGAGGCCAGGGTCAGGCGCCGCCAGCGGGCAGAGCCTTCGCGGGGGATCAGCGGGTTGCCGACGTGTTGCAGGTCGAGGTACTCGCAGATCACCCGGCTGTCGTGCAATACCGTGCCGTCTTCCAGGCGCAGCGCCGGGATCTTGCCGATCGGGTTGTCTTGGTTGAGCTGGTCATCGCCATTGACAGGGCTGACGTTGACGGCTTGCAAGGTCACGCGGTCGAGCTGACCGGTCTCGTGCAGCACGACCATTACCTTACGGACGAACGGCGAGAGCGGCGAGTGGAACAGGGTCATGGTCGTCATGGCCAGGCCTCATTTGCCTTGCAGGCTGGGAGGTAGGCAGACGCCGGTGCCGGCGATGCCGCAGTAACCGTCGGGGTTCTTGGCCAGGTACTGCTGGTGGTAGGCCTCGGCGAAGTACACGGTCGGTGCCTGGTCGATCTCGGTGGTGATCTCGCCGAAACCGGCCTTGGTCAGCTCGGCCTGGAAGGCGTCACGGCTGGCCTTGGCCTGTTCCAGTTGCTCGGGGCTGGTGCAGTAGATGGCCGAGCGGTACTGGGTGCCGATGTCGTTGCCCTGGCGCATGCCTTGGGTCGGGTTGTGCAGTTCCCAGAACATCGCCAGCAGCTCGCGATAGCTCACTTTGTCCTTGTCGAACACCACCAGCACCACTTCGGTGTGGCCGGTCAGGCCCGAGCAGACTTCTTCGTAGGTCGGGTTGGGGGTGAAGCCGCCGGCATAGCCGACCACGGTGCTGACCACGCCTTCGCGCTGCCAGAAACGCCGTTCGGCGCCCCAGAAGCAGCCCAGGCCGAAGATGGCGAAATCGATGCTGCCCTCGAAGAAGGGGCCCAGCAGCGGCGTGTCCTTGAACACGTAGTGGAACTCGGGCAGGGGCATCGGGGTGTCGCGACCAGGCAGCGCCTGTTCCGCGGTAGGCATGACGTTTTTGTTCACCAGGATTTCCGAACGCAGGACCATGGCCGTTCCTCTGTATGTCAGGTGGATGAGTGTTGACCGCTTCGCGGGTAAACCCGCTCCCATCAGCAGCGTCGTGCCTACGGAAGTGGGCGCACCGTGAAATGTCTCGAATGAGGCTTATAGTGCCCGAGCTTGGCGTCGCTGTCAGGCCACCGGGCCACGTGGATATCGCTTGAGCCGCTCGGCCAGCTCGCGCCCCGGAATCGGCTTGTCGAACAGGTAGCCTTGGCCGACATCGCAGCGATGCCGCCGCAGGAAAGCCAACTGCTCGGCGGTCTCGATGCCTTCGGCAACCACCTTGAGCTTGAGGTTGTGAGCCATCGCCACCACCGCCGAGGTGATTTCCATATCGTCCTGGTTGTCGGGGATCTCGTTGATGAAGCTGCGGTCGATCTTGATGATGTCGATCGGAAACTTCTTCAGGTAGCTCAGCGATGAATAGCCGGTGCCGAAGTCGTCCATGGCCAGGATCAAGCCGAGGGCCTTGAGCTCGTCGAGCTGGCGGTGGGTATCGACGGTCGCTTCCAGCAGCAGGCCCTCGGTCAGTTCCAGCTCCAGCAGGTGCGGTGGCAGGGCTTCTTCCTTGAGGATGGTGTCGATCGAGGCCACCAGCTCCGGGTCGGAGAACTGCTTGGGCGACAGATTGATGGCCACGTGCAGGTCGCCTAGGCCGACCTGGCTCAAGTGCTGGCTCATGCGGCAAGCCTGGCGCACGACCCATTTACCGATCGGGATGATCAGCCCGGTTTCCTCGGCGACGCTAATGAACTGATCGGGGCGGATCATGCCTTTTTCGGGATGGTTCCAGCGCAGCAGGGCCTCCAGGCCCAGCAGGCGGCCACTGCGCAGGCACAGCTTGGGCTGGTAGAACACCTCCAGCTCGTTCTGGGTCAGGGCGCGGCGCAGGTTGTTCTCCACGAACAGCTTGTAACTGGCCTCGGCATTGAGCACTTCGGTGAAAACCTGGACCTGGTGCTTGCCGTTGGCTTTGGCCTTGTGCAGGGCAAGGCCTGCGTTCTTCATCAGGCTTTGCGGGTCGCTGCCGTGCAGGGGGGCACAAGCCAGGCCCACCGAGGCGGTGACGTTGATCAGCTGGTTGTCGACGAACATGGGTTTGTCGAGGGTGTGCAGCAGTTGCTGGGCCACTTGCTGGCCGGTCTCCAGGCTCGCATCGTCGAGCAGCACGGCGAATTCGTTACTGGCAAAACGCGCCAGGATATCGCTGCTGCCCAGGCTGTTGCGCAGGCGCCGGGCCAGGCTGACCAGAAGCTTGTCGCCGGTCTGATGGCCGAGGCTGTCGTTGATCCGCTTGAAGTTATCGATGTCCACCAGCAGCAGGCACAGGGGCCGGTCGCCGATGTGTTCGAAGCGCTCATCGAGGTTGCGGATGAACGAGGGACGGTTGCCCAGGTTGGTCAGGTTGTCCGTGTAGGCCAGGCGTTCGATGCGCTGCTGGGCCAGCTTGCTTTGGGTGATGTCTTCGTAGATGCCGATGTAGTGCGTCAGCTCGCGGTTGTCGCCAAAGACCTTGGAAATCGACAACTGGCCCCAGTAGGGTTCCAGGCTCTTGCGTCGGCTCTTGAACTCGCCTTGCCAGCTGTTGCCCATGGCCAGGCTCGAGGGCGAGTGGAACAGCAGCTCGCTCAGGTTCTCCAGCGCAGGCAGTTCTGCCAGATGGCGCCCCTGCACTTCATCGGTGCTGTACTGGGTGATGGCGGTGAAGCTTGGGTTGACGTATTCCACCACGCCGTCGCGGTTGACCAGCAAGAAGGCACTGGCGCTCTGCTCCACGGCCCGCTGGAACAGGTGCAGGGCACTGGCCGCCGTGCGTCGATTGTGGTTGGTGATCACCTGGGCGACCTGGTCGGCCAGTTCCCCGGCGAAGGCGATTTCGTCGGCCTGCCAGGCACGGGCCTTGCCGATCTGTTCCAGGCACAGCACGCCAACGACCTGGCCATCGACGCGAATGCTGGCGTCGAGCATGGCATTGTTGGTCGCTGCGTACAGGGTCTCGGCCATGTCGCGGGTGCGAGGGTCCTGGCCGGCGTTATGGGCATCGATGGCGCGGCTGGCGTGCAGGGCATCGAGGTAGTCCGGGAAACAGCTGGCATCGATGGGCTGGGGCAGGTAGTGACGCTGATCCAGGCTGTGCCAGGCACTGATCGGTTCCAGATGCTGATCCTGCAGATGCCAGAGGCTGGCGCAATCGACCTTGTAGATTTCGCAGGCACTGCGGGTGATCAGCTCGGCCGCCTCCTGCAAGGAGTTTTCAGCGCTGTAGCGCTGCCGGGCCAGGCGCAGGATAAGGTCCTGCTGGGCGCGCACGCGCTCAAGGTGCAGCAGCTGCTCCTGCTGGGCGCGCTGGTTGAGCTGCAAGGCCAGTTGCAGACGGCTGTTGCGAGACTCCAGATCGTCCTCGCCAAGCTCTGGCTCTTGGTCCTGCTGATCATCGAGCACCATGAGATAGCCGCGCAACAGCTGGCGGTTGTGCTGGCGGTAGGCTTCGCCGATCTCCAGCAAGCGCAAGGCTGCGCCGCTGGTGTGCAGGGTGTAGCGGATCCGGTAGTGGTTACGCTGTGCCAGTTGCAGCTGGATCTCGTCATGCAGCCTGTAGCGCGCCTCTGGCTCCATGAGGCTGGCATAGGGTGAGCCGATCAGGGCGCAGAGGTCGGCGGCAGGCAGGCCGAACTGGCGCTCGCAGGCAGGATCGAGATAGAGCATCGCCCAGCTGGCTTCGTTGAGCCGTTCGAAACGCAGCATACCGAGCCGTGAAGGCACGGGGAGCTGCGTGACGACCTCGGCCGCCACTCGGCTGGCGGCATCGGGTTGGCTTTTCATCGAAGACTCGCTTGAAAGGGCGGTTGGCGCGGCGGGCCACGAGCTATGCGGCGGTGCCTAGGGCAAGGTTGCATCATGTCCCGAGGGCTGGCAAGCGGCCATGCGGGAAGCTATGTACAGCTTGTCGGCGGTTGTACGGAAATCTGAAGGCCAGAAGGGGTGGTGGGAACGGGTTCGCCTGCGAAGGGTTGCGAGTTTGACGGCGTATTCGCGTCTTTGGCATCAGGCAAAAAAAGCCCCGCCAGAGTGGCGGGGTTGAGGTACGAGCGTGGCAGCTCGAAACAGGCTTGCCTCACCCCTTGGAGGGTGAGGCAAGGGGCTGCGTTACAGCAGCATGGTGCGGATGTCCGCCAGCACGTCGCCCAGACGCTTGGTGAAGCGCGCGGCGGCGGCGCCGTTGATCACACGGTGATCGTAGGACAGCGACAGCGGCAGCATCAGCTTGGGCTGGAACGCCTTGCCATCCCAGACCGGCTGCATGGTGGCCTTGGAGACACCCAAGATCGCCACCTCAGGCGCGTTGACGATCGGCGTGAAGCCGGTGCCGCCAATGTGGCCGAGGCTGGAGATGGTGAAGCAGGCGCCCTGCATTTCGTCGGAAGACAGTTTCTTGGTGCGGGCCTTCTCGGCCAGCGCCGCGGCTTCGGCAGCCAGTTGCAGCAGGCTCTTCTGGTCGACGTTCTTGATCACAGGGACCAGCAGGCCGTCCGGAGTGTCCACGGCGAAGCCGATGTGCACGTACTTCTTGCGGATGATCGCCTTGCCGCTGGGTGCCAGCGAGCTGTTGAAGTCCGGCAGTTCCTTGAGCAGGAAGGCGCAGGCCTTGAGCAGCAGCGGCAGGACGGTCAGCTTCACGCCAGCCTTCTCGGCCACGGCCTTCTGCGCAACGCGGAAGGCTTCCAGCTCAGTGATGTCGGCGGAGTCGAACTGGGTGACGTGCGGCACGTTCAGCCAGCTGCGGTGCAGGTTGGCGGCACCGACCTGCATCAGGCGGGTCAGGGCGACTTCTTCCACTTCACCGAACTTGCTGAAGTCCACAGCCGGGATCGGCGGGATGCCTGCACCACCGGTCGCGCCAGCGGCTGGAGCTTCCTTGGCTTTCTGCATCATGGCCTTGACGTAGACCTGCACGTCTTCTTTCAGGATACGGCCGTGCGGACCGGTCGCGGCGACCGCGCCCAGGTCGACGCCGAACTCACGGGCCAGCAGACGCACGGCAGGACCAGCATGGACCTTGGCGTTGCTGCCAGCAGCCGGCGCGGTGGCGACCGGAGCCGGTGCAGCAGCCGCAGCTGGCGCTGCAGCAGGCGCGGCGGCTGGCGCCGACTCGGCCTTGGCAGGGGCCGGTGCGGCAGCGGCTGGAGCGGCAGCCGGGGCGGCGCCCGCGACTTCCAGCTTCAGGATCAGGTCACCGGTGCCGACTTCGTCGTCCAGCTTGGCGATAACTTCCTTCACCACGCCAGCGGCGGGGGATGGGATCTCCATGGAGGCCTTGTCGGACTCCAGGGTGATCAGCGACTGGTCGGCTTCGACGGTGTCGCCGGCCTTGACCAGTACTTCGATGATCTTGGCCTTGCCCGACGAGCCGATATCCGGCACATGGATGTCCTGCACACTGGCGGCAGCAGGCGCAGCAGCTGGGGCAGGGGTGGCGGCTGGCGCAGGTGCGGCAGCCGGTTGCTCTGCGGCAGCCGGGGCAGCAGCGGCCGGAGCCTCGGGCGCCGCAGCGGCACCCTCGACTTCCAGGACCATCAGCTCGTCGCCTTCTTTCAGGCGATCACCCAGCTTGACTTTCAGTTCCTTGATCACGCCGGCCTTGGGTGCTGGGATCTCCATGGAGGCCTTGTCGGACTCCAGGGTCAGCAGGCTCTGGTCAGCCTCGATACGGTCACCGACCTTGACGAACAGCTCGATGATTTCACCTTCACCGCTGCCGATGTCAGGTACGCGAATGAGTTCGCTCACTTAAAAATACTCCTCAGCAGTCCAGTGGGTTGCGCTTGTCCGGATCGATGCCGAACTTGACGATGGCGTCGGCCACCACCTTCGGTTCGATCTCGCCACGGTCAGCAAGGGCTTCCAGGGCAGCCAGCACGACGAAGTGACGGTCGACTTCGAAGAAGTGACGCAGCTTCTTGCGGCTGTCGCTGCGACCGAAGCCATCGGTACCCAGGACCTTGTACTCCTTGCTCGGGACCCACTGACGGATCTGTTCGGCGAAGAGCTTCATGTAGTCGGTGGACGCTACAACCGGGCCTTTGCGGCCGGCCAGGCACTGCTCGACGTAGGTCTGCTGTGGCTTCTGGCCAGGCTTGAGGCGGTTGGCGCGTTCCACGGCCAGGCCGTCACGGCGCAGTTCGTTGAAGCTGGTGACGCTCCAGACGTCGGCGCCGACGTTGTATTCCTCGCGCAGGATCTTGGCCGCTTCGCGGACTTCGCGCAGGATGGTGCCCGAACCCAGCAACTGCACGTGGTGCGCGGCCTCGCGGGTGTCTTCCTCGAGCAGGTACATGCCCTTGATGATGCCTTCCTCGGCGCCGGCCGGAATGGCAGGCTGGGTGTAGGCTTCGTTCATCACGGTGATGTAGTAGAAGACGTCCTGTTGCTCTTCGGTCATCTTCTTCATGCCGTCCTGGATGATCACCGCCAGCTCGTAGCCGTAGGTCGGATCATAGGTGCGGCAGTTCGGGATGGTGGCAGCCATCAGGTGGCTGTGACCGTCTTCGTGCTGCAGGCCTTCACCGTTGAGGGTAGTACGGCCAGCGGTACCGCCGATCAGGAAGCCACGGGTGCGGCTGTCGCCAGCGGCCCATGCCAGGTCACCGATACGCTGGAAGCCGAACATCGAATAGAAGATGTAGAACGGCAGCATCGGCTGGTTGTGGTTGCTGTACGAGGTACCGGCGGCGATGAACGACGACATGGCGCCGGCTTCGTTGATGCCTTCCTCGAGGATCTGGCCCTTTTTGTCCTCGCGGTAGAACATCACCTGGTCCTTGTCGACCGGCTCGTAGAGCTGGCCCACGGACGAGTAGATGCCAAGCTGGCGGAACATGCCTTCCATACCGAAGGTACGGGCTTCGTCCGGGATGATCGGAACGATGCGCTGGCCGATCTCCTTGTCCTTGACCAGCTGCGCCAGGATACGCACGAAGGCCATGGTGGTGGAGATTTCGCGGTCGCCCGAACCGTCCAGGATCGCCTTCAGGGTTTCCAGCGGCGGAGTCGGGATGCTGAAGCTCTTTGCACGGCGCTGCGGTACGAAGCCACCCAGGGCTGCGCGGCGCTCGGCCAGGTACTTGGCTTCGGCGCTGCCTTCTTCCGGACGGAAGAATGGCAGGTTTTCCAGGTCGGCATCCTTGACTGGGATGTCGAAGCGGTCACGGAAGTGACGCAGGCTGTCGACGTCGACCTTCTTGGTGTTGTGCGCGGTGTTCTTGGCTTCGCCGGCACCGGTACCGTAACCCTTGATGGTCTTGGCCAGGATGACGGTCGGCTGACCTTGATGGTTGACCGCCTGGTGGTAGGCCGCATAGACCTTGTACGGGTCGTGGCCGCCACGGTTGAGCTTCCAGATCTCGTCGTCGGACAGGTCTTCGACCATGGCCTTGAGTTCTGGGGTGTTGAAGAAGTGCTCACGGACGTACGCACCGTCCTTGGCCTTGTAGTTCTGGTACTCGCCGTCGATGACTTCGTCCATGCGGCGCTGCAGGGCACCGTTGGTGTCCTTGGCGAACAGCGGATCCCAGAAGCGGCCCCAGACGACTTTGTTGACGTTCCAGCCACCGCCACGGAACACGCCTTCGAGTTCCTGGATGATCTTGCCGTTGCCGCGGACCGGGCCGTCGAGGCGCTGCAGGTTGCAGTTGATGACGAAGATCAGGTTGTCCAGCTTCTCGCGGCCAGCCAGGGCGATCGCGCCCAGGGATTCTGGCTCGTCGCACTCGCCGTCGCCCATGAAGCACCAGACCTTCTGCTTACCGGCCGGGATGAAGCCACGGGCTTCCAGGTACTTCATGAAGCGTGCCTGGTAGATCGCCTGGATCGGACCCAGACCCATGGAAACGGTCGGGAACTGCCAGAAGTCAGGCATCAGCCATGGGTGCGGGTAGGAGGACAGGCCCTTGCCGTCCACTTCCTGACGGAAGTTGTTCATCTGGTCTTCAGTGATGCGACCTTCGAGGAAGGCGCGGGCATAGATGCCTGGGGAGGCGTGGCCCTGGAAGAAGATCAGGTCGCCACCGTGCTCCTCGGTAGGAGCCTGGAAGAAGTAGTTGAAGCCGATGTCGTACAGGGTGGCGCTGGAGGCGAAGCTCGAGATGTGGCCGCCCAGGTCCGAATCCCGCAGGTTGGTACGCATGACCATGGCCAGGGCGTTCCAACGTACCATCGAGCGGATGCGGCGTTCCATGAACAGGTCGCCAGGCATGCGTGCTTCGTGGGTAACGGGGATGGTGTTGCGGTATGGCGTGGTGATTGCGTACGGCAGCTGAGAGCCACTACGGGTGGCCAGCTCGCCCATACGGGTCATCAGGTAGTGAGCGCGGTCTTCGCCTTCTTTGTCGAGGACCGACTCCAAGGCATCCAGCCATTCCTGGGTTTCGACGGGATCGAGGTCTTGCATGGCTTGCTCCAGGGCGGAAAGGCCACCAGAATCGGGGGCCTGAGTTTGCGACTGGCCTTTTGGGCAGACGTCGTGAATTCTTGGATTAGCCGGACAGTCATCCGGCGCCGTGTAGTTTTACTACAAATGGTTTGGCATTTCATGCTTTTGAACAGCCGGGGTAGTAGTAAAACTACAGAAAAGCGGCATTTTGTCGCATGCCGGGTTGTGGGGAAAAACGTTCCCGTAGGTTTGGACTGGGCTTTGATTGGGTGAATCTTGATGTTTTTTACCAATGATTCGTTTATTTCAGCTATTTCCAACTTTTGTATGACAGTCCAACCGTCATTCGGCATCCCCTCGGCCGCCTCTACCCCTCCCACTCACGCCGACCAAGGATAGACCATGCGCCTGCCTTTGCCGCTCGATCTGCCCGCCGTCCTGCAACCGCTGGTCGTCCGTAACCAACAATCCCTGCGTGAGGCCATCGCGGGTATCGAGGGGCTGGACTTCGATGCCTGGAACTCCGCCCAGCGCCATGCGTTCGATCAAGTGGCTGCAGTCAGCGACTTCGTTTTGGAAGTGGCCCTGCGCGAGCCGGCCATGCTCTTTACGCTGCAGGCCAGCGGTGAACTGGAGCGGCCTTTCGCCCCTGGCGAGCTGCGCGCGCGCATCGCCGCCGCCGCCGAAGCGGCGCAGAGCGAGGAGGAGCTTGCGCGCAACCTGCGTCGCGAGCGCAACCGCCAGCAGGTGCGCATCATTTGGCGCGACATCACCCGCCAGGCCGCGCTGGAAGAAACCTGCCGCGACCTTTCCGACCTGGCCGACGCCTCCATCGACCAGGCCTACCAATGGTTGTATCCGCGCCATTGCCAGCAGTTCGGTACGCCCATCGGCAACCGCAGCGGCCAGGCGCAGCACATGGTGGTGCTGGGCATGGGCAAGCTGGGCGCGGTGGAGCTGAACCTGTCTTCGGACATCGATCTGATCTTCGCCTTTCCCGAGGGCGGCGAGACCGAAGGGGTCAAGCGTTCGCTGGACAACCAGGAGTTCTTCACCCGTCTGGGCCAGCGTCTGATCAAGGCGCTGGATCCAGTGACCGTTGATGGTTTCGTGTTCCGTGTCGACATGCGCCTGCGCCCCTACGGCTCGGCCGGTGCCCTGACGTTGTCGTTCAATGCCCTGGAGCAGTACTACCAGGACCAAGGGCGTGATTGGGAACGCTACGCCATGATCAAGGCACGGGTCGTGGCCGGCGACCAGGTGGCCGGCGCCCAGCTGCAGAATATGCTGCGCCCGTTCGTCTACCGGCGTTACCTGGATTTCTCGGCCATCGAGGCGCTGCGCACCATGAAGCAGCTGATCCAGCAGGAAGTGCGGCGCAAGGGCATGTCGGAGAACATCAAGCTCGGCGCGGGCGGTATCCGCGAAGTGGAGTTCATCGCCCAGGCGTTCCAGTTGATCCACGGCGGGCGCGACCTGAGCCTGCAGCAGCGGCCACTGCTCAAGGTGCTGGCGACCCTCGAAGGCCAGGGCTACCTGCCGCCGGCGGTGGTGGCCGAGTTGCGTGAGGGCTATGAGTTCCTGCGTTATACCGAGCATGCGATCCAGGCCATCGCCGACCGCCAGACCCAGATGTTGCCGGAGGACGAAAAGGATCGCGAGCGCGTGGCGTTTATCCTGGGCTTTGCCGACTGGCAGAGCTTCCATGACCAGCTCATGCACTGGCGTGGCCGGATCGACTGGCATTTCCGCCAGGTGATCGCCGACCCCGACGACGAGGAAGGCGAGGGCGAGCTGGTCGTCGGTGGCGAATGGTCGCCGCTGTGGGAGCAGGCCCAGGATGAAGAGGCCGCCTGCCGTCAGTTGGAGGAAGCCGGCTTCAAGCAGCCCGCCGAGGCCTTGCGTCGCCTGGCGTTGCTGCGCTCCAGTCCGTCGCTGCGCTCCATGCAGCGTATCGGTCGCGAGCGCCTGGACGCCTTCATTCCGCGCCTGCTCGCCCAGGCTGTGGAGCACGATGACCCGGACCTGGTCCTGGAGCGCTTGTTGCCGCTGGTCGAGGCGGTGGCGCGACGTTCGGCCTACCTGGTGCTGCTGACCGAGAACCCAGGTGCTTTGCGCCGGTTGCTGACGCTGTGCGCGGCTAGCCCGTGGATCGCCGAACAGATTGCCCGCTACCCGTTGCTGCTCGACGAACTGCTCAATGAAGGCCGGCTGTTCAGCCCGCCCCTGGCGCCGGAGTTGGCCTGCGAGCTGCGCGAGCGCCTGACGCGCATTCCCGAGGACGATCTGGAGCAGCAAATGGAGGCTTTGCGTCACTTCAAGCTGGCCCACAGTCTGCGGGTAGCCGCCTCGGAGATCACCGGCAACCTGCCCCTGATGAAAGTCAGCGACTACCTGACCTGGCTGGCCGAGGCGATCCTCGATCAGGTGCTGGCCCTGGCCTGGCGCCAGACGGTGGCCCGTCACGGCCAGCCCAAGCGCAGCGATGGCAGCCTGTGCGATCCGGGTTTCATCATCGTCGGCTACGGCAAGGTCGGCGGCATCGAGCTGGGGCATGGCTCGGACCTGGACCTGGTGTTCATCCACGATGGCGATCCCCAGGGCGAAACCGACGGCGCCAAACCCATCGACGGTGCGCAATTCTTCACCCGGTTGGGCCAACGCATCATTCATATGCTGACTACCCAGACCAACTCCGGTCAGCTCTATGACGTGGACATGCGCCTGCGTCCTTCCGGCGCCTCGGGGCTGCTGGTCAGTTCCGTGGGTGCCTTCGAGCGCTACCAGCAGGGCGAGGCCTGGACCTGGGAGCACCAGGCTCTGGTGCGGGCGCGAGTGCTGGTGGGCTGCAAGCAGGTCGCGGCGGCGTTCGAGGACGTGCGCGCCCGGGTGCTGGGCAAGCCGCGCGAGTTGGACAAACTGCGCCAGGAAGTGAGCGAGATGCGCGCCAAGATGCGCGACAACCTTGGCACCAAGAGCACCGCCGCCGGCACTGCCGCCAATGCGTTCGAGGCCGGCATGCCCTTCGATATCAAGCAGGATGCCGGCGGTATCGTGGATATCGAATTTATGGTGCAATACGCCGCTTTGGCCTGGTCCCACGACCACCCGGCCCTGCTGCGCTGGACCGACAACATCCGCATTCTCGAGGAGCTGGAGCAGGCTGGGCTGATGCCGGCCGACGATGCGGTGCTGCTGCGCGAGGTATACAAGGCGTTCCGCTCGGCCTCGCACCGCCAGGCCCTGCAGAAGCAAGCCGGGGTCGTCGATGCCGGTCAGTTTGCCGATCAGCGTCGCCAGGTGCGGCGGATCTGGAGCGAGCTCGGGCTGACCTGAGGCCCTCCGCCAGCCCTGTAGGGGCGATCAGCGGTAGAAATGCCTGGGTGTTACACTGTCCGCCACATAGCCTGAATATAAAGAGGGGAGGCCAGGCCAACGCTGAGCCTCCCCGAGCGTTTCTGGACTAAGCATGAGAATACTGATCATTGGGCCCAGCTGGGTCGGCGACATGGTGATGGCGCAGACCTTGTTCCAGTGCCTGAAACAGCAGCACCCCGAATGCGTGATCGACGTGCTGGCGCCCGAGTGGAGCCGGCCGATCCTCGAGCGCATGCCCGAGGTGCGCCAAGCCCTGAGCTTCCCGCTCGGCCATGGCGCGCTGGAGCTGGCCACGCGTCGGCGCATCGGCAAATCCCTGGCGGGTCAGTATGACCAGGCGATCCTCCTGCCTAACTCGCTGAAATCGGCATTGGTACCGTTTTTCGCTGGCATCCCCAAACGCACCGGCTGGCGCGGCGAAATGCGCTTCGGCCTGCTCAACGATGTGCGCAAGCTGGACAAAACCCGCTATCCGCTGATGATCGAGCGCTTCATGGCCCTGGCCTATGCGCCAGGGGCCGAGCTGCCACAGCCCTATCCACGCCCAAGCCTGCGGATCGAAGCCCAGAGCCGTGACGCCGCGCTGGCCAAGTTCGGCCTGGCGCTTGATCGACCGGTGCTGGCGCTGTGCCCTGGCGCCGAGTTCGGCGAGGCCAAGCGCTGGCCGGCCGAGCACTACGCCGAGGTCGCTGACGCGATGATCCGTCAGGGCTGGCAGGTGTGGCTGTTCGGCTCGAAGAACGACCACCCAGTGGGTGAGGCGATCCGGGATCGGCTGATTCCAGGGTTGCGCGAGGAGTCCTACAACCTTGCAGGGGACACGTCCCTGGCCGAGGCCATCGACCTGTTGTCCTGCGCCGATGCCGTGGTGTCCAACGACTCCGGGCTGATGCACGTGGCCGCCGCCTTGAATCGCCCGCTGGTGGCGGTCTACGGCTCCACCTCGCCGGGCTTCACCCCGCCTTTGGCCGAACAGGTTGAGATCGTGCGCCTGGGCATCGAATGCAGTCCTTGCTTCGATCGCACCTGCCGCTTCGGTCACTACAACTGCCTGCGTCTGCTCGAGCCCGGCAAAGTGATTGCCGCGCTCACGCATCTGGGCGGACCGAACCTGATCGATGTCCTGGCCGAGGTCGACTAAGTGCGGGTCCTGATCATCAAGACATCTTCGCTGGGCGACGTGATCCACACGCTGCCCGCGATCACCGACGCCGCGCACGCTCTTCCTGGTATCCGCTTCGACTGGGTGGTGGAGGAAGGTTTCGCCGAGATCCCCAGCTGGCACCCGGCGGTCGACCAGGTCATTCCGGTGGCCATCCGGCGCTGGCGCAAGAATCTCTGGCAGACGATCAAGAGCGGCGAATGGAAGGCGTTCAAGCAGCGTCTGCGCGCGCAAAAGTACGACTTGGTGATCGACGCCCAGGGGCTGGTCAAATCGGCCTGGCTGACGCGCTACGTGAAGGCGCCGGTGGCTGGGCTCGACCGCTACTCCGCGCGCGAAGGCTGGGCCAGCCGCTTCTATGACCGACGGTTGTCGGTCGCCGTCGGCCAGCATGCCGTGGAGCGGGTGCGTCAACTGTTCGCCCTGGCCCTGGCCTATGACCTGCCCGAAGGCATCGGCCGCTATGGCCTGGACCTGGATCGCCTGCAACTGCCGCCTGCCGCGCCATACGTGGTGTTCCTGCATGGCACCACCTGGGCCACCAAGCACTGGCCTGAGGCCTATTGGCGCGAACTGGCCGAGCGCCTTGGGCGCCGCAATCTGCAGGTTCGCCTGCCGTGGGGTAACCCGGCCGAGAAAGCCCGCGCCGAGCGTATCGCCCAGGGCTTGAAGAATTGCGAAGTCCTGCCCAAGTTGAACCTGGCAGGTGTCGCCCGCGTACTGGCGGCGGCCAAGGCCTGCGTGGCGGTGGATACCGGCTTGGGCCATCTGGCGGCGGCACTGGATGTGCCGACCATCTCCCTGTTCGGCCCAACCAACCCTGGCCTGACCGGCGCCTACGGGCGTGTGCAGGTCCATCAGGCCAGCGACTTCCCCTGCGCGCCCTGCCTGCAGAAGAAGTGCACCTACAAACCGAGCGCCGAGGACCTGCGCCGGTTCGATCTCAAACGCGAGTGGCCACTGTGCTTCACTCGCCTGAATCCCGAGCATGTGGCGAGCCGCTTGAGCGCGCTGCTGCTGGCTGAGGATGTTCGTTGATGCAACTGGCTTTCGTGCTTTACAAATATTTCCCCTTCGGCGGGCTGCAGCGCGATTTCATGCGCATTGCCTTGGAGTGCCAGAAGCGGGGCCACCAGATCCGTGTCTACACGTTGATCTGGGAAGGCGACATTCCGCCGGGCTTCGAGGTGCTGGTGGCGCCGGTCAAGGCACTGTTCAATCACCGCCGCAACGAGAAGCTCAGTGCCTGGATGGCCGCGGACTTGGCCAAGCGCCCGGTCGATCGCCTGATCGGTTTCAACAAGATGCCTGGGCTGGACGTCTACTACGCCGCCGACGGCTGCTTCGAGGACAAGGCCCAGACCCTGCGCGGCGGCCTGTACCGCCGCTGGGGCCGCTACCGGCATTTTGCCGAGTACGAGCGCGCCGTGTTCGCCAAGGACGCCCGCACCGAGGTGCTGATGATCTCCGAGGTGCAGCAGCCGCTGTTCATCAAGCACTACGGCACCCCGCTTGAGCGCTTCCACCTATTGCCGCCGGGGATTTCCCAGGACCGCCGCCGCCCGGCCGACGCCGAGGCGATCCGCGCGCAGTTTCGCAAGGAGTTCGGGCTGGGCGAGGACGATCTGCTGTTGGTGCAGATCGGCTCGGGCTTCAAGACCAAAGGCGTGGACCGCAGCCTCAAGGCGCTTGCAGCGTTACCCTCGGCGCTGCGCAAACGCACCCGGCTGATGGTCATCGGCCAGGACGATCCGAAGGTGTTCCAGTTGCAGAGCGCCACGCTGGGCCTGGGCGAGCAGGTGCAGTTCCTCAAGGGGCGCAGCGATATCCCGCGCTTCCTGCTCGGGGCCGATCTGCTGATCCACCCGGCCTATAACGAAAACACCGGCACCGTGCTGCTGGAGGCCCTGGTGGCCGGCTTGCCGGTGCTGGTTTCCCAAGTGTGCGGCTATGCCCATTACATTGCCGAGGCCGACAGCGGCCTGGTGCTGGACGAGCCGTTCGAGCAGGAGCAGCTCAACCGCTACCTGCAACGCATGCTCGAAGACGGCCAGGCGCGTGCCGCCTGGGCGCGCAACGGGCTGGCCTTCGCCGATACCGCGGACCTTTACAGCATGCCGCAGCACGCCGCCGACGTGATCCTCGGGCAGGAGCAGGCATGAAGCTGATACTGGCCGAGCCGTTCAAGCGCCTGTGGGCAGGGCGCGATCCCTTCGAGGCCGTGGAGGCCCTGCAGGGCGAAGTGTTCCGTGAACTGGAAGGCCGCCGCACGCTGCGTACCGAGGTCGAGGGCGAGGGGTACTTCGTCAAGATCCACCGCGGCATCGGCTGGGGCGAGATCTTCAAGAACCTGTTCAGCGCCAAGCTGCCTGTCCTCGGCGCCGGCCAGGAGTGGCGCGCCATCCAGCGTCTACACCAAGCCGGCGTGCCGACCATGACCGCCGTGGCCTACGGCGAGCGCGGCAGCAACCCGGCGAGTCAGCATTCGTTCATCGTCACCGAAGAGCTGGCACCGACCATCAGCCTGGAAGACTTCAGCATCGACTGGGTCAAGCAACCGCCCCAGGCACGTCTGAAATGGGCGCTGATCGCCGAGGTGGCGAAGATGACCGGCGGCATGCACCGTGCCGGGGTCAACCACCGCGACTGCTACATCTGCCACTTCCTGCTGCACACCGATCGACCGGTGACGCCGGAAGATTTCAAGCTGTCGGTAATCGACCTGCACCGGGCCCAGACCCGTGACAAGATCACCCGCCGCTGGCGCGACAAGGACCTGGCTGCCTTGTATTTCTCGGCCCTGGACATCGGCCTGACGCGCCGCGACAAGCTGCGCTTCTTGCGTGGATACTTCCAGCGCCCGTTGCGCCAGGTGTTGGCCGATGAGGCCGCGCTGCTCGCCTGGCTCGAGCGCAAGGCGCAGAAACTCTACGATCGCAAGCAACGCTATGGGGATGCGCTCTGATGGCGGGTTGGACACTGGCACCAGGCTACGAAGGCCTGGCGGCGGATTTCGGCAGTCTCGATGCGGTGTTCGCCCTTCAAGGTGAACGCCTCACCCGTGACCCGCTCAGCGAAGTGGTGCGCATCGAGCGGGATGGGGTCAACTATTACGTCAAACGCTACACCGGTGCCGGCAAGGCCCTGCGTCGATACGTGGGGCGGCCGCGCATCAAGGCCGAGTGGCAGAACCTCAAGCAATTTGCCAAATGGGGGATCCCCACCGCCGAAGTGGTGGCCTGGGGCCTGGAACGCAACGGCCTGGGTTTTGGCCGCGGTGCGATGATCACCCGCGAACTGCCCAATACCGAGGATCTGTCCGCCCTGGCCGAACGCAAGGACCCGCGCCTGGCCGACCGCACCTGGGTCGACCATGTCAGCCGTCAACTGGCCAGGCATACCCGGGTCATGCACGATCACAACTTCGCCCACAACGATCTGAAGTGGCGCAACCTGCTGGTGGACGACAAGGCGACGCTGTTCTTCATTGACTGCCCGACCGGCGACTTCTGGCGCGGTTGCCGTGCCCTGATGTTGCGCCACCGCCTGATCAAGGACCTGGCGTGCCTGGACAAGGTCGCCAAATACCACCTGTCGGCAACCCAACGCCTGCGCTTTTACCTGCAGTACCGCGGTCACCAGCGCCTGGATTCCAGGGACAAGCGACGGATCCGTGAGGTGGTGAGCTTCTTCGAGGGAAGGGAATGACCGATTACCTGGCCAGTGCCGACGAGGCGTTGCTGCAACGTCACGGGCTAAATGACTTCGAGGCGCTGTGGGCGCTGCAGCTCGACGCCGTGGACGAGCCCAACACCGGCCGTGGCGGTTGGAGCAGCGTGTTTCGCCTGGAGCTCGAGGGCAAGGGCTTCTACCTCAAGCGCCAGAGCAACTACCTCACGCGGACCCTGCATCGGCCGTTTGGCGAGCCGACCTTCGCCCGTGAGTTCCGCAATATCAGCCGTTACCAAAAGCTCAGGATTCCCGCCTTGCAGGCGGTGTTCTATGGTGAACGCAAGGGCAACGGCCAGCACCGCGCCATTCTCATGACCCGAGCACTGGATGACTGGCGCGATCTGGATAGCCTGCTGGCCCAGTGGCCGCAACTGGCAGCCGGGCAGCGCGAGGGTATCCTCAAGGCTTGCGGCCAGCTGGCCCGCACTCTGCACGCGGCAGGCCAGGTGCACGGCTGTTTCTACCCCAAGCACATCTTCCTGCGTGAGCGTCGCGAAGGCTGGCAGGCCCAGTTGATCGATCTGGAGAAGACCCGCCCGCTGTTAATGGGCATGCGTGACCGGCTCAAGGACCTGGAACCCTTGCTGCGCCGTGCCCGCGTCTGGGGCGAGGCGGACGTACGCAGCCTGCTGGGGGCCTACCTCGAGCAGCCTGGCGACAGCAGCCTGGTCGATACTTGGTTGCAACGCTTGGTGCGTCGTCGCCGTGAAAAGGAGGCGCGTTGATGCGTTTGTCTGAACTCAAAAGCGCCGGGCGCAGCCCGTCGTTACCGCTGAGCGTGACGCTGGCCGATGCGGCCGGCAGCGCGGACCTGCAATTGCTCAGTCTGCTGCGCGTGCTGCCGGGGCAACGCTATGTCGGCGCCGGCATCTGGCGTGGCACGCCGGTGTTGGCCAAGCTGTTGGTCGGTGGCAATGCCGCCCGACACTTCCAGCGCGAACTCGAAGGTGTGAAGTTGCTTGCCGCACAAGGCCTGACGACACCCCAGCTGTTGGCAGATGGCCTGAAGGAAGGCGAAGGCGGCTGGTTGCTGTTCGAGTTACTCGAAGGCGCCCAGAGCTTGGGCGACGCCTGGGCAGCGGTGGAGAACCTGCCGGTGCTGGCCGACGAGCAGCAGCAGGTGCTGGGCGAAGCGCTCGCCGCTGTGGCGCACATGCACGCCAAGGGCCTGTGGCAAGAAGACCTGCACCTGGACAACCTGCTGCGTCATGGCGGTCAGCTGTACTTGATCGACGGGGGCGGCATCAAGGCCGAGACCCCGGGCCAGCAACTGTCGCGCCAGCGTGTGCTGGAAAACCTCGGCGTGTTCTTCGCCCAGTTGCCCAAGCGCCTGGAGCCTTTCATCGAAGAGCTGCTGGTCCATTACTTGTTGGCCAATGCCGAACATGCCCTGCCGTTGGAAGCCTTGCAGAAGCAGATCGACAAGGTGCGCAACTGGCGCTTGAAGGATTACCTGGAAAAGGCCGGGCGCGAGTGCACGCTGTTCAGCGTCGAGCGCAGCCTCTCGGGCCTGCGCGCGATTCGTCGCGCCGAAGTGCCGGCCATGCTGTCGGTGCTGCAGAACGCCGATGCGTTGATCGATGCGGGGCATCTGTACAAGACCGGCGGTGCAGCGAGCGTGGCGCGTATCGAGGTCGATGGCCGCACGTTGGTGCTCAAGCGCTACAACATCAAGAACACCGCTCACTGGTTCAAGCGCTTCTGGCGCCCCAGCCGCGCCTGGCACTCCTGGATCGAAGGGCACCGTCTCGAATTTCTCGACATCGCCACGCCGCGGCCGCTGGCGGTGCTGGAGCAGCGGGTCATGGGCCTGCGCAGCCGAGCCTTTTTGGTCACCGAGTATGCCGATGGGCCGGATCTGATCGAGTGTTTCCAGCCGTACGTCGAGAGCGGCGAGGCGCCTGAGGAACAGGTGCAGGCGTTGGTGCACCTGATGCAGCAGCTGATTCGCGAGCGCATCAGCCATGGCGATTTCAAAGGACACAATCTGTTCTGGCAGGACGGCCAGTGGTCGCTGATCGACCTGGATGCCATGTGCCAGCACGCCACCCAGCTCAGCTTCGCACCAGCCTATGCCCGTGACCGGGCGCGGATGTTGCGCAACTGGCCAAGCGGCAGCGCGTTGCACCAGCGGCTGGATGCGCTGTTGCCGCGCATCGATCAGTAGCCCGGACACCGCGCGGCCGATAGGCACGACAGGGCTCTGGGTGGCGACTCAGGCCCTGTCGGGGGACGACGGTGCCCAATTCCACGGTATTCAGGCGCGGCCGATCAGCCCTCGCAGCCCCAGCACCGCGGGCACGCCCAATCCCACCCAGGACAACACGTCCCACCCGCCATCTCCCAATAACGCGGCAAACAGCCCTGCCGCGCCCAGAACGGCGATGAGCGCCGGCCAGGCGAAGATTCGCCGGGTCGATTGCGACCTGTGGCTCATGCCGTCACCTCCCGACCCTTGCGCTGCTTGGCCCACCACAGGTAAAGGCCGCTGCCCAGCACGACAATTGTCAGCACGTCGAGCACCGCCCAGAGGATCTGCATGGGACGCCCGCCGTAGTCGCCGAAATGCAGTGGCTGCGACAGCCCCATGGCATCCATGTACCAAGGCCGATCACCGATGGCAGTGACTGATAGTGTGCGAGCGTCGATCAGCACCGGGGTCCACGTGTGGGAGGTCAGGTGGGTGGCGCCTTTCATGAACACCGCGTAGTGGTGCTCACTGGAAAAGCGCGTGCCGGGGAAGGCGATGAAGTCCGCCCGCATGCCAGGCGTCGCCTCGGCAGCGATGTCCAGCAGACGGCTGGCCGGTGCGCGCTCGGTGAGCGGTGGTGCGTCCCGGTAAGGGGCGACCATCGCTGCCAGGCTGTCGTTGCGCCAGGCGGCGATGACCACATCGGAGAGGGCGCTGATCACCCCGGTGACGCCGACCACCAAGGCCCAGGTCAGGGTGACGATGCCGATCAGGTTGTGCAGGTCGAGCCAGCGAAGGCGGTGCGAGCGATCATGGCGCACCGTGGCGAACCCCAGGCGGCGCATGAAGGGGGCGTAGAGCACGGTGCCGGAGATGATCGCCACCACGAACAACACCCCCATGAACGCCAGCAGCAGCTTGCCGGGCAGGCCGGCGAACATGTCTACATGCAGGCGTAGCAGGGTCATCATCAGCCCGCCGTTGGCCGCAGGCATCGCCACCGCTTCACCCGTGCGGGCGTCGAGCATGAAGGTGTGCGAGGCATCGGGTTCGGTGCCAGCGGTGGCAGCCGTGATGGCAACCACGCCGTCAGGTTCGTCCTCGTCGTAGCCGAAGTACTGCACCACCTCGCCAGGACGATGGGCCTGGGCCTTGAGCACCAGGTGCTGCAGGTCCAGGTGCGGCGTGCCCTCGGGCATCTGGCGCAGTTCGGGGGCATCGCCGAGCAGGTGCTCGAGTTCGTGGTGGAAGATCAGTGGCAGGCCGGTGAGGGCCAGCAGCATCAGGAACAGGGTGCAGACCAGGCTGGTCCAGGTGTGGATGAAGGACCAGCGGCGGATGGTTGAGCTTTTCATTTCATGTTGTTTCTCTGCGTCCGGAAAGACCAAAAGCCGTCTTCCGGGGACGGCTTGATCGATGAGCGAATGACGTCAGGCCATCACCATTTGTAGGTGGCACTGGCGACGACGCTGCGTTGGTCTCCGAAATAGCAGTAGTACGCATCGCAGGTGGAGATGTAGTCCTTGTCCAACAGGTTGGTGGCGTTGATGGCCACCGATGCGCCCTTCAGGCTGTTGTCGAGACGTCCCAGGTCGTAGTGCACGGCGGCATCGAACACGGTGTAGGCGTCGGCCTTGCCCAGGTAGGTGTTGGCCTGGTCGCCATAGGTATTGCCGGTGTAGCGCGCACCGGCACCGATACCGAAGCCATCGAGCACGCCGGTGTGCCAGGTGTAGTCGGCCCACAGCGAGGCTTGCTGGTTCGGCATCCGCTGCAGGCGATTGCCTTTGTAGAGGCCGTCCTGCACTTCGGATTTGGCCAGGGTATAGGCGGCGATCACCTTCAGGTTCTCGTTGACGTCGGAGACGGCCTCGAGCTCCAGACCACGGACTTTCACTTCGCCGGTCTGGCTGGTGACGGTCACGTTTGCGACAGTGTCGGTGACCGAGACGTTCTTCTGGGTCAGGTCATAGATCGCGGCGGAGAGCAGGGTGTTGGAACCAGGAGGTTGGTACTT
The DNA here is from genome assembly GCF_008124495.1 of Pseudomonas sp. CK-NBRI-02. Taxonomy (NCBI): domain Bacteria; kingdom Pseudomonadati; phylum Pseudomonadota; class Gammaproteobacteria; order Pseudomonadales; family Pseudomonadaceae; genus Pseudomonas; species Pseudomonas sp. CK-NBRI-02. The sequence continues at coordinate 96,321 of NZ_VSJH01000008.1, read as the reverse complement.
TATGCCAAGTTCCCACTGCTGGCCTTCGGTCGGCTTGAACGACTCCGTGGCTTTAGGGCTTGGATCACTGGTCGGCTGGAAGGATTCGGCGTAGGACAGGTAGGGAACAAAGCCTGAGTCGAACACGTAGCTGATGGCGGCGTTGCCACTGAATTTCTTGTCGCGCTGGGTAGTGGTCGCGTCATTGTCGTTGAAGTACTTAGTGCCGGTGTGCACCCAGTCCTCACGCCCGCCAATGGTCAGGCGCCAGTTGTCCAGGGCCATCTGGTCCTGGACATACAGGCCCGTCTGGCGGGTTTTCTGGTTGTAGTCGTAATAGGCGTCGGCGCGGGGCGGGCGGGTGATCGGCAGCCCATACACCGGGTTGTTGACGTTGGTGTCGGGCACGTTGAAGCCGTAGATCGCCAGGTAGTTGGTGTTGGTGCGCTGGTGATCCAGGCCGATCAACAGGGTATGGCTGATGTCGCCGGTGTCGAAGTTGCCCTGGAAGTTGTTGTCGACGGCGAACTGGCTGATGTCCTCATCGACATTGGTGGACATGCGGCTGGTGTTGCCTTGGTTGTCCACCGGCGGGTTGGTGGGGTTGTAGCTGCTGACCGTAATCGTTTGGAAAGCCAGGTCCGACTTGGTGTAGCGCAGGTTCTGTCGGAACTGCCAGACATCGTTGAAGCGGTGCTCGAAGGCATAGCCCAAGGCGTAATAGGTGCGGTCGTAGAACTCGTAGTTTGGGTCGCCTAGGTTCTTGTGATGCGAGATCTTGCCGAACGGCATGTCGATCTTGGTGCCTTGGATCGGGCGGAACTGGCTCGTGACGCCGGTATCGTCGCGGGTGAACTGAGACAGAAACGTCAGCGAAGTGTCTTCGTCGATGTTCCAGGTCAGGCTAGGGGCAATGTTGTAGCGCTTGTCGTCGATGTGGTCGATCTGGGTGCCGCCGTCGCGCAGCACCCCGCTCAGGCTGTACAGGAACTGACCCTGGTCATCGATCTTGCCGGTGCTGGCGAAGTTGATCTGTCGGTGGTTATCGCTGCCGTACTGCAGTTCGATTTCATGGGCGCTTTCGGCCTGCGGGCGGCGGCTGACCATGTCCAAGAGGCCGCCGGGTGGAGTCTGCCCGTAGATCGAAGAGGACGGGCCGCGTAGCAGCGCCAGACGGTCCAGGTTCCAGGTCTCGGCTTTGGGGTTGGCGTAGACGCCACGAGGCAGTGGCAGTCCGTCGAGGAACTGGGTCGGCTCGAAGCCGCGCACGAGCATCCAGTCGTACCGTGTATCACTGCCGAAACTCGCCGAAACGATCCCTGGCATGTAGCGCACGGCATCGTCGAGGCTGTGCACGCTCCGGTCATTCATCTGCTGACGGGTCGCGACGGAGATGGAACGGGGGACTTCGACAAGTGCCGTATCGGTCTTGGTGCCTGCGGCGGTGCGGGTGGCGGTATAGCCTTCTACCGGGCCCCAGGCCGTTTCCAAGTCGCCGCTGGCATGGATGGCGGTTTCCGGAAGTGCCAGGGTGCCGTCGGGGGTGGCCACCAGGCTGTAGCTGCCGACGCTGCTTTGCTGCAGTTGCAAGCCTGTGCCGCGCAGCGCTGCATGCAGGGCGCCCAAGGCGTCGTACTGGCCGCTGACCCGGGCCGAGGTGCGGCCATCGACCAGCGCCGGATCCAACGCCAGAGCGATACCGGCCTGGCTGGCGATCTGGTTCAGGGTGCTGGCCAGCGGTGCGCTGGGCAGATCGTAGGTACGCAGAGCCGTCTGTTCGGCGGCCTGCACGGCAGGGCTGCCCAGCGGGATGGCCAGAGCAACGGCCAGGGCCATCAGGCTAGGGCGCAGGAAAGAATCTACGGCACGGGACATGCAGCGGCTCCTCGACGAATAAGTGCTGATTGCTTCCTTGCCGAGCGAGATGTGAAAAGTGACAGAGGGTGATGGAAAAAATGTGCAAGGGGACTGGGGCTGTTTCGCAGCCCCTCGCAGGCTTGGCCAGTTCCCACGCAGGGAGACTGAGTGTCGTGAGTCTATTTGGCGGTGACGGTCACCCACCACGGCGTATGCAGCTCGATCTTCACCGGTAACGCCGGGGTGAGCGATGCCAGGGCCAGGTCGGTGTCGGTCAGCGGGAAGCTGCCGCTCACACGCAGATCGGCCACTTCGGCGGCAACCCCCAGGTGGCCGTTGCGGTAGTGGGCGAGCGTGGCGACCAGATCGGCCAGGCGTACGTTGTCCACGACCAGCATGCCGCGGGTCCAGGCATCGGCACCGACCGCGACGGGGTCGACCTGGCCAAGACCGTCGGCGGTCATCAGTACCTGCTGGCCTTCGCGCAGGACCTGCTCATCGCTGCTGTTCAGTGGCCTGGCCGCTACCTGGGACTTGAGCACCTCCAGGCGGGTGCCGTCGCCTTCGCGCTTGACCAGAAATCGCGTTCCCAGCGGTCGCAGGCGGCCATCATCGGTACGCACCAGCAACGGACGGGCATCCCTATGGCCGGTTTCGACGGAAATCTCGCCTTGGTGCAGGACGATGACCCGCTGCGTGCCGGTAAAGTCGATGTCTACCGCAGTGCTGGTATTGAGGCTCAGCACGGTGCCGTCTTCGAGGCGCAGGGTGCGCAGCTCGCCGGTGCCGGTGCGCTGGTCGGCCAGCCAGTAGCCCGGCGACAACGAAGGTGCACCAACACCGATCAGCAGTGCGCCTACCAGCAGCAAACCAGCCAGGCCGCCACCGAACCTGCCCAGCCGCTGGCGCAAACTTGCTCGCGATTGCACCAGGGCTTTGCGTGCCGGGCCTGCCGCGGCACTGACGCGCTGATCGAGCATGCCCAGTTGCTGCCAGGCACGGGCATGTTCCTCACTGGCGGCATGCCAGCGCATGAACTCGATGCGTTCATCTGCGGTGCCGTCGCCGCCATCGAGGCTCAATTTCCAGGCAATGGCGGCGTCCAGCACTTTGGCCGATACGGGCTTGGTGTTCACGTCGGCTCTCCATAGAGCGCCACGTAGCACTGGCGCATGCCTTGGGCGATGTACTGGCGCACCCGTGAGACCGACACGCCCAAGCGCTCGGCGATTTCGGCATGGCCCATGCCATCGAGGCGATTGTGCAGGAAGGCCGCCCGCGCCTTGCTCGACAGCTTGCCCAGGAGCCGGTCGATGGCCTTGAGGTCTTCGAGGATCAGGTGCTGGATTTCTGGGGAAGGCTGCTCGGCCTCGGGCCGGCTGGCCAGCTCGGTCAGGTAGGCCTGCTCCAGAGCCGCACGGCGGAAGTGGTCGAACAGCAGGCCCTTGGCCACGGCGACCAGAAAGGCACGGGGCTCGCGCGGAACGTCGAGCTGCTCCCGACCGAGCAGGCGCACGAAGGTGTCCTGGCTCAGGTCTTCGGCGCGCTGGCGGCAGGCTGTGCTGCGTTGCAGCCAGGCCAGCAGCCAGGTGCGATGGTCGCGGTACAGCGTACCGACCAGCTGGGCATGTGGGCTCTGCGCAGACGACAAGAAGCGTCCCCCGAAAAGAATGCGTTAACTAACGATAATTATTCGCGATTGTGGCAGAGCGGAGGTGCCCGGTGCAATTGACGCTGATCGGATTGTGAAGGCGGGTTTGCCTCCACACAGGAGGTCAGGCTCCCCTGGGGCCTGCGAGTCAAGGGAGCGGGTCCATCCGCGCACGAGCAGACGCGAGCGATGTAGGGGCTACAAGCTGTATTGCTGGGTCTTGCGCCGGCGCCACTGCTGCAGACGCAGGTTCAGCTGCAGGGGGCTGTCGAGCTGCTGGCGGCGGGCCTGGCTGAGCAGGATGAGGGCCAGTTCGGCTGTGACCAGGGCATCGGCGCTGGCGTGATGGCGTTCTTCTGCCTGCAGGCCGAAGCGGGCGATCCAATCGTCCAGGCTGGCTTCGCGCAGCACGGTATCGGGGTTGAGCATCGGGGCCATGTCGGCCACATCGAAGAAGTGATGCTGCAGACGATAGCCGAGGCTGTCCTTCAGGGCGCGAGCCAGCATGCGCTGGTCGAAGGGGGCGTGAAACGCCAGCACGGGACTGTCGCCAATGAATTCCAGCAAGTCGAGCAGTGCAGTGGCCGGGTCGCAGCCAGCGGCCAGGGCGCTGGGGCCCAGGCCATGAATCAGGACGCTGGGGTTGGTCTTCTGCGCCGGGCGGTGCAGGGTGCGCTCGAACTGTTGGCGGAAATCGATGGCGCCATCCTCGATGGCGACCGCGCCGATCGACAGCACCTGGTCACGGTTGACGTTCAGCCCGCTGGTCTCCAGGTCCAGCACCACCCAGCGCTGCTCGCGCAACGACAGCACGCCCAGTGTCGGCGCGGTCTTGGGTAGACGCGCAATGCGCTGGCACAAGTCGGCGTCCAGCGACGGCTGGGTCGGTCGCAGCCAGGCGAACAAGCTCATAACTGATACCGCAGGGCCAGGCTGCTTTGCAGGCGCTGAGCCTGGCGCAGGGACTCACGCAGGATGCGTCGGTCCAAGTGGTTAAGGCTGTCCGGGTCGAGCCGGTTGGAGTAGGGCAGGTTGTCACGGCTTTGGCGCTGGTGCTGCTGCATGCGGGTCTGCTGGATGAAGTGGTAGGCCTCCTCGTAGGCGGCGCCATCCAGTGGCTCGATGATGCCCCGGGCTACCAGGTGGCGCAGACGTTCCAGGGTATTGCAGGCCTTGATGCCATTGGCCAGCGCCAGCAGGCGTGCGCCATCGACGAAGGGGGTCAGTCCCTGGACCTTGAGGTCGAGGGTCGCGGCCTTGTCGTTGCCCTGACGGGTCAGCACGAACTCGCGCAGGCGGCCTACCGGCGGGCGTTGGCGCAGGGCGTTGTCGGCCATCATGCGCTGGAAGATACGGTTGTCAGCGACCTGCTCGAGAATACCGCGGCGCAGTTGTTCGCAGCCCTGTTCGTCGCCCCAGACCACCCGCAGGTCGAAATAGATGCTCGAACCCAGCAGGTTTTCGGGGCTGGCCTCACGGATGAAACCGGCGAAGCGGCGCGCCCATTCGCTGCGCGACAGGCACAACTCGGGATTGCCGGCCATGACATTGCCTTTGCACAGGGTGAAGCCGCACTGGGCCAGGCACTGATTGATGTACTGGGCAAGTGGCAGCAGTCGGGCGCGAATCGCCTCGGCCTCGGCGGCGTCATTGGCTTCGAAGAGAATGCCGTTGTCCTGGTCGGTGTGCAGGGTCTGCTCGCGGCGGCCTTCGCTGCCAAAGCACAGCCAGCTGAACGGCACGCCCGGATCGCCGCGCTCGGCCAGGGCCAGCTCGATTACCCGGCACACGGTATGGTCGTTGAGCAGGGTAATGATCTGGGTGATCTGCGTCGAAGAGGCGCCGTGGGCAAGCATGCGTTCGACCAGTTGGCCGATCTCGCCGCGCAGCGATACCAGGTTCTCCAGGCGTGGGGCGTGGCGAATGGTGCGGGCCAGGTGCACCAGGTCGACCCGTTGCAAGGAGAACAGGTCCCGCTCGGACACTACGCCGCACAAGCGTTGGTTATCCACCAGGCAGACGTGGGCGATATGCCGTTCGGTCATGGCCATGGCGGCGTCGAAGGCGCTGGCCTGGGGGCTGAGGTAGAACGGCTGGGCGGTCATGTAGCGCTCGATCGGCGCGGTCAGTTCGGCGCTGGCGTCGGCCACTACCTGGCGCAGGTCGCGCAGGGTGAAGATGCCGAGGGGGAAGCGCTGTGGATCGACGATGACGATGCTGCCGACCTGCTGTTCGTGCATCAGCCCCACGGCTTCGCGCAAAGGGGTGTCCGGTGTGCACACCACCGGGTGACGCATGGCCAGCTCGCCTAGCGGCGTATTGAGGGAATACTGGGTCCCCAGGGTTTCCACGGCGCGCTGGCGTACTTGCTGGTTGACCTGGTCGAGCAGGCTGCTGACGCCACGCAAGGCGAAATCGCGAAATGGCTCGGACAACGAGAACACGCGGATGAACGCGCTCTTGTCCAGTTGCAGGCAGAAGGTGTCCTCTCCGGCCAGGTGCTCGGTGCGCGTGGCCCGCTCGCCCAGCAGCGCTGCCAGAGGGAAGCACTCGCCGCTGGCGATTTCGAAGGTGGTTTCCATGCCCGGCTTGGTGACGTGCTGGCGCTCGCCGACCACTCGGCCTTGCTTGACGATGTAGAAGTGTTCGACCGGGCCGTCGGCCGGTTTGATGATGCTCTCGCCGCTGGCGTAGAAGCGCAGCTGGCATTGCTCCACCAGGTAAGCCAGGTGGCTGGGCTCCATCTGATTGAACGGCGGGAAGCGCTGCAGGAACTGCAGGGTACCCTGGATGTTCTGCAGCACTGCCGTTCTGCCGGCCTGGCTGTAGGCGTCCTTCTTGCTCATGGAACTGACCGCATTTAGGGGGCACTAGGCGCAGGCCCTGTTGTTCTAAGGCTCCATGGTCGGCCGCTGGCCGTGCGGTGCCCATTGGACGTAAGTCTATAAGGCACGGCACGCCCCGCCTGGCAGGCGCCTGGGTGTCAAATAGACGACGAAAGGTGCCTTGCATAGCGTTGTTTTGCGGTCTGAACTCTTAGAACGGGATTTTTTTGACGAGATGAACATGGCCGAGCATGACGACATCCTCAGTGACGACGAGCGCGAGGCATTGGCCACGCTGACCGCTCCGGCTGCGCCGGCGCAACGGGTGCTGGTCGTGGACGATGATGTCGCGAACCGTGAAGCGTTGTGTCTTTACCTCAAGTCCAAGGGAATCGACTGCATCACTGCTGACGGTGCCCAGGCGGCGCTGAGCCTGCTCAAGCGCAGGGCCAACATCGGCCTGATGATCACCGACCTGCGCATGGAGCCCAAGGACGGGCTGGAACTGATTCGGCAGGTGCGTGAATCGCAGTGTGCGGCGCTTTCGATCATCGTGGTGTCGGGCGACACCGATGTGAAGGAGGCGGTGGACGTGATGCACCTTGGGGTGGTGGATTTCCTGCTCAAGCCAGTGGACCTGGACAGGTTGCTGGAGCTGGTGAGAAAGGAACTGGGAATCGAATGAAGCATTGGGGCCGCAGAGCGGCCCCAAAAGGTTTTACAGCCCGTTGCGTGCCTTGAACTCGCGGCGACGACGGTGCAGCACTGGCTCGGTGTAGCCGTTCGGCTGCTTGGCGCCTTCGATGACCAGCTCGATAGCGGCCTGGAACGCGATGTTGTCATCGAAGTTCGGTGCCATCGGGCGGTACAGGGCGTCGCCGGCGTTCTGCTTGTCGACCACCGCCGCCATGCGCTTGAGGCTTTCCAGAATCTGCTCCTGGCTGACGATGCCATGGCGCAGCCAGTTGGCCAGCAGCTGGGCGGAGATACGCAGGGTGGCGCGGTCTTCCATCAGACCGACATCGTTGATGTCCGGCACCTTGGAGCAGCCTACGCCCTGGTCGATCCAGCGGACCACGTAACCCAGGATGCCCTGGGCATTGTTGTCCAGCTCGTTGCGGATTTCTTCTTCCGACCAGTTGGTGTCGGTCGCCAGCGGAATGGTCAGGATGTCGTCCACCGAAGCCGGTGTGCGCTTGGCCAGCTCGCGCTGACGCTCCTGCACGTTGACCTTATGGTAGTGCAGGGCGTGCAGGGTGGCGGCGGTCGGCGATGGTACCCAGGCGGTGTTGGCGCCGGCCAGTGGGTGAGCGATCTTCTGCTCGAGCATGGCGGCCATCAGGTCCGGCATGGCCCACATGCCCTTGCCGATCTGGGCGCGACCTTGCAAACCGGTGGCCAAGCCGATGTCGACGTTGTTGTTTTCGTAGGCGCCGATCCACTTCTCGTTCTTCATGGCGCCTTTGCGCACCACGGCACCGGCTTCCATGGAGGTGTGGATTTCATCACCGGTACGGTCGAGGAAGCCGGTGTTGATGAATACCACGCGCTCGGCGGCAGCCTTGATGCAGGATTTGAGGTTGACCGTGGTACGGCGCTCCTCGTCCATGATGCCGACTTTGACGGTGTTGCGCTTCATGCCCAGCAGGTCTTCGACGCGGCTGAAGATCTCGGCGGCGAAGGCCACTTCCTCCGGACCGTGCATCTTCGGCTTGACGATGTAGACGCTGCCGGTGCGGGTGTTCTTGCGGGTGGTATTGCCCTTGAGGTTGTGCAGGGCGATCAGGTTGGTGAACAGACCGTCCTGGATACCTTCGGGAATCTCGTTGCCTTGGGCGTCGAGGATCGCCGGGTTGGTCATCAAGTGACCGACGTTGCGCACGAACAGCAGCGAACGACCGTGCAGGGTGACGGTGCCACCGGCGGCTGCGGTGTACTCACGGTCAGGGTTCATGGTGCGGGTGAAGGTCTTGCCGCCTTTGGTCACGCTTTCGGACAGGTCGCCTTTCATCAGGCCCAGCCAGTTGCGATAGACCACGACCTTGTCGTCGGCATCGACCGCGGCGACGGAGTCTTCGCAGTCCATGATGGTGGTCAGAGCCGATTCCATCAGGATGTCCTTCACGCCGGCTGCGTCGGTGCTGCCGACCGGGGTGCTGGCATCGAACTGGATTTCGAAGTGCAGGCCGTTGTGCTTGAGCAAGATGGCGGTCGGGGCGCTGGCATCACCACGGAAACCGATCAGCTGAGCGTCATCGCGTAGGCCGCTGTTGCTGCCGCCCTTGAGGGCGACGATCAGCTTGCCACCGTCGATGCGATAGCCGGTGGAGTCGACGTGGGAGCCGGCCGCCAGGGGCGCGGCTTCGTCGAGGAAGGCGCGACCGAAGGCAATGACCTTGTTGCCGCGGACCGGGTTGTAGCCTTGGCCTTTCTCGGCACCGCCTTCGTCGCTGATGGCGTCGGTGCCATAGAGTGCGTCGTACAACGAACCCCAACGAGCGTTGGCGGCGTTGAGGGCGAAGCGGGCATTCATTACCGGCACGACCAGCTGTGGGCCGGCCATGTGGGCGATTTCTTCGTCCACGTTCTCGGTGGTGGCCTGGAAATCGTCGGCTTGTGGCAGCAGGTAGCCGATTTCCTGGAGGAAGCTCTTGTAGGCCACGGCGTCATGGGCCTGGCCTCTGCGTGCCTGGTGCCAGGCATCGATCTTGGCTTGCAGTTCGTCGCGCTTGGCGAGCAGGGCTTTGTTCTTTGGAGCGAGGTCATTGATGATCTTTTCCGCACCGGCCCAGAACTGCTCGGCGACGATGCCGGTCCCTGGAATGGCTTCGTCGTTGACGAAGTCGTACAGGACCTTGGCGACCTGAAGGCCACCGACTTGAACGTATCCAGTCATTGCTTGCCTCACTCTGCTCAGCTATTTCGCTCTTCTGTATTAAGCCTGTAGCGCTTCTCTAAACACGGCACCAGTACTTGCCCTCGTCTGAGCGCGGCTGGGTGCGGCTCGCCAGACGGGCTGGCGGGCGGGTTGCGTATTTTCACAGGCGCCTTGGCAGACATCCAAACGACGTTTTGTAGTCCGCACCGAGGCATACTACATGAGGCAGTAGGCTGGTGAACATCAGACTAAAAGCGTCGTTGTGCGACCAATCGGTCGCGTATGGTCACGCTGGGAGAGGATATGTTCGCAAAAAACAGGTGGATTGTTCCAGATAAATCTTGAAACAGTACACGATTCGTCGTGCGAACCGCCCTGCGGCAGGTTGCCGCGCCTTGCCTATACTGAGGCGATGCCCCCGTATTTCGCCGCGTGCAGCGGTGTCCTAGACCTAACAGCAGAGCTCAGGAGCGGCCCCGTGGACCATCTCGTACTGACAGTGATCGCCCCCGATAAAGCCGGGCAGGTCGAGCGTATCGCTCAATGCATCGCCGAGCATAACGGTAACTGGCTGGAGAGTCGCATGTCGCGGATGGCCGGGCAGTTTGCCGGGATCTTGCGTGTGGCGGTGCCGGCCGAGTCCTATGACGACTTGGTGGAGGCCCTGCAAAAGCTTTCCAGCCACGACATTCGCGTGCTGATCGCCGAGAGCGGTATCGAGCCTTCCTGCACCTGGAAACCGATCGCCATGGAGCTGGTGGGCAACGACCGGCCCGGGATCGTGCGCGATATCACCCGGTTGCTGGCCGAGCAGGGCGTGAATCTGGAGCGCTTCACGACCGAGGTGCGCCCGGCGCCGATGAGCAGCGAGCCGCTGTTTTGTGCCGATGCATTGTTGGCGCTGCCGCTGACGTTATCCTTGGATGACCTGCAACGGCGGCTGGAGAGCCTGGCGGATGATCTGATGGTCGAGCTGAAGTTGCGGCCTGAAGAGTGAATGCTGGCGGGTAATCCCGTGGAAGGGTTATCCCAGATTCGTGGGGGCGGCGCTGTGGATAACCTGGGGGTGCACCGCTGTAGCCCAGGCCTGTCAGGGCTTCCGGCACTTTGAGCAAAAAATGTCCAGATTTCAGTGCGTTGTGCACAAAGCGCGGGGACGAGGGTGTGGATAACCTTTGGAGACATCGCTGCAGGCCACGTCGTACGTGGCTTGCAGCGGGCTGTTCGTTTTTTGATCAGGCGCGTTTGCGCAGGCTCAGCCAGGCATCCACGCTGTAAAGGGCCAGGCCTGCCCAGATGAAGACGAACGCCAGCAGGGTGCTGGACGACAGGTGTTCACCGAACAGCAGTACCGCCTGCAGCAGAACCAGAGTCGGCGCCAGGTACTGCAGGAAGCCCAGGGTGGTGTAGGGCAGGTGACGCGCGGCGGCGTTGAAGCACACCAGCGGAACCAGGGTGACCGGCCCGGCTGCCATCAGCCAGAGGGCTTCGCTGCTGATGTAGAAGCTGGCATGGGCGCTGGTCGCCTCTGGATTGAGGAGCAGCCAACCGGCGGCCAGGGGGACCAGCATCCAGGTTTCCACCACCAGGCCAGGCAGGGCTGCGACCGGTGCCTGTTTGCGGATCAGGCCATAGAAGCCGAACGACAACGCCAGCACCAGCGACACCCACGGCAGGCTGCCGACTTGCCACACCTGCTGGGCCACACCCACCGCCGCCAGGCCCACTGCCAGCCATTGCAGGCGACGCAGGCGCTCGCCGAGCAACAACATGCCCAGCAGGACGTTCACCAAGGGGTTGATGTAGTAACCCAGGCTGGCTTCGAGCATGCGTCCGTTGTTCACCGACCACACATAGGTCAGCCAGTTGCCGGCGATCAACGCCCCGCTCAGGGCCAGGATGCCCAGGCGGCGCGGGTTTTCACGCAGTTCGCGCCACCAGCCCGGGTGCTTCCAGACCAGCAGCAGGAGCGAGCCGAACAGCGCCGACCAGAGTACGCGGTGGACGATGATTTCCACCGCCGGGACGCTCTGGATGGCTTTGAAGTACAGGGGGAACAGGCCCCAGATGATGTAGGCGCTCAGGCCCAGGATGTACCCGCGGCGCGGGTTGGCGGCGTGCATGGAGAGTCCTTGCTTAGGTAACTAAATACTGCACGCCTATTGTAGACAGACCACCTGTCGCTTCTAAAACAATTTCAGCGGTTCTTCATCCAGCGCTGCGATCTGTTCGCGCAGGGCGAGGATCTGATCGCCCCAGTAACGCGGCTGGCCGAACCAGGGGAAGCTCGGCGGGAATGCCGGGTCGTCCCAGCGCCGGGCCAGCCAGGCGCTGTAGTGCAGCTGGCGCAGGGCACGCAGCGGTTCGATCAAGGCCAGTTGGCGCGGGTCGAAGTCGTGGAATTCGTTGTAGCCGTCGATCAGCTCCGCCAACTGGCCCATGCGCTCCTCGCGGCTGCCGGCGAGCATCATCCACAGGTCCTGGACCGCAGGCCCCATGCGGCAGTCATCGAGGTCGACGATATGGAAGGCCTCATTGCGGAACATCAGGTTGCCTGGGTGGCAGTCGCCGTGCAGGCGAATCATTTCATGCGGGGTGCGGGCGTAGAGGCGTTCGACCCGTTGCAGCAGGTCCCGGGCAACGGATTCGAAAGCCGGTCGCAGTTCTTTGGGTACGAAGTTACCTTCGAGCAAGGTGTTCAGCGAGGCATGACCGAAGTTATCCACCGCCAGCGTTTCGCGGTGCTCGAAGGGGCGGGCAGCGCCGACCGCGTGCAGGCGTCCGAGCAGTTGGCCCAGGCGGTAGAGCTGATCGAGGTTGCCCGGCTCCGGTGCGTGGCCGCCACGGCGAGGAAACAGCGTGAAACGAAAGCCCTGGTGTTCGAACAGGCTGCGGCCTTCGTGCAGCAGGGGAGCCACCACCGGTACGTCGCATTCGGCCAGCTCGGCGCTGAAGCGGTGTTCCTCGAGGATCGCATCGTCCGTCCAGCGTCCGGGGCGGTAGAACTTAGCGATCAGCGGTTGCGCGCCTTCGATGCCCACTTGGTAGACCCGGTTCTCGTAGCTGTTGAGGGCCAGCACCCGGGCATCGCTGAGAAAGCCCAGGCTTTCCACGGCGTCCAGGACCAGGTCGGGGGTGAGGGTGTCGAAGGGGTGGGACATGAAGGCTCCGGGCACGGCGGCAGGATAAGGTGCCATGGTAGCGCAGGTTGACCAGAGGCTGCCCTGGCCCTGTTACACCGGAACCCCCAGCAATACATAAGAGGGATGAAACTGCACACGCACTTGGCTACCGGCATCCAGCTCATGCTGTGTAAGCCAGTGCTCATCGGCAAAGGCGCACAGGGTCTGCCCGTTACCCAGCACCAGCCGCACTTCGCTGGGCCCGTCTTCATCGGTCAGTACCTGTTCGACGGTGGCCATAAGGCAATTGCTGCCCGCTTCGACGTGATCGCCCTCGAGGAGCAACTGCACCCAGCCGGCCTTGAGCAGCGCGACCACGGTGGTATCGAGCGTCAGCTCCAGGCGCTCGGTGCTGCCTCGGGTGATCAGCGCCTCGATCTGTAACCCGCCGCCAAGATCGAGGCTGACCCGGTCGTGCCGCCCTTCGCGGCGCAACCCGCTGATGCGTCCTTGCAGCTGGTTGCGGGCACTGGTGCGCAGCATCAGGCGGCCGAGCAGATCGAGGTCACTGCTTTCTTCGGCGGCGTCCAGCAACTGGGCCTGCAGGGTTTGCAAACGTTGATACAGGCGCAACACCCGCTCGCCTTCGGCCGACAGACGCGCACCGCCACCCCCACGTCCGCCCGTGCTGCGCTCCACCAAGGGTTGGGTGGCCAGGTTGTTGAGCTCATCGATGGCGTCCCAGGCAGCTTTGTAGCTGATGCCGGCCGCCTTGGCAGCGCGGGTGATCGAACCTTGTTCGGCAACATGTTGCAGCAAGGCGATGCGCTGAGGACGACGGGCGATGTGCTGGGTGAGCAGGGCAGGTAGTGACATGACGGAGGTCGGTCTCGGTGAAGATGCTGTGACGGTGCCGGTGGCCTGTTGGCAAGTCAAGACAAGGTGCCCTCCCTGCGATGGTGCCAGCACCACTCACACCTGCCCTGGTTTGGGCGTGCGCGCCAGGCAATACACGTCGACCCGCCGGGCACCGGCTTTGCGCAGCAGTGTGGCGATGGCCTGGGCGGTGGCGCCAGTGGTCAATACGTCATCGATGATGGCCAGGTGAAGGCCATCGAGCCGGGCATCGGGTGCGAGCCCGAACGCCTGGCGCAGGTTGCGCTGCCGGGCCTTGGCGCCGAGGGTCTGTTGGGCAGGGGTGTCGCGGGGCCGGCGCAGCAATTGCTCGTTGCACGGGATGTTCACTTGCGCGGATAGCCACCGTGCCAGCAAGGCAGCCTGGTTGAACCCTCGTCGGCGCAGTCGACGAGCAGCCAGGGGTACGGGTAACAACTGGTCAGGTTTTGCCAGCCCCTCGGCGAAGCGATGCGACAGCGCCTGGCCCAGCAAACGGGCCATCAATCGGCCAAGCGGCCACTGGCTGTGATGCTTGAAACGGCTCACCAGCGTGTCGATGGGAAATCCGAAGTACCAGGGCGCCACGACGTGGTCGAAGGCCGGCCTATAGCGGCTGCAATGGCCGCAGGTCAAACCGGCCATCGGCAGGGGTAGGGCGCATCGGATGCAGTGATCGTCCAGCCAGGGCAGTGCGTGCTCGCATTCGGTGCACAGGGGATAGGCCTGGTCGGCGGGCTCGTCACAGAGCAAACAGTGCTGGCTAATATTTATACACTTGTAAACCAAGTGTTTTGCGAGTGGTTGACAGTGCATGGGCCTTCCATGAGTATGCGAGCTATCCGTGATGCGCTGGCGGGCTTTCCTGTCCCGGCGCCAGCAAGAGCCTAAACAAGGAAACACCGATGAGCGCCAGCACAACTGCAACAACACGTCACGACTGGTCCCTGGCCGAGGTCAAGGCCCTGTTCCAGCAGCCGTTCAACGACCTGCTGTTCCAGGCGCAGACCGTGCATCGCGCGCACTTCGACCCAAACCGCGTGCAGGTTTCCACGCTGCTGTCGATCAAGACCGGCGCCTGCCCGGAAGATTGCAAATATTGTCCGCAGTCCGGCCACTACAACACCGGCCTGGAAAAACAGAAGCTGATGGAAGTGCAGAAGGTGTTGGAAGAAGCCGCTCGGGCCAAGGCCATCGGCTCCACCCGCTTCTGCATGGGCGCTGCCTGGAAGCACCCGTCGGCCAAGGACATGCCCTACGTCCTGGAGATGGTCAAAGGCGTCAAGGCCATGGGGCTGGAAACCTGCATGACCCTCGGCAAGCTCGATCAAGAGCAGACCAAAGCCCTGGCCGACGCCGGCCTGGACTACTACAACCACAACCTGGATACCTCGCCGGAGTTCTACGGCAGCATCATTACCACCCGCACCTATGCCGAGCGTCTGCAGACCTTGGCCTATGTGCGCGATGCGGGGATGAAGATCTGCTCCGGTGGCATCCTTGGCATGGGCGAGTCGCTCGATGACCGCGCCGGCCTGCTGATCCAGCTGGCCAACCTGCCGGAGCATCCGGAGTCGGTACCGATCAATATGCTGGTCAAGGTCGCTGGGACACCGCTGGCCGAAGAGGAAGACGTCGACCCGTTCGATTTCATCCGCATGCTCGCGGTAGCGCGCATCCTCATGCCCAAGTCCCACGTGCGTCTCTCCGCTGGCCGCGAGCAGATGAACGAACAGATGCAGGCCCTGGCCTTCATGGCTGGCGCCAACTCGATCTTCTATGGCGAGAAGCTGTTGACCACCGCCAACCCGCAAGCTGACAAGGACATGCAACTGTTCGCCCGTCTCGGTATCCAGCCCGAAGCGCGCGAAGAGCACGCCGATGAGGTGCACCAGGCGGCCATCGAGCAGGCACTGGTCGAACAACGCAGCAACGAGCTGTTCTACGACGCAGCACAGGCCTGACATGGCGTTCGACCTGGCGGCGCGCCTGGCCGAACGGCGCGCCGCGGATCTGTACCGGCAGCGGCCATTGCTCGAAAGCCCCCAAGGGCCGGAGGTGGTGGTCGATGGCCAGCCGCTCTTGGCCTTTTGCAGCAACGATTACCTAGGGCTGGCCAACCACCCGGAAGTGATCGCCGCCTGGCGTGCAGGCGCCGAGCGCTGGGGAGTGGGGGGAGGTGCCTCGCATCTGGTGGTCGGTCACAGCACGCCTCATCACCAGGTGGAAGAAGCCCTGGCCGAACTGACCGGACGCCCACGCGCGCTGCTGTTTTCCACCGGCTACATGGCCAACCTCGGCGCCATCACCGCCTTGGTGGGGCAAGGCGACACGGTGCTGCAGGATCGTCTCAATCATGCCTCGCTGCTCGATGGCGGCCTGCTCAGCGGTGCGCGTTTCAGCCGTTACCTGCACAACGACCCCGTGAGCCTGGCCAACCGCCTGGAGAAGGCGACCGGCAATACGCTTGTGGTCACCGATGGCGTGTTTAGCATGGACGGCGACCTGGCCGACCTGCCTGCGCTGGCCAAGGCCGCCCGCACTCATGACGCCTGGCTGATGGTCGATGACGCCCATGGACTGGGCACGCTCGGTGCCCAGGGTGGCGGCATCGTCGAGCATTTCGGCCTGGGCGTTGAGGATGTTCCGGTGTTGATTGGTACCCTGGGCAAGGCGTGCGGCACCGCTGGTGCTTTCGTGGCCGGCAGCGAGGAGTTGATCGAGGCGTTGGTGCAGTTCGCCCGTCCCTATATCTACACCACCAGCCAGCCGCCAGCGCTGGCCTGCGCCACGCTCAAGAGCCTCGAGCTGCTGCGCCGCGAGACCTGGCGCCGCGAGCACCTGGCGGCATTGATCCGCCAGTTCCGCGAGGGTACCGAGCAGATCGGGCTGGCGCTGATGGACAGCCCGACCGCGATCCAGCCGATCCTGATCGGCGACAGCGCACGCGCCCTGCAGTTGTCCCGGATGCTGCGCGAGCGGGGCTTGCTGGTGACTGCGATCCGCCCACCGACCGTCCCCGCCGGCAGTGCACGCCTGCGCGTGACCCTGAGCGCGGCCCACAGCGAGGCGCAGGTCCAGCTATTGTTGAATGCATTGGCCGAGTGTTACCCACTGCTGGAGTCCGCCGATGCGTAACCGACTGATCCTCTTGCCCGGCTGGGGTCTGGGCACTGCTGCACTTGAACCCCTGGCTGCCAGTCTCAGGGCCCAGGATTCACGTCTGCAGGTCGAGCTGATGCCGCTGCCGGAGCTCGCCGATGCCGATGTCCATGCCTGGATCGATTACCTGGACCGCAAGCTGCCCACCGACAGTTGGCTGGGCGGCTGGTCGTTCGGGGGCATGCTCGCCAGTGCCCTGGCGCACACACGTGGCGATCACTGCTGTGGTCTGGTGACGCTCGGCAGCAACCCGAGCTTCGTCCAGCGCGCTGATTGGCCCCATGGCATGGCAGTGGACACCTTCGGTACGTTCCTCGACGGCTGTCGCAGCCATACGCAGGTGACCCTCAAGCGTTTTCGCAGCTTGTGCAGCGATGGCGCGCAAATGCCGCGCACGCTACTGCGCCAGTTGGGTGTCGGCGTGCCGGACACCGATCCGCTCTACCTGGCCACAGGGCTGGAAGTGCTGGCCAAGCTGGACACCCGCAATGCCCTGGAGCAGTACGGCGGGCCGCAATTGCATCTGTTTGCCGGCAGCGATGCGCTGGTGCCGGCGGAGGCAGCCAAGGCCTTGAGCGAGTTGTTGCCGGATGTGGAAGTCGGCCTGGTCGAAGACAGTTCCCACGCCTTCCTGCTGGAGTATCCACAGGAGCTGGCGGCGGGTATCAAGAGTTTCCTGCATGAGAGTGGTGATGACTGACCTTTCCCGTCCGACCCTGCCCGGCACTCTGCCGGACAAGCGCCAGGTGGCGGTCTCGTTCTCCCGCGCTGCAGCCAGCTACGACAGCGTGGCGGCCCTGCAACGGGCGGTGGGCCTGGCGCTGCTCGGCCAGCTCCCTGCTGACCTGCAGCCTGAGCGCTGGCTTGACCTGGGCAGCGGCACGGGGCATTTCAGCCGCGCCCTGGCCGAGCGCTTCAGCGCTGCGACGGGTGTGGCAGTGGACATCGCCGAAGGCATGTTGCGCCATGCCCGTGAACAGGGCGGGGCGCATCATCATGTGGCGGGCGATGCCGAGCGGCTGCCGTTGCGCGATGACAGTGTCGACCTGGTGTTCTCCAGCTTGGCGGTGCAATGGTGCGACCAGTTCGGCAGCGTGCTGAGCGAAGCCCGCCGTGTGCTGCGGCCGGGCGGGGTGCTGGCATTCAGCAGCCTGTGCGTCGGCACCCTCGATGAGCTGCGTGCCAGTTGGCAGGCGGTGGACGGCCTGGTCCACGTCAATCGTTTCCGACGCTTGGAGGACTATCAGCGGCTGTGTGGCCAGAGTGGCCTGCAGGTGCTTGGCCTGGAGCGTCGCCCGCATGTCCTGCATTACCCAGACGTGCGCAGCCTGACCCACGAGCTCAAGGCCCTGGGGGCGCACAATCTCAACCCTGGACGGCCTTCGGGCCTGACCGGGCGGGCGCGGATGCAGGGCCTGTTGCAGGCCTATGAACGCTTCCGCCAGCCCGAGGGCCTGCCGGCCACCTACCAGGTGGTCTATGGCGTACTGCGCAAACCCTTGGCAGACGAGGCGTGACATGAGCCAGGCCTATTTCATCGCGGGCACCGACACCGATGTCGGCAAGACCACCATCGCGGCCGGGCTGCTGCATGCGGCGCGGTTGGAGGGCTTGAGCACCCTGGGCGCCAAACCGGTGGCATCCGGCTGCACGCCAGGCGCCAAGGGCCTGCGCAACGCCGACGCCCTGGCCTTGATCGCCGAAAGCTCGGTGAAGCTGCCCTACGAGCAGGTCAATCCATTCGCATTCGAGCCGGCCATCGCTCCGCATGTGGCGGCCCGTGAGGCAGGGGTCAGCCTGGACGTACCGGTGCTGCTGCAGGCCATGCAGCATGTACTGGCCCAAGGGGCCGACTTCACACTGGTGGAGGGGGCAGGGGGCTGGCGGGTGCCGTTGTCCGCCCATGCCCATCTGTCGGACCTGGCTATCGCCTTGAAGCTGCCGGTGATCCTGGTGGTGGGCGTGCGCCTGGGCTGCATCAACCACGCTTTGCTGAGCGCTGAAGCCATCGCCCGTGATGGGCTGCCACTGGCAGGATGGGTGGCCAATATCGTCGACCCGCGGACGTCGCGTCTGGAAGAAAACCTCGCCAGCCTCGCCGAGCGATTGCCGGCGCCTTGCCTGGGACGGGTGCCGAAGCTCAAGCAGGCCACAGCCGAGGCCGTGGCGGAGCACCTGCACTTGGATCTTCTGGATTGACGCGCTCAACATTGTCTATTAAGTGGCACAAGGCTATTAGGTATTTAAACGGGCCTTTTACGCTTTCGGCTGCTTTAATAAGCCTGACCTCGCATCCTGCGTCTTTGGAGTCCTGACATGGAAATCACCGGTAGCACTGCCTATTACGCTGGCCTTGGCGCCATCCAGGCCGGGCAGAACCGAGTCGACCAAGCCGCCAGTCAAATCGCCAGCAGCACCGTCGAGCGTGCCGCCACCAGCCAGTCCAGCGACTATCAAGCCGAACGCCTGCGAGCGGTCGATCGCAGCCAGCAGATGGACCTGGCCACCAGCACCGTCGAGTTGGCGCTGGGCAAGCATGAAGTCGCATTGGGCGTGAAAGTCGCCAAAGCCTCGGACGAGATGCTTGGCCGGTTCATCGATACTTACGTCTGATCCAACCCCCCATCCACCGCCTAGACTCCTTGTAGAGCGGCGGTTCTATCCGCTGATTTTCTGACCTCAACCAGACGGCTCCGTTGTCTGTGTCGTCCTATTCGCGGTTAAACCTGCGAACAGGCTGCGGCATCCAGGGTCGCTTCGGCGCTTATGGCGTTTATGTCGTGTTTCGCGGCGTAAATGGCACCATAGTCCATCCTTGACATTGGGCGGGGCTAAACGTAAGTTTCAAACAACTGTTTGACCGAAAGCCGCCAAGAGCTGGTTGGTACCTGCGGTCTCTCCACTGGACTCATCACAGAGGTTCATCGCTATGCCTGATTACAAAGCCCCCTTGCGTGATATTCGCTTCGTCCGTGACGAGCTGCTCGGCTACGAGGCGCATTATCAGAGCCTGCCGGGTTGCCAGGACGCCACGCCGGACATGGTCGACGCGATCCTCGAGGAAGGCGCGAAGTTCTGTGAGCAGGTGCTGGCGCCCCTGAACCGTGTCGGTGACCTGGAAGGCTGCACCTGGAGCGAGTCTGGCGTTAAGACCCCGACCGGTTTCAAGGAGGCCTACCAGCAGTTCGTCGAAGGCGGCTGGCCGAGCCTTGCGCATGACGTGGAACATGGCGGCCAAGGTCTGCCTGAGTCCCTGGGCCTTGCCATCAGCGAAATGGTCGGTGAGTCCAACTGGTCCTGGGGCATGTACCCAGGCCTGTCCCACGGCGCCATGAACACCCTGTCTGCCCACGGCACCGCCGAGCAGCAGCACACCTACCTGACCAAGCTGGTGACCGGTGAGTGGACCGGCACCATGTGCCTGACCGAGCCGCACTGCGGTACTGACCTGGGCATGCTGCGCACCAAGGCCGAGCCCCAGGCGGATGGTACCTACAAGGTGTCCGGCACCAAGATCTTCATTTCCGCTGGCGAGCACGACATGGCCGACAACATCGTCCATATCGTCCTGGCCCGCCTGCCCGATGCCCCGGCGGGCACCAAAGGCATCTCGCTGTTCATCGTGCCGAAGTTCCTGCCCAACGCCGAAGGCGGTGTTGGCGAGCGCAACGCCGTGAGCTGTGGCTCCATCGAGCACAAGATGGGTATTCACGGCAATGCCACCTGCGTGATGAACTTCGACGGCGCCACCGGCTTCCTGATCGGCCCTGCCAACAAGGGCCTGAACTGCATGTTCACCTTCATGAACACCGCCCGCCTGGGCACCGCGCTGCAGGGCTTGGCCCACGCCGAAGTGGCTTTCCAGGGTGGCCTTAAGTATGCCCGCGAGCGTCTGCAGATGCGTTCGTTGACCGGCCCGAAAGCGCCAGACAAAGCAGCCGACCCGATCATCGTCCACCCGGACGTGCGCCGCATGCTGCTGACCATGAAGGCCTTCGCCGAAGGCAACCGCGCCATGGTCTACTTCACCGCCAAACAAGTGGACATCGTCAAGTACAGCCAGGACGAGGAAGAGCGCAAGAAAGCCGACGCCCTGCTGGCCTTCATGACTCCGATCGCCAAGGCCTTCATGACCGAGGTTGGCTTCGAGGCTGCCAACCACGGTGTGCAGATCTACGGTGGCCATGGCTTCATCGCCGAGTGGGGCATGGAGCAGAACGTACGCGACAGCCGCATCTCCATGCTGTACGAGGGCACCACCGGTATCCAGGCCCTGGACCTGCTCGGTCGTAAGGTGCTGATGACCCAGGGCGAGGCGCTCAAAGGCTTCACCAAGATCGTGCACAAGTTCTGCCAGGCCCAGGAAGGCAACGAAGCCGTCAAGGAATTCGTCGAGCCGCTGGCCGCGCTGAACAAGGAGTGGGGCGAACTGACCATGAAGGTGGGCATGGCCGCGATGAAAGACCGCGAAGAAGTCGGTGCTGCCTCGGTGGACTACCTGATGTATTCCGGCTACGCCTGCCTGGCGTACTTCTGGGCCGACATCGCCCGCCTGGCTGCCGAGAAGCTGGCCGCCGGCACCAGCGAAGAGGCGTTCTACACTGCCAAGCTGCAAACCGCGCGCTTCTACTTCCAGCGTATCCTGCCGCGTACCCGTGCGCACGTGGCGGCCATGCTGTCCGGCGCGGGCAACCTGATGGCCATGAAGGAAGAAGACTTCGGTCTGTCCTGCTGAGCCAAGCGGTAACCAGGAAAAACCGCCTGCCTTCACCGGCAGGCGGTTTTTTTTTTGCCTGGCGCTGCAAGCACACATCCAGCAATCGTTTAAACGTTCCGTGTATTCATCTATTCATGTGCGCTGCCGATGAACTAGAGGCACAATGCTATTATTGATCTGCCGGGTCGGAGATTGCCTTTTGTTTCGTCTATCCGCTGTACGCGCGAGCCATTTCCTGCCTTCGTTGTTCCTGTTGCTGTCGGGGCTGGCGGCAGCTTATGTGAGGGACCTCAGCGTCTTCTTCACCTCCCTATTCAATGTACTGCCGACATTGGTGTTGTTGCTCGGCGGTGCCTATTGCGCCGTGTACCGTCGCCAGCGCGAGCTGTTCTTGATGGTCACGGTGTACATCGCCTACTTCCTGCTCGACACGCAGACCGATTTCTATCGCGACAACGGCCGGGTCCGAGAGGATGCGGCGGTCGTGTTCCATCTGGTCTGCCTGCTGTTGCCCCTCCTGTTCGGGCTGTTCGCGGCGTGGCAGGAGCGCACCCACCTGGCCCAAGACCTGCTCGCCCGCTTCGCCGTGCTGTTCGCCGTCGGCAGCGTGGCAGTGGCGTTGGAGCAGAGTTTTCCCCAGGCACTGCTGAGCTGGTTGGCGGAGATTCGCTGGCCATCGCTGCATGGTCAATGGATGAGCCTGATCCAGCTGGCCTATCCACTGTTCCTGGGGATGTTCGTGCTCTTGGTGGTGCAGTACCTGCGCCAGCCACGGCCCTTGCATGCGGCGCAGATCATCGGTCTGATCGGCATCTTCTGGATGCTGCCCAAAACATTCATCCTGCCGTTCACCCTCAACATCATGTGCAGTCAGGTCATGCTGATGATCGCAGCGGCGGTGTCTCACGAGGCCTATCAAATGGCCTTTCGCGATGAGCTGACTGGCCTGCCGGGGCGCCGCGCTCTGAATGAGCGCATGCAGCGGCTGGGGCGCAACTACGTGATCGCCATGACCGATGTGGACCACTTCAAGAAATTCAACGACACCCATGGTCACGATGTCGGTGACCAGGTGTTGCGTCTGGTGGCCAGTCGCTTGGGGCGTGTGACCGGGGGTGGGCGCGCCTATCGCTACGGTGGCGAGGAGTTCGCGCTGGTCTTTGCCGGCAAGACGGTCGAGGAGTGCACGCCCCACCTGGAAGCGGTGCGGGAAATGATTGCCAACTATGCGATCCAGCTGCGTGACCAGAACAGCCGCCCACAGGACGATTCGACCGGACGTCAGCGCCGCGCGGGCGGCGCGGGCAGTACGGTCTCGGTGACCATCAGCATTGGGGTTGCGGAACGCCAGGTGGATCATCGTTCACCGGACGAGGTGCTCAAGTCAGCCGACGAGGCGCTCTACAGCGCCAAGGGAGCCGGTCGTAACTGCGTCATGGTTTTCGGGCAGCATTCCCGGCGCGGGGCGGTTCGCATGGCGTCGTGATCGTGGTGACTGAAACTGACTTATCAGTCGCATGATGACCCTATGTCTCGTAAAAGTTGTTCGGTTACACTGGCTCCAACCTAGTGTCGCGATCCTGAGGGATCGCCCCGACCTGATAGCGAGAGGTTGTCATGGCTGAGTACAAAGCGCCGCTGCGCGACATGCGTTTCGTTCTGAATGAAGTCTTCGAGGTGGCCAAGCTCTGGTCCCAACTGCCGGCCCTGGCCGAGGCGGTCGATCAGGATACCGCCATGGCTGTTCTGGAAGAGGCGGGCAAGGTCACCGGCAAGACCATCGCTGGGCTAAGCCGTAGCGGCGACGAAGAAGGCTGCCATTGGGACAACGGCACCGTGCGCACCCCGGCTGGCTTCATCGAGGCCTACAAGACCTACGCCGAAGGCGGCTGGGTGGGCGTGGGCGGTGACCCGCTGTTTGGCGGCATGGGCATGCCCAAAGCCATTTCGGCGCAGGTCGAAGAGATGGTCAACGCCTCCAGCCTTGCCTTTGGCCTATACCCGATGCTGACCGCAGGTGCCTGCCTGTCGATCAACGCCCACGCCAGCGAGGCACTGAAGGAAAAGTACCTGCCCAACATGTACGCCGGTGTCTGGGCCGGCTCCATGTGCCTGACCGAGCCCCATGCCGGTACCGACCTGGGAATCATCCGTACCAAAGCCGAGCCCCAGGCTGACGGCAGTTACAAGGTCAGCGGCACCAAGATCTTCATCACCGGCGGCGAACACGACCTGACTGAGAACATCATCCATTTGGTGCTGGCCAAGCTGCCGGATGCGCCGGCGGGTCCCAAAGGCATCTCGCTGTTCCTGGTGCCTAAGTTCCTGGTCAACGAAGATGGCAGCCTGGGGGCACGAAACCCGGTCACCTGCGGCTCGATCGAGCACAAGATGGGCATTCAGGCCTCGGCCACCTGCGTGATGAACTTCGATGACGCCACCGGTTACTTGGTGGGCGAGCCGAACAAAGGCCTGGCGGCCATGTTCACCATGATGAACTACGAGCGCCTGGGTGTTGGCATCCAGGGCCTGGCGTCGGCCGAGCGCTCCTACCAGAACGCTGTCGAGTATGCCCGCGAACGCTTGCAGAGCCGGGCACCGACCGGCCCGCAGGCCAAGGACAAGGCCGCCGATCCGATCATCGTCCACCCCGACGTGCGTCGCATGTTGCTGACCATGAAGGCGCTGATCGAAGGCGGGCGTGCCTTCTCCACCTATGTCGCCCTGCAACTGGACAGCGCCAAGTACAGCGAAGATGCCGCCACGCGCAAGCGCAGCGAAGAGTTGGTAGCGTTGCTGACCCCCGTGGCCAAGGCCTTCCTCACCGACCTGGGCCTTGAGTGCACCGTTCACGGCCAGCAGGTGTTCGGCGGTCACGGATACATCCGCGAATGGGGGCAGGAGCAACTGGTCCGCGATGTGCGAATCACCCAGATCTACGAAGGCACCAACGGCATCCAGGCCCTGGACCTGATGGGACGCAAGGTGATCGGCAGTGGCGGCGCGTTCTACCGCCTGTTCTCCGATGAGATCCGTCAGTTCATTGCCAGCGCCGGTGCCGAGCTGGATGAGTTCACCCAGCCACTGGCCACCGCGCTCGACGAGCTGGACGGGTTGACCGAATGGGTACTGGCGCAGGCCAAGGGCAACCCCAACGAGATCGGTGCGGCCTCGGTGGAGTACCTGCAGGCGTTCGGTTACGTGGCTTATGGCTACATGTGGGCTTTGATGGCGCGCGCTGCTCGGGCCGGCAAGGACGACGAGGCGTTCTATGGTGCCAAGCTTGGCACCGCGCGCTTCTACTTTGCCCGTCTGCTGCCGCGCGTGAATTCGCTGGTGGCATCGGTGAAAGCCGGTAGCGAGACGTTATACCTGCTCGACGCCGCACAGTTCTGATATCGCCCATGTAAGCCCGCTCCTACACGGTCACCACGGCCAGGTAGGAGTGGGCTTTTTTTCGAGTGCGAATCCACAGCATGTCGTCTTTTGAGACTTTTGTGTAAGTGATTTCTTACACGACGCGGTGGCTTTTTTCCTCTTTTCTGAAATTGGATCCAGGGCTAATCTTCACCCCATGGACGTAGCGCAGGATGCGCAATGGACAGAACAGGGACAACGTAGGATTTCCTGCCAGGGTGGCGGGGCGATAAGGATGTCAAGGGAAACAGTCTGGAAAACCCCGCTTCGGCGGGGTTTTCTTTGTCCGCTCGTTTTTCAGCCAAGCACGTCCAAGGGCGAAACGCCTGGCAGGCGGGCGTCGGTCTCTTCCTCCAGCAGTGTACGCAGCAGTTCCACCGAGGCCTGCTGGCGCTGGGCATCGCGGAACACCAGGCCGACCTTCAGCGGCACCCTCGGTTCGCTCAAAGGCTTCCACAGCAAGTCCTGGTCATCTTCGGTGGCATCCTTCGCCCGGCCGGGCAGGATGGTTGCCAAGGCGGTATGGGCCAGGCTGTCGAGAATCCCCGCCATGTTGTTCATCTCCGCCTGCACTTGCGGCCTGCGCCCCAGGCTGGCCAGTTGCGCCTGCCAGATCTGCCGAATCTGGAACTCTTCGCCGAGCATCAGCATCGGCAACTCAGCCGCCTGGCGCAACGAGACTTTCTTGAAGTCCTTCAAGGGGTGGGTATTGGGGATGACCAATTGAAGTTCATCTTCGTACAACAGCAATCCATGCAAGCCCGGTTGGCGTGGCGGCAGGTAGCTGATGCCGATATCCAGGCTGCCATTAAGTAGGCGCCGCTCGATTTCTAACCCTGACAACTCATAGATCTGCACCACCAGGTGCGGTTGAGCCCGGCGCACGCGCTCCAGCAATTGCGGTACCAAACTCGGGCGCACGGTCTGCAGTACGCCGATGGCCAGCGTACGCAGAGACTGGCCTTTGAAGTTGCGCATCGCTTCATGGGCGCGCTGCAGGCCGTCAAGCAAGGGCAGGGCGTGGTTGTACAAGGTATGGGCGGCGAGGGTCGGCAGCAGGCGTTTGTTGCTGCGCTCGAACAGACTCAGGTCGAGGCTGTGTTCAAGTTGGCGGATCTGCTGCGACAACGCCGGCTGGGACAGCGACAGGCGCTCGGCGGCCCTGCCCACATGGCCTTCTTCATACACCGCGACGAAATAGCGCAGTTGTCGAAAATCCATAAGATCTACTTATCGAAAAAGCTGGAAAAACGGAATGGCCGAATGTCGGCTTGAAGCCTAGTCTATCGCCGTATTCCAAAGGGTTACAGCGCTCGCCGAGCCGATTGTTACCTGCAGGGAAAAACACTTTTGATAGGCAAGGCAAAATAAACCGCTGCCGACCCTGACCCAGATGGCTGGAGCCCCGATGAACCTGTTCAACCTGCGCCGTTCGGCCCCTGCCGCTGCCGAGCCCAAGCCTGCTCCGGTGAGCGCGCCAGCGGCGTCGGAGCCGACCCGCGAACGGCTGATGCCAAGCGCCGAGCGGGCGCCTCAGGTGTTCGTACGAGGCCAGGGCTCTTGGCTGTGGGACAACCAAGGCCATGCCTACCTGGACTTCACCCAGGGCTGCGCCGTCAACAGTCTCGGCCACAGCCCAAGCGTGCTGGTCAAGGCCCTGGGCAACCAGGCCCAGGCGCTGATCAACCCTGGCGCGGGGTTCCACAGTCGTGGCTTGCTGAGTCTGGTCGATCGCCTCTGCCAGAGCACCGGCAGCGATCAAGCCTACCTGCTCAACAGCGGTGCCGAGGCCTGCGAGGGCGCCATCAAGCTGGCGCGCAAATGGGGGCAGCTGCATCGCAACGGCGCCTATCACATCATCACTGCCAGCCAGGCCTGCCATGGACGCAGCCTGGGGGCGCTGTCGGCTTCCGACCCGTTGCCCTGCAATCGCTGCGAGCCTGGCCTGCCAGGTTTCAGCAAGGTGCCCTTCAACGACCTCGCGGCCCTGCACGCCGCCGTGGACTCGCGCACCGTGGCGATCATGCTCGAGCCGATCCAGGGCGAAGCGGGGGTGATCCCGGCGACTCGCGAGTATCTGCAAGGGGTCGAGCGTCTGTGTCGCGAACTCGGCATCCTGCTGATCCTCGACGAGGTGCAGACGGGCATCGGCCGTTGTGGCGCCCTGCTCGCCGAGCAGACCTACGGCGTGCGTGCCGACATCATTACCTTGGGCAAAGGCCTGGGTGGTGGTGTGCCGCTGGCGGCCTTGCTGGCCCGCGGCAGCGCATGCTGCGCCGAGCCGGGCGAACTGGAGGGCAGCCATCATGGCAACGCGCTGATGAGCGCGGCCGGCCTTGCGGTACTGGAGACTGTGCTCGAGCCAGGCTTCTTCGAACACGTGCAGGACAGCGGTCGCCACCTGCGTGACGGCCTCAGCCGCCTGGCCGGTCGTTATGGCCAGGGCGAAGTGCGTGGCCAAGGGCTGCTCTGGGCGCTGCAGTTGCACGAGGACCTGGCCCGCGAGCTGGTCGAGGCGGCGCTGCACGAGGGGCTGCTGCTCAACGCACCGCAGGCCGATGTGGTGCGCTTCTCTCCAGCGCTGACCGTGAGCAAGGGCAACATCGACGAGATGCTCCTGCGCTTGGCCCGCGCCTTCGCCCGCCTGCATGCCCAGCAACACAGTCGCCGCGAGGTTTCGGCCTGACCGGCCCCGGGCGCCACGAATTTCACCGAACCGTCTCGCGTTCCTGCGCATCGCCCTTGGCCAGCAGTATTTGGCTCGGGGCGTTTTTTTTGCCTGGCGCTTGGTCATGGAACCCTGGCGTGGCCCGGCTAGTCTCTTTTGAAACCCTTCCAAGGAGAGACGAACATGGATTTCATCCGCATCATCATCGCTATCATCCTGCCGCCACTGGGCGTATTCCTCCAGGTCGGGTTCGGCGGCGCGTTCTGGCTGAACATTCTGCTGACATTGCTGGGTTACATTCCGGGCATCGTGCACGCGGTGTATATCATCGCCAAGCGCTGACACTTCGCGGGTAAGCCTGCTCCCCCACGGCTCATTGCCCGTCTTGCGGGAGCGGTCTTACCAGCGAAAAGGCCTCCGATGTCTATCGCCCCAGCACCCGGCAATAGAACTTCCATTCTTCCTCCAACGCGTGCGCCAGGTTCTGCGCCTTGCGCAGCCCGTGCCGCTCACCGGCATAGAAGTGCCCTTCGGCTTCGATGCCATTGGCCTTGAGTGCGGCCAGCATGGCGCGGGTCTGTTCGGGCACTACCACGGCGTCCAGCTCGCCCTGGAAGAAGATCACCGGCACCTTGATCTGGGCCGCGTGTAGCAACGGCGTGCGTTGGCGATAGCGTTCTTGGTCGAGCTGCGGATCACCGATCAGCCAGCCCAGGTAATCGCCTTCGAACTTGTGGGTGGCCTGGTCGAGGGCGGCCGGGTCGCTGACCCCATAGAGGCTCGCCCCCCCGCGGAACACATCATGGAAGGCCAAGGCACACAGCGTGGTGTAGCCCCCGGCACTGCCGCCGCGGATGAAGGCTTGACGCGGGTCGACCAGGCCGAGTTTGGCCAGATGGTCGACGGCGGCGCAGGCATCCTGCACATCGAGCTCGCCCCAGTTGAGGTGCAGGGCCTGGCGATAGGCACGGCCATAGCCGGTACTGCCCCGGTAGTTGAGGTCGGCCACGGCGAAACCGCGCTGGGTCCAGTACTGGATGCGTGCATCGAACACCGGGTAGCAGGCCGAGGTCGGTCCGCCATGGATGAACACCACCAGTGGCGAAGGGGTTTCGGCGCCGACGGCAGGATAGAAGAAGCCATGGGCCTGGCCATCGCCACTGGGGTAGTGGATGGGGCGCGGGCGGCTGACCCGGTCGGCGGGTAACGCAAGGCCACCGCCGGCAAGTACCCTGCTCCGGCCGGTGTGCCGATCGAACGCGACGACCGCAGGCGGGGTCAGGGGCGAGGCGGCGATGGCATAGACATGCCCGTCATCCGCGGCGAGGCTGCGAAAGCGCGTGTATTCACGGCCCAGGCGCTGAACCTGACGATCTTCGCCGTACAGCCCCAGCAGCCCGAACCCATCCTCGAACCAGCTGGCGAGGTACGCTTGCGGCCCGATCGGCAGCCAGGTGCTGGCGCCCAGTTGCCAAGGTGCGGCGGCATGGTCGGCGGCTGCGGCAGGCAAGGCTTGCCAGGTGCCACCCAGCTCGCCCCAGGGTTGCCAGAAACCATTTTGGTCAGAGAGACAGTAGAGCTGCCCTTGGGCATCGAAGCGCGGTTGTTGCAGTGAAACCTCCCGCGTCCCATGCCCTGCCAGGCAAAACGCTGCTCCCCAACGACCGTCATGGTTGCGCGCCTGGCACATCAGGCGTGTTTGGGTCCAGGGCTGCGCGGGGCGGTCCCACTCGATCCAGGCCAGGCGCTGTCCATCGTCGCTGAGGGTGGGCGAGGCATAAAAATCAGCCCCTTCGGCCAATACTTCGCGCCCCTCGGGCCCGATGGCCACGAGCCGATGCTCGACCGACACACCATGGCGCTCCTCGACCGCCAGTACCCGTTGCGCATGCCACAGCACATCGCCATAGCGGCACTGCGCATCCTGGGTCAGCGGACGCGGTGGGGAGCCATCGAGGGCCTGGGTATAGAGTTGCTGGTCGGCTTCATTGACGAAC
Organism: Pseudomonas sp. CK-NBRI-02; assembly: GCF_008124495.1. NCBI lineage: Bacteria > Pseudomonadati > Pseudomonadota > Gammaproteobacteria > Pseudomonadales > Pseudomonadaceae > Pseudomonas > Pseudomonas sp. CK-NBRI-02. Next base: position 67,154 of record NZ_VSJH01000008.1, on the reverse strand, counting down.
ACCACGCCGTCGCCGCCAAGGCAGAAGCTGCCGCCGCCGTATTCATAGACGCGGCTGCGGGCGCTGAAGCCGTCCGGCGTCAGGCAGTGGGCCTGCTCGTTGCGCCAATGCCAGAGGCGGCAGGCGCCATCGGCGGGGCGGAATTCGTTCCAGAATACGCCGTTGGCACCGACCTTGAGCTCAGCGAAATCGGTGCTGGCCGCGACCGCCTGGGCGGCGCTGAAATCAGCCGCGGGTGATGATTCGTGAATTGCGCTCATTGCGGAAGGTCATCTCTTCGATGGTCAACTGGGCGGTTTGCGCTTCTTCACGGGCCTTGAGAATGATGCCGTGATCAGGGGATTTGGCGCACACCGGGTCGGCGTTGCTGGCATCGCCTGTGAGCATGAAGGCCTGGCAGCGGCAGCCGCCGAAGTCCTTTTCCTTCTCGTCGCACGAGCGGCAGGGCTCGGGCATCCAGTCGTAGCCACGGAAGCGGTTGAAACCGAAGGAGTCGTACCAGATATGCCGCAGATCGTGGTCGCGCACGTTGGGGAATTGCACCGGCAGTTGACGTGCGCCGTGGCAGGGCAGGGCGGTGCCATCGGGCGTGATGGTCAAGAACAGGCTGCCCCAGCCGTTCATGCAGGCCTTGGGGCGTTCCTCGTAGTAATCCGGGGTGACGAAGATGAGCTTGCAGGGGTTGCCCGCGGCCTTGAGTTGCTCGCGGTATTCGTTGGTGATGCGCTCGGCCCGTTCCAGTTGGGCGCGGTTCGGCAACAGCCCCAGGCGGTTGAGGTGCGCCCAACCGTAGAACTGGCAGGTGGCGAGTTCTACGAAATCCGCTTCCAGGGCGATGCACAGCTCGATGATGCGGTCGATCTTGTCGATGTTGTGCCGGTGGGTGACGAAGTTGAGCACCATGGGATAGCCATGGGCCTTCACTGCGCGGGCCATCTCCAGCTTCTGGGCGAAGGCCTTCCGGGAGCCTGCCAGCAGGTTGTTCACCTGCTCGTCGCTGGCCTGGAAGCTGATCTGGATGTGGTCCAGCCCGGCCTGCTTGAAGGCGGCGATCTTCTGCTCGGTCAGGCCGATGCCGGAGGTGATCAGGTTGGTGTAATAGCCCAGGCGGCGGGCTTCGCCGATCAGCTCGGGCAGGTCCGGGCGTACCAGCGGCTCGCCGCCGGAGAAGCCCAGTTGGGCCGCTCCCAGCTCGCGGGCCTCGGCCATCACCCGGAACCACTGTTCGGTGCTGAGCTCCTGACCCTGCCGGGCGAAATCCAGCGGGTTGGAGCAGTACGGGCATTGCAAAGGGCAGCGGTAGGTGAGCTCGGCGAGCAGCCACAGCGGCAGACCGACTTCGGGCTTGGCTGGCATTTCAGGCGAGGACGATCCAGTGTTCGGCACGGGCCACCTCCATGAACTGCTCGATGTCTTCGGCGACTTGCGGGACATCCGGGAACTGACCCTCGAGCTCGGCGATGATCGCTGCCACATCGCGCTCACCGTCGATCAGCGCGCCGATCAGGCCAGCGCTCTCATTGAGCTTGATCATGCCCTCGGGGTATAGCAGGACATGGCCTTTTTGCGCAGGCTCGTACTGGAAACGATAGCCCGGGCGCCAGGCGGGGACTTGCTTGCGGTCGAAACTCATAGGGCGATCCCCTTGTGCCAGACCCGCTCAGCCGTGACGGTGTGGTAAGGCGGGCGTTTCAGTTCATAGGCCATGCTCATGGCATCGAGCATGCTCCAGAGAATATCCAGCTTGAATTGCAGGATCTCCAGCATGCGGTCCTGCCCCTCGCGGGTCGTGTAGTGCTGCAGGGTGATCGCCAGGCCGTGCTCCACGTCGCGCCGGGCTTGGCCCAGGCGGGTGCGGAAATAGTCGTACCCGGCCGGGTCGATCCAGGGGTAGTGCGTGGGCCAGCTGTCCAGACGCGACTGGTGGATCTGCGGGGCGAACAGCTCGGTCAGCGAACTGCTGGCGGCCTCCTGCCAACTGGCGCGGCGGGCGAAGTTGACGTACGCGTCCACGGCAAAGCGCACGCCCGGCAGTACCAAAGCCTGGGAGCGCAATTGGTCCGGGTCCAGGCCCACGGCCTGGCCCAGGCGCAGCCACGCTTCGATGCCGCCGTCCTCGCCCGGTGCGCCATCGTGGTCGAGCAGGCGCTGGATCCACTCGCGGCGTACTTCGCGATCGGGGCAGTTGGCCAGGATCGCCGCATCCTTCATCGGGATGTTGACCTGGTAATAGAAGCGGTTGGCCACCCAGCCCTGAATCTGTTCACGGGTGGCGCGGCCTTCGTACATCGCCACGTGGTAGGGGTGGTGGATGTGGTAATAGGCGCCCTTGGCGCGCAGGGCCTGCTCGAATTCGGCAGGGGACATGGGTCGTGCATCGTTCATCAATTGACTCCCATAGAACGCACTATCGGCTGACTTCGCCGCCTGTGGGAGCGGGTGAACCCGTTCCCACAAGGGCCGAGCAGCTTCGTTACAGCTCGATGCTCATGCCGTCGTAGGCCACTTCCACGCCGCGGCGTTGCACTTCGGCCCGCTCGGGTGAGTCCTCATCGAGAATCGGGTTGGTGTTGTTGATGTGGATGAGCACCTTGCGCTGACGCGAGAAGCCGTCCAGCACCTCGAGCATGCCACCCGGACCGTTCTGCGCCAGGTGGCCCATCTCGCGGCCGGTACGGGTGCCGACACCGCGGCGTTGCATTTCATCATCCTCCCACAGGGTGCCATCGACCAGCAGGCAATCGGCGCCCTGCATCATCTGCAGCAATTTGTCGTCGACCTGGCCCAGGCCCGGGGCATAGAACAGCTTGCCGCCGGTGCGGGTGTCTTCCACCAGCAGGCCGAGGTTGTCTCCCGGATGTGGATCGAAGCGGTGGGGCGAATAGGGCGGCGCGGCGCTGCGCAAGGGGAAGGGGGTGAACCGTAGGTTCGGGCAGGCTGGGATGACGAAGCTGCCTTCGAGCTCGATGCGGTTCCACACCAGACCGCCATTCCAGTGGCTGAGCATGGTGAACAGCGGGAAGCCGGTGGTCAGGTCCTGGTGGACCATCTCGGTGCACCAGACCTGGTGCGGGCAGCCTTCGCGCAGGCTGAGCAGGCCGGTGGTGTGGTCTATCTGGCTGTCGAGCAGGACGATCGCGTCGATACCGGTATCGCGCAGGGCGCGGGCTGGCTGCATTGGCGCGAAGGCCTGGAGCTGGGCACGGATGTCCGGCGAGGCGTTGCACAGGACCCAGTGCTCGCCATCGTCCGACAGTGCAATGGAGGACTGGGTACGCGCGGTGGCGCGCAAGGTGCCATCGCGGTAGCCCTTGCAGTTGGCGCAATTGCAGTTCCACTGAGGAAACCCGCCACCGGCGGCGGAACCGAGAATCTGGATGTACATGGCTGCTCTCTATCCGAAAAACCGTTGCCAAAAAACGCAAACGCCCCGGCGGACCGAGGCGTCTGATCGCAGCGATGCTTAGCGGTTGGCGAAGTACATGGTCACTTCGAAGCCGATACGCAGGTCAGTGTAAGCAGGTTTGGTCCACATGGGCGTTCTCCTTCCGGATGGGGTTGGGTGGTCAGTTACTTGTTTGGCGCCGCCTTGGGGAGGAGGTTCCATTGACTGAGATTGCGCTATCTTACAAGAAAAATTTGTACCGAAAGGTTAATTATTCGAAAAGTGCCGTTGCAGTCTCCGTAACAATCCGGCTGGGTTCAGTGCCAACTGGCATCCGGCGCCGGGGCGTTGGCCAGGCACACCCAGCCATGCTCGGCTGTCAGCAGGGCCTGCCTGAGCCGATCCAGATGCGTTTGCTCTGTCGTCAGGATAGACCGCCTTAGCGCAGCAAGATCGTCGGCTTGTATAGCCAGGTGTGTCTGCCATGCCCATTGCGCGACATCGCCATTGTTCATGGCATTTTCTTCAAATTGAGCGGCGAGGTTTTCGCGGGCTTGCACGTCGAGCGGCAGGTTCTGCCCGAGCAAATTCAGGATATGGTCGAGGATCTGTGCATGGCTGGCCTTGGGCGACTGCACGCCGAAGAGCAGCCCGCAGACACCTTCGACCTGACGAAAGGTACTGAACACGGCGTAGCCCAACTGCAATTCGACTCGCAGACGCTGATAGTACGGGCCTTGCAGCAAGTGGGCGAGCAGACGGCCAGCGGCTTGCTGGTGCGCGGGCAGTGGGCAGAACAGCAACAGCGCCGGTTCGCTGCCTGGGGTCTGTAGCGCATGCCAACGACGACCCATGAGCGATGGAGGGGCATGGCGCGTTTCAGGCGTGCCCATCACCCCCTGCAGTGCTGCAGCCAGCGCTGACTGCTCGGCCGCGGCGAACCCCACCGCCAAGCCCTGCCAGCGAGCGGTTTGCCAGAGCGCGTCAAGTGAGGCTTGGTCCAGCACTGTGTCATCGGGCTGTCGAGACGGGTCGTGCCGGATCGCATCGGGCAGGGCCTGAAGCAACGCGCGGATCGGAACCAACGCAGGCTTGGACGCCGATGGTGATGTCCAGTCGTCCACGCCAGGTCGGCGTAGCAGCGGGAGGGCTTCGTCAAGTGCGCGTATCACCGCTTGTGGTGCACCTGCGCAGTGCAATAGCCAGGCATTGCCGCTCGCCGTGAAATCCAACTGCAATGACGCCCGCTCGGCGCGTTCGACCAGCGGCTGTAGCGAATGCTCGAGCAGGGGTTGGAAGCGCTGGCCCAAGGGAGAGCTGACGTGCCAGCGCAGGTAGAGCGCGGCAAAGCGGCGTGAAGCGGGCAAGGCATCGCTGATCGTGAGGCTCGCGGGCAGGGCTACGCGCGCATGGCGAGGCAGGGTTGCCAGCAAAAGGGGGTCCGCGGGCGCTAGTTGCCAGTGGCCATGGTCGCGGTGCGGCAGGCTGTCCAGCAGCGTGCGCAAGGCCGCGAGGCCCTGCTCGTCAAGGTGGCGAAAGGGCAGACCTGTGCTATCCCGGCGTGCCAGTTCCAGAGCGCTGGCCGTGTATGCGCGACGTTGCTGCAACTGGGCATGGGTGCGGTTCAGTGCGTTGTGATCGGTCTGGCGCAGAAAGCCCAGCCAGCCTTGGAGCGAGGCCAGGATCTCATCTTGCGAGGCGTCTTCGCTTACCTGTAGCTGGGCGCTCCAAAGCAACTGCCCGGCATGAACATAAAGGGGCTCGGCCTTGAAGCTGCGCAGCCAGCCGCGCTGGCGCAGATAGGCCAGCCAGCCGCCAGGCCGGTTGTCGCCCAGACAGGCGAGCAGCAACTCCAGGGCGGCTTCGGTGCCCTCGGGCAGATGCTCGTGGGCAAACAGCAGGACGAGACGATCATCGACTCTGACAGCGGCCGGCTCCGCACGCTGCAAGAGCCTCGGCGGCAGGGCTTGCGCGGTGGGATCGCCAGAGGCCAGCAACAGGCCAAAGCGAGTGCCCAACGTTTGAAGGTCATCCAACGACTGGGGCCCGCACAGGCTGAGCACCATTTGCCCGCCGTGGTAATAGCATCGATGGAAGTCGCGCAGCGCCAACTGGAATGCTGGCGCCTGTATGGCCAGTGTGTATCGATTGCCAGCGTGAAAGCCGCCCAGCGGATGTGCAGGGGCTGCGCTCTGCAGCAGGGCGAAATGCCGTTGGGCTTGCCGGTTGCGCGCCCAGGCGATGAACTCTGCATGGATCACTTCCCGCTCACGGCGTTGGCGCTCGATGCTAAGGTCAGGTTCCGCCAGCATCTGGCACAGTCGCTCAAGGCCACCTGCCAACGCGTGGGGCGGGACTTCGAAGAAAAAATCGGTGGTGCGTTCGCGGGTACTGGCATTGACCTGACCGCCCAGGCCCTGCACGTAGCGCATCAGGCCATCTGCCAGGGGAAAGCGCTCGGTGCCGAGAAAGAACAAATGCTCGAGAAAGTGCGCCAGCCCAGGCCATTGGGCTGGAGCGTCATGGCTTCCAGCATGCACCCGGATGGCCGCGGCAACGCGTTTGAGGCGCGGGGCGTGGCGCAGGGTGAGCTGCAGGCCATTGGAGAGGGTGAGGTGGCGGGTGGCGTCAGGCATGGCGTAATCCTAACGCATTGGCCGGCCCTGAGCTGCAGGCGTGGGCCTGCTTAGTGCCAGGCCGCATCCGGCCCCTCGCAGGTTTCAGGTGTTACGAAGATGCAGCTCGCAGCGCAGGTCGGTCAAATAAGGAAATGCCTTGCGCCCTTGCTCCACGCATTCGTGGTCAAGGTCCGCCACCAACTGGCATTCCTCCTGGCCGGCCATCGCCAGAACGCTGCCGTCCGGCCCGATGATGCTGCTTTGGCCGCAGTAGTGAATCTCACCCTCGGCCCCGCAATAATTGGCATAGACGAGGAAGCACTGGTTTTCCTGTGCCCGCGAGCGCACGGTGACCTGGCAAGTGAAGTCGTACGGCTGCATGTTGGCCGTCGGCACCACGATCAGTTCGGCGCCGCCCAGCGCCAGGCGCCGGGCGTTTTCCGGGAACTCGATGTCGTAGCAGATCAACATACCCAGCCTCCAGCCCTCCAGCTCGACCACCGGAAAGTGATCAGGGCCTGGGCTGAACATCGAACGGTCCAGTTCGCCGAACAGGTGCGTCTTGCGGTAGTTGCACAGGCTGCGACCGTGGCTGTCGATCAACTGCACGCTGTTGTACAGCGCGCCATCCTCGCCTCGCTCCGGATAGCCATAGGCGATGGCGATGCGATGGGCCTGGGCGATATCGACCACGCTCATGGCCGACGGGCCATCGTTGGGCTCAGCCAGGCGCTGTACGGCGCCCAGGCCGATGTTGTAGCCGGTCAGGAACATCTCCGGGCATACCAGCAACTGCGCGCCGCCAGCGGCGGCCAGTTGCGCCTGCTGTTGCAGGCGCTCGAGGTTGCCGGGTACGTCCAGTGGCCTTGGCGCGCCTTGGTACAGGGCGATGCGCATGGTGCGTCCTCGTGTCAGTCCGGCAGGGCGATCGGGCCGAGGTCATGGAAGACATCGCCTGGGCCCGGGTTTTCAGGATGGGTCTTGCCGCCGAAGTGGTTCATGATACCCCACACCGCATTCAGCGATGTCTGCACCGCGCCTTCCACCCAGGCTGGGGTCCACGACACATCGTCGCCAGCAATGAAGATGCCGCGCTGCTCGGCAGGCATGTCCTGCTGCATGAAGTGCGCGTACATGCGCTGGTTGTAGCGGTAGTGCCCTGGCAGCGCGCCTTTGAAGGCGCCGAGGAAGTACGGGTCGGCCTCCCAGGAGATGGTGATCGGATCGCCGATGATGTGCCCCGCAATATCGGTTTTCGGGTAGATCTTCTTCAGAGCATCGAGGGCCAGCTGCACACGTTTTTCAGTCGGGTGCGGCAGCATCTTCAGGGCATCGCTCATCCACGCGTAGGACAGGCAGATGACCCCCGGCTTGTCGTCGCCGTTATCGAACAGGTAGGTCCCACGGGTCAGGCGGTCGGTGAGCGTCATGCTCATCAGGTCGCGCCCGGTTTCCGGGTCCTTGTCCTTCCAGAACGGCCGGTCGACCATGACGAAGGTTTTCGACGACTGCATGTAGCGGGTGCGGTCCAGGGCCATCCACATCTTTTGCGAGAACAGCGACTCCTCGCAGTCGATCTGGGTGGTCAGCAGCCAGGTCTGGCAGGTCGCGAGCACTGCGGCGTAATTGCGGGTATCGCCCCAGGTATCGGTGACCGCCAGGCTGCCATCGGCTGCTCGGTGGATGCGCTTGACGCCGCCGCGTGGCGCGCCGCCATGCAGCGAGCTCAGGCTGGTGCCGGCTGGCCAGTGGGCGCAACGCTCGGGTACGTGACGCCAGATGCCCTGAGGTACTTGCTCGACGCCGCCGACCACCAGATGCTGATGGTCGTCGCAGTTGGTCATCACCACGCGGAAGATTTCCAGCATCGAGTTGGGGAAGTCCGAGTCCCAGCCGCCCGTGCCGAAACCGACCTGACCGAAGACTTCGCGGTGCTGGAAGCTGAGCTTGGCGAAGGAGCGCGAGGTGGCGACGAAATCATAGAAGGTGCGATCGTCCCACAGCGGAACCAGGGTGTTCCACAGCTCTTTCAGGCGCGGTACATCGCGGTCACGGATGGCTTGCTGGATCTCGCTGAACTGGGCGCCGCTTTCCAGGGCATCGGCCCAGGCATCGGCCACTTCCTGGAACAATGCCGGCAGGTCGGAAATCTTCTCGGCGTAATAGGTCTGGCCTTCCAGGTCGATGACCGTGCTGCCGGAGGCTGGGGTCAGCGGGTTGGGGAAAGGTTTGGTTTCCAGGCCCAGTTTGTCGACATAATGATAGAACGCCGTGGACGAGACCGGGAAGCGCATGCCGCCCAGTTCGGCGACGATGCCATCAGTACCGTTGAAGGCCTGCGAGCGCAGACGCCCACCCAGTTTCGAGGCTTCGTACACCACCGGCTTGAGGCCCAGCTTCATCAGCTCGTACGCCGCCACCAGACCTGCGATGCCGCCCCCGACGATCGCCACTTCCTCGCCATGACGCTCGGCCGGGATGCTGCCCAAGCCAGCCGGGTGCTCCAGCCAATCGTCAAAGCCGAAGGGAAAGTCCGGGCCGAAGATGGTGACAGGTTTCTTGCCGTCGACGGGGTGGCGGTTTTTCTTGTTCATGTGATGACCTTGCCAGGGAGGCTACGCAGAAGGCGGAGCCTGAGTATAGAAAATGTCTGGAGGCCATTTTATGAAGCGGGACGTTCGTAATTAAGGTGCAGAGTGGCGTCGTTATGTGAAATTTGTCGTCTTAATGACGGCTTTTGCATGCAGAATGACGAGCGCTGATCGCCAGGGGCAAGCTCGCCTTGGTTACGAGGCTGAATGATCAGCCCGGTTGGCCCCGGTCGACCTTGCTGCTGAGAATGATGGAAGTCGTGGTTTTCTCGACCCCTTCGAGACTGCCGATCTGATCGAGCAGCTGGTCCAATTGTTCCGGCGAGTCGCTGCTCAGCCAGGCCACGTAGTCGAATTCGCCACTGACCGCGCACAGCTGCTGAACCTGGCCCATGGCGCTGAGGCGGCGCACGATGTCCTTTCCCGAACGCGGCTGCGCCTTGATGCCCACATAGGCCTGCAACCCCCCTCCACGCATCCGCTGGCCCAGACGCACACCGTAGCCTGTGATGATCTTGCCCTTCTCCAGCCGCTCCAGGCGGGAATTGACGGTAGTACGGGCAATACCCAACTGCCGAGCGAGGGTGGCGACGCTTTCCCGGGCGTTGATCTGCAGCAGGGAGATCAACTGGCGGTCGATTTCGTCGAGGGTGATGGAGCGAGCGTCGGGCATGGCGAATCTCTTTGATAGGCGGTTCAGCGGGGTGGGAGTGCTGTGCAGGAGGAAAAGTGCCTGCCTGGGCCGCCTTTTATCATAAGAGCGCAGCCGCTATGCTGACCAGCAGTTGGGAAGAGGGGTAATCTTGGAAATGGTCAAGCGGGGCGGAAAGTGAGTTTTGAAGAGTTGCTCGAGTGCTGGCGTGCAGAAGTGTCAAACAAGAAAAAACCAGGGCGCCGTGTCAGTTTGTTTTTCAATATTCTCAGGCGTGCACGCCGAAACAATAAGCTGCGCTATTTGTTGTGGTTTCGTTTCGCCCAATACCTTCATCGAAAGAAAGGGCTACGCGCAGCTTATGCTCGCCGGCTCAATCAGCGTTTGAATCTCAAGTACGCTGTCGACATAAGTCTGGACGCTAGCATTGGACCAGGGCTGCGAATTGCCCATTTGCCGGGTATCGTCATCAGCGGCTACGCCCGGATTGGTCGGAATTTGTTCATTCGCCAGAACAGCACCATTGGGATAAAGACCCTTGGCCTCGAACGTTACCAACTGGAAATTGGTGACAATGTGAGCATTGGTGCCAATAGTTGCATCATTGGCGATACGCTTTCCATCGGCGACAACGTGACCATTGGCGCGATGTCGTTGGTCAATAAAAGTGTGCCTGCCAATAGCATTTATTACACGCAGCGCAGTGGCGTTCTGGTCGAGAAATGAGCTTCAGGCGTCAGATCATCGATCTGAACGCCTCGATGCTGATCTTCGGAATGACTTCATGGGGAATTCTGGAGTTGGCCGAAAGGTTATAGACCTGGAACTGCTCGCTGACGACTTGCCGTGCGGCGAGCTCGAAGGAGGGCAGAATCCGGCCTTCGAAATGTTGATCCAACCCACACGGTGATTTACGCGAGTCGTCATTTTCATAGAAGCGGGCGACAGCCTGATGCAAGTCGACGCCTAAGAGAAACACACGCGAGAACCCCAAGTGGTAAGCAATCTGCAGCGCAAGGTACGCAACCGTCCGGGCGTCGAAATAGCCGTGTTCGAGATTTTTGCTGAAGCCGAGGGAGCGCACTCGCTTATTCAGACTATTGCGGTTGCGGATCAGCACCGGATCATTGTCGATCATGCGTTGAAGAAAAGTGAGATTCCTGGCTTTTTTCAGAAAATACACTTCACCCTTCGGCTGCCGTTGAAGGCGTTCGTATTGATCCTGCCAAATCGCTACCCGTTGGCTCTTCTCCATCGCCAAAGCGAACAGCTCCGGTTGTTGGCGCGCGAATCCCTTATCAGAGCATACGTAGAAGAATGGGCGTATACCGGCCTCGCTCAATAGCGTGATCGAGCCATTCATCGCAATGACTGGTATATGGGCAAATTCGGTGATCGGGAAATTTTTCGCCGACGCCCCGGATGCCAAGATAATGACCGCCCCTTCTGCGATATTTCGGCAGGCCCCGAATTCCCGAAGGGAAGACGTAGGGCTGGGCGTGACTGCAAGCATGCATAGAGTTCCGTCTGGTAGGCGCATTCGATGTTACATAATCTTGGGAGCACCAGCCAATCACCCAGATAGCAAAAAGCCGCGCAATGCGCGGCTTTGTCGTATCTGGTGGGCCCACACGGACTCGAACCGTGGACCAAAGGATTATGAGTCCTCTGCTCTAACCAACTGAGCTATAGGCCCCAGAGGTGGCGGGGATTATAACGAGGGTTTGAGGTGGGTGCCATCTGAAAGATCTGATAGTGCTATGCGAAGGAAGGTGGCAGCGAATTCCTCCGCAGGCAGGGGCAGGCTGACGATGTAGCCCTGAATCTGTTCGCAGCCTTCGCAGGCGAGAAAGTTTTGCTGCGCCTGGTTCTCGACACCTTCGGCAATGATGGTCAACTGCATGCTGCGTCCCAGGGCGATGATTGCGCGGGTGATGGCGACGTCATGGGGATCGCTGGGCAGGCCGCGAATGAATGACTGATCGATCTTGAGAATGTCCAGGGGTAGACGTTTGAGGTAGCTCAGGGACGAATAGCCGGTGCCGAAATCATCGATGGCCAGTTGCACGCCGAGCGCCTTGAGCTGATGAAGGATGGCCAAGGCTTCCTCGGCCTGGCTCATGATGAAGTTCTCGGTGATCTCCAGCTGCAGGTCCCCGGCCTTGAGCTGGTAAGTCTTGAGCAGGTGTTCTATGCGTCTGGCGAGGTTGGGCTGGCGCAGCTGGGCGCCGGCGAGGTTGATCGACAAAGGGCCAAACGGCTCGTAGGTGCTCTTCCATTTGTACATCTGCCGGCAGGCTTGTTCCAGCACCCAGTCGCCCAACTGCAAAATGGTGCCGTTCTCTTCGGCCAGGTGGATGAACTGCTCTGGCGGGACGTCGCCTAGGGTGGGGTGACGCCAGCGGATCAAGGCCTCTGCGCCAACCAGGTTTTGGGTCTTGAGGCTGAACTTGGGCTGAAAGCACAAGCTCATTTCGTTGCGCTCGATGGCCCGACGCAGTTCGTGTTCCAGAGCGATGCGCTCGCTGGCCTGGGCGGTCAGGTCGCGGGTATAGGCCTCGACCCGGTTGCGGCCCTTGGCCTTGGAGCGGTACATGGCCGCGTCGGCGTTGCGAATCAGGTTGGCGACGTCGGTGCCATCCTGTGGATAAAGGCTGATGCCGATGCTGGCGCTGGTGAAGAACTCATGTTCACCGGCCTCGAACGGGGCATGGAAGCAGGTCAGCAGCTTGTTGGCGATGGCGCTGGCATCGCTTGGGCGATGCAGGCCGGGCAGGAGGATGATGAACTCATCGCCACCTAGCCGCGCCACGGTGTCCAAGTCGCGTACCTGCTCTCTCAGGCGTTGGGCGATGCCTTTGAGCAGTAGGTCGCCGACCGGATGGCCGAGGCTGTCGTTGATGTGCTTGAAGCGGTCCAGATCCAGAAACAGCACCGCACCCTGTCGGTTGGCCTCTTGCGGGCAAGTAAGGGCGGCCTGCAGGCGCTTTTCGAACAGCGCACGGTTGGGTAGGCCCGTCAGCGGGTCGTGGTGGGCCTGGTAATCGAGCTTGGCTTGGGCGAGCTTGAGGCTGGAGATATCGGCGAACACAGCCACGAAGTGGGTGATCTCATGATCGCGGTTGCGCACGGCGCTGATGGTCAGCCAGCCGGGGTAGAGCTCGCCGTTCTTGCGCTTGTTGTAGATCTCGCCTTGCCAATGGCCTTCGGCAGTCAGTTGATGCCACATGGCCGCGTAGAACGCGCTGTCGTGCTGCCCGGACGCGAGCAGGCGTGGGGTTTGTCCAAGGGCTTCGATCTCGCTGTAGCCGGTGATCTCGCTGAAGGCGCGATTGACGGCACTGATGCGCTGGTCGGGATCGGTGATCAGTACCCCTTCGGCGGTGTTCTCGAACACAGTGGCGGCCAGTTGCAGTTTTTCCTGCATCAGATGGCGCTCGGTGATGTCCCGGGCGATGGTCAGCATGCAGTCGGTGCTTTCGATCGGCAGCGGCCTGGCGGAGAGTTCACACAGGCGGATCTGCCCATCGCTGCGCCGGATATGACAACTGAAGTCACGCACGAAACCGTCGCGCTGCAATTGCTCGATCAGGCGCTTGCGCTCGTTGAGATCGACCCAGATACCCAGGTCCAGGGAGGTCTGGTCCATGGCTGGATTGATGTCATAGCCGGTGAGGCGGCAGAACCCTTCGTTCACTTCGAGCAACAAGCCGTCGCTCTGGCGCGACAGCAACAGGCCGTCGGGGGAGGCATGGAAGGCCTTGGCGAACTTTTCTTCGGAGGTCTGCAGTTGTCGCTGGGTTTCCTTCAGTTGGCTGATGTCGCGCACCGCCACGACCATGGCCCGGGTGCCGTCGAGGTCGAACGTCTCGGCCGAGGTCAGGCCGGTGAACACCTGGCCGTTGCTGCGGCGAAAGCTCATTTCCAAGTTGCGGATACCGCCTTGTTGCAGGCGCTCGAGCAGAGCGGGGCCGGCGCCGGCCAAGGCCCACAGGTCTAGTTCGGTGGCGGTGCGCCCGATCACCTGGCCTGGGCTCAGGCCGATCTGTTCCTCGAAGGCTTCGTTGACTTCCAATAGGCAACCGTCGCTATGGCGAGCAATCACCAGGATGTCCGGGCATTGCTGGAACACCGAGGCGAACTTTTGTTCCGACAGGCGCAGGGCATCTTCCGTACGTTTGGTTTCGCTGATGTCGATCATCAAGCCCCGCAGCAACGGGCGGTGGCCGTGTTCGATCATGCTGACGATATTGCGTACCCAGAGGGCGTGGCCGTCCGCGCGGATCACTCGATAGTCGAGGCTGTGATCGCGCCCCGCGGCGGTTTCGCTGTCGCAATAGGCCTGGGCCCAGAGCGCGTCCTCAGGATGCAGGATGCTGCGCCAGAAACCGGGGCGCAGCCAATCACTCAAGGGGTAGCCGAGCAGGTCTTCGGCATGGGGGGAGACATAGCTGTATGTGAAGTCGTTGGCATCGGCTTCCCAGGCGATGGCGGACAGGCTTTCGACCAGGCTGCGGTAGTGGTACTCGCTGCTGCGCAGTTCCTGTTCGAGGGCGATACGCCGCGAAATTTCTGAACTCAGGCGCCGGTTGATGCGAATGACCACCGCCAGACCGGCAAGCAGCAGCAAGACCGCAGGCAGGCCGTAGATCAGCATGTCACTCCAGAACGACCGCTGGTCGACGACGTTCCCGACCCAGCGTTGCTGGATGTGGCTAATTTCTGCCGTGGTCATGTCGGCCATGACCTTATCGAGAAGGCCGACCAGTATCTTGTTGTCCTTCTGGGCCGCCATGGCCAGTTGATAGCGATAGGGCGTCTCACCGCTAACGTACAGGCCGTCGAGCTTGAGCTGACGCAGGGCCCAGATGCTCGAGGCGAGGTCCCCGACCACTGCGTCCACTTCATCTGTCGCCAGGGCCTGAAGGGAGGAGCTGACGTTGGGCAGTGCCACCAGGTTCAGGTCCGGGTGGTGAGTGCGCAGCAGCTCATGGGGGGCGTAGTTTTCAACCACGGCCACCTTCAGCCCATACAGGTCTTCGAGGGTGCGGGGCTGTGGGCCGCCCTTGTGTGCCAGGATGACGATGGGGAAGTCCAGGTAGGGGCGGGTGAAGGCGAGGTATTGCTGGCGTTCGGGCGTCGACATGATGCCGGGGAGCAGGTCGATGCGTTTTTCCCTAGCCTGCTGCAATACCTCGGTCCAATTGCTGGGCTCGATCGGTTTGAGCGATATGCCCAGACGCTCCTGGATCAAGGCAACGTAATCGGCGGCCAATCCCTGGTAACGGCCTTCCTGGTCGCGAAACTCGAAAGGCGGCCAGGAGGCATCGACGCCCAGGCGCACGTGTGGGTGAGCGCTGAGCCAGGCTTTTTCTTCATCAGTCAGGGTCAGGGCGCCGGCCGTTGCGTTCCACGCAAGCAGGATCAGCAACAGAAGGGCCGGCACAAAGGACATAGCGGCCTCTCACTCAGGTGGTCTGAATCGAGTGTAGACGGGCAATGGCCGAGGGGAGAGGCGATCAGTGGGGTTTGTCGCGTGCCTGAAAAGAAAAACCCCGGCCTAGGCCGGGGTTTGTCATCACTCGTCGAGGAAGGAGCGCAGGTGCTCGCTTCGCGTCGGATGGCGCAGCTTGCGCAGCGCCTTGGCTTCGATCTGACGGATCCGCTCGCGGGTCACGTCGAACTGCTTGCCTACCTCTTCGAGGGTGTGATCCGTGTTCATGTCGATACCGAAACGCATGCGCAGCACTTTGGCTTCGCGTGCGGTCAGACCGGAGAGCACGTCACGCGTGGCTTCCTTGAGGCTTTCGACCGTGGCCACGTCGATCGGGGACTGCATGGTCGAGTCCTCGATGAAATCGCCCAGATGCGAATCTTCGTCGTCACCGATCGGCGTTTCCATGGAGATCGGTTCCTTGGCGATCTTCAACACCTTGCGGATCTTGTCCTCAGGCATTTCCATGCGCTCGCCCAGCTCTTCCGGCGTCGGTTCGCGACCCATTTCCTGCAGCATCTGGCGGGAAATACGGTTGAGCTTGTTGATCGTCTCGATCATGTGCACCGGAATACGGATGGTGCGTGCCTGGTCGGCGATCGAGCGGGTGATCGCCTGGCGGATCCACCAGGTGGCATAGGTCGAGAACTTGTAGCCGCGACGGTATTCGAACTTGTCCACCGCCTTCATCAGACCGATGTTGCCTTCCTGGATCAGGTCCAGGAACTGCAGGCCACGGTTGGTGTACTTCTTGGCGATGGAGATCACCAGACGCAGGTTCGCCTCGACCATCTCTTTCTTGGCGCGACGGGCCTTGGCCTCGCCGATCGACATGCGACGGTTGATTTCCTTGATCTCGGCGACGGTCAAGCCGGTTTCGTTCTCAAGGTCGATCAGCTTCTGCTGGCAGGCGACGATCGCAGCGTCTTTCTCACCCAGGGCGGCAGCCCACTTGGTGTTGCGCTTGGACAGGTCACCGCTCCAGGTCTGGTCGGTCTCGTTGCTTGGGAACAGGCGCAGGAAGTCGGCACGAGGCATGCGTGCATCACGTACGCACAACTGCATGATGGCGCGTTCCTGGGCGCGCAGGCGATCCAGTGCACTGCGCACGCGCTCGACCAGGACGTCGAACTGCTTGGGTACCAACTTGATCGGCATGAACAGGTCTGCCAGGGCCTGGAGGGCTTCGATGCTCTCCTTGCCGCTGCGCCCGTGTTTCTTCAGGATCTTGCCGGTGATCTGGAGCTGGTCGGCGACGGCGCCGAAACGCTGGCGGGCGACTTCCGGATCCGGGCCGCTTTCGCCCTCGTCCTCGCTGTCGTCGCTGCTTTCTTCGCTCTCTTCGTCTTCGTCCTCTTCTTCCTTGGCAGCTGCGGCCTTGGCGCCCGGGATCGGGACTTCTTCGGTCGGCGCGGCAATGTTGTCGTCAGGGTCGATGTAACCGCTGAGGACATCGGACAGACGGCCACCTTCGGTGGTGACACGATCGTATTCGCTGAGGATGTAGTCGACAGTCCCCGGGAAATGGGCGATGGCGCCCATGACTTCGCGAATGCCTTCCTCGATACGCTTGGCGATTTCGATCTCGCCTTCGCGGGTCAGCAGTTCGACGGTACCCATTTCGCGCATGTACATGCGCACCGGGTCGGTCGTGCGGCCGATATCGGTTTCGACTGCCGCCAACGCTGCGGCGGCTTCTTCGGCTGCGGCTTCGTCGGTGTCGGCTTCCGCCAACAGCAGGGCATCCGCATCCGGAGCACTCTCGAATACGTTGATCCCCATGTCGTTGATCATGCGGATGATGTCTTCCACCTGTTCCGGATCTGAAATATCCTCAGGCAGGTGGTCGTTGACCTCCGCGTAAGTCAGGTAGCCCTGCTCACGACCGCGGGTGATCAACTCTTTGATACGAGATTGCTGTTGCGCTTTTCCGGACATAACACCCTATCCACTGAAGGTCTTGGCGGGCAAAAAACAAGCCGAGGATTATACCCGAGCATGGACCTCACGCGCCAGATGAGGTCGGGGTTTGTGCGGGAACATTCCGGCTCAGCAGTGCGAGGAGCTGCGATTTTTCCTCGGTGCTCAACTCGCTTTGACGTGCTTTCCTGAGCAGATGTTCCAGGCTGCGCTCGCGTTGGCGGGCGGACAAGCTAGTTATAGTGTCGAAAAACTGTTGTTCAAGGTTATCGGCATCGATCAGCCATTCCTTTTCCGCCAGAGCCCGCAGCAGGCGGCCTTGTTCGGTGCCGTGCCAACGTGCGATCAACTGCATTGAGCTTAGCTTAGGATTCTTCTGCGCGGCCTCGATCAGTGCGACCAACAGCTGGCTGTAGATATGCTCTTCGTCGGCAAAATGGCTGGCATCTTCCACCTTTCCGGCCAACAACGGGTAATGCAGCAGGGTGCGCAGGGCCGACAGGGTCGGCGGCTCGACCGGGGCGGGGACACGCGGTGGTGCTTCGCCGCGCTGGCCATCGCGTTGCCAGGGTTTGCCGCCTTTTTTGTCCCAGGGCTTGCCATCCCACGGTTTCTTCGCGCCCTTGTTCGGGATCCATAGACGCTGCTCCTGCTGGGCGGGCGCGTAGTCGGGCTGATGCGCGTCGCTGTAGTCAGGGGCGTAGCTGGCCATGGCGTCGTAGTCATAGCCTGGGTCGTAGTCGGGCACGTTGGGTGCCGGCGCGTGCTGTGCCAACTGCTCGACCTGCTGAGGATCGAGGCCGGTAATTTCCTTCAAGCGATTGCGCATGAGCTGACGCAAATTGGCGCCCGGAATCTTTTCGATCAGCGGTGCGGCCAATGTAGCCATGTGCGCCTTGCCTTCCAGCGACCGAGGGTCCGCCTCGTTGCTCAGTTGCTCGAAGAAGTAGTCCGCCAGCGGTTGGGCGTGCTGGTTGATGCGGGCCATGAAAGCGTCGGTGCCTTCGGCGCGGACCAGGCTATCCGGGTCTTCGCCCTCGGGCAGGAACAGAAAGCGCGCCCGGCGCCCATCCTGCAGGCTGGCCAGGGTGGACTCCAAGGCGCGCCAGGCAGCCTTGCGACCAGCCTGGTCACCGTCGAAGCAGAACAGGACACTCGGCACCACGCGAAACAGGCGCTTGAGATGTTCCTCGCTGGTTGCGGTGCCGAGGGTTGCCACCGCGTTGCGCAGGCCTTGCTGGGCCAGGGCGATGACGTCCATATAGCCCTCGACCACGATGATCTCATCGAGGTTGCGGTTGTGCTTTCGCGCTTCGAACAGGCCGTAGAGTTCCTGGCCTTTGTGAAAGACCGGGGTTTCCGGGGAGTTCAGGTACTTGGGCTTGTCATCGCCCAGGACCCGGCCGCCAAAGGCGATGACCCGCCCCCGGCTGTCACGGATCGGGAACATCACCCGGTCGCGGAAGCGGTCGTAGCGCTTGCCGCTCTCGGCGTTCTCGATCAGCAGGCCTGCGTCGATCATCACTTTCTGTTGCAGGCTATCGGCGCCCAGGTGTTTGAGCAGGTTGTCCCAGCCCGGCGGCGCGAAGCCGAGGCCGAAGTCGCGGGCGATCTCGCCGGACAGCCCGCGGCCCTTGAGGTAGTCCACCGCTGCCTTGCGGGTCGGGTGAGCGCGCAGGGCCTGGCGATAGAACTCGGCAGCGGCCTCGAGCAACGGGTAGAGGGGTGAATCGGTGGGCTGACGGGGCTTCTGACCTCGGCGGCCTTCTTCTCGCGGCACTTCCATGCCAGCGGCGCGTGCCAGTTCTTCCACGGCCTGGGGGAAGTCCAGGTTGTCGTGGTCCATGACGAAGCCGAGCGCGTTGCCGCCAGCGCCGCAGCCGAAGCAGTAATAGAACTGTTTGTCTGGGCTGACGGTGAAAGAGGGGGTTTTTTCTTTGTGGAACGGGCAGCAGGCGGAGAGATTCTTGCCGGTTTTCTTCAGTTGGATACGCGAACTCACCACATCGACGATATCGGTGCGGTTGAGCAGGTCATCAATGAAGCTTTGGGGAATCAGCCCGGCCATGGCAGTCTCGTCATCTGGCAGCTGGCAAGTCTAATCGCTACGCGCGGGTTAGGGGCGAGTAGTGCGGTGCGGGAAGTATGAGAAAAAATGTGCTCGTCAGCCACGGAGGGCTCGTCAGTCAGGACGTGCACGACTGGTCGAGGACCAGCTCTGACGTGTTCAGGCAGGTTGCCCCGAGTTGTTGCGAGGGGCGCCTCGGACGTGAGTCTGAGGTTTGAAACAACCGCTGCCATCAACCCGGCACAGGGCCGGGCGGGGCAGAAGCTTTGCGTAGAACGTCTGTATTAGTACAGACGAACGGCGCGGCGCTGTTCGCGCTGAACCTTCTTGGCGTGACGCTTTACAGCGGCAGCAGCTTTGCGCTTGCGCTCGGCAGTCGGCTTCTCATAAAACTCGCGGCTACGAACTTCAGCCAGTACACCGGCTTTTTCGCAGGAGCGCTTGAAACGACGCAGAGCTACGTCGAAGGGTTCGTTCTCTTTAACTTTGACGGCTGGCATCCAGGGCTACCTTCATTCATTACCGGGGTAGACGTGCTCCTGGCAAAACAAAAAGGTGTGCTGGAGAACGTCGGTTTTCAAGGGTTGCGGATGTTAACCCTTAGCTGGCCGGAATGCAAAGCCTCTGATCGAAAACCGCTGGTCGGCATGGGGTACGAGGACTATCATGCGCGCCTTCGAATTCAGCCTCGACAAGGCACGGACCCATGCTAGTACTGGGATTGGAAACATCCTGCGACGAAACCGGCGTCGCATTATACGACAGCGAACGTGGCCTGCTGGCCGATGCGCTGTTCAGTCAAATCGACCTGCACCGCGTCTATGGCGGCGTGGTGCCGGAGCTGGCCTCGCGTGATCACGTCAAGCGCATGCTGCCCTTGATCCGCCAGGTACTGGCCGAGGCCGGCTGTGTCGCCACCGAGATCGATGCGATCGCCTACACCGCTGGCCCCGGGCTGGTCGGCGCGCTGCTGGTCGGCGCTTCCTGCGCCCAGGCGCTGGCGTTCGCCTGGGACATCCCGGCGATCGGCGTACACCATATGGAAGGTCACCTGTTGGCGCCCATGCTGGAAGAGACCCCACCAGAGTTCCC
This sequence comes from Pseudomonas sp. CK-NBRI-02, assembly GCF_008124495.1. Taxonomy (NCBI): domain Bacteria; kingdom Pseudomonadati; phylum Pseudomonadota; class Gammaproteobacteria; order Pseudomonadales; family Pseudomonadaceae; genus Pseudomonas; species Pseudomonas sp. CK-NBRI-02. Next base: position 47,334 of record NZ_VSJH01000008.1, on the reverse strand, counting down.
GTTCGTCGCTTTGTTGGTCTCCGGCGGCCATACCCAGCTGGTGCGGGTCGATGGCATCGGTCAGTACGAGCTGCTAGGCGAAAGTCTGGACGATGCGGCAGGCGAGGCGTTCGACAAGACGGCCAAGCTGATCGGCCTGAATTACCCCGGAGGCCCGGAAATCGCCCGTCTGGCCGAAAAAGGCGTGCCGGGCCGCTTCGTGTTCCCACGGCCGATGACCGACCGCCCAGGCCTGGAGTTCAGCTTCAGTGGTCTGAAGACCTTCGCCCTGAATACTTGGCAGCAATGCCGGGATGCCGGCGATGATAGCGATCAGACCCGCTGCGACCTTTCGCTGGCGTTCCAGCAGGCGGTGGTCGAGACGTTGACCATCAAGTGCAAGCGCGCGCTCAAGCAGACTGGCCTCAAGCGCCTGGTCATCGCCGGTGGTGTGAGCGCCAACAAGGCCTTGCGCGCCTCGCTGGAAACCATGCTCGCCAGTCTTCATGGCAACGTTTACTACGCACGTCCCCAGTTCTGCACCGACAACGGCGCGATGATCGCCTATGCCGGTTGCCAGCGGCTGCTGGCCGGGCAACGCCAGGACCTGGCGATCAGCGTGCAGGCGCGCTGGCCGATGGAGCAGTTGTCGGCCTTATGAGGCGGGGTGTTGCCGGGCAGGCGTTAGAAATGTCGTTCGCGCCCGGCAAACAGGTCGCGTAGATTGCTGCGGTGGCGCCAGACGATGAGTACTGTAAGCACGGTGATTGGCAGCAGTGCCTCAGGTTCGCGCCAGGCCAGCAATGGCAGTGTCAGCGGTGTGGCAATCAATGCGGCGAGGGAACTGGTGCGGGTCAGGTAGAAGGTCAGCAGCCAGGCGGCGATGGCCAGCAAGGCGGCCGGAAAGTACAGGCCCATGAGCATGCCGGCTGCGGTGGCCACGCCCTTGCCGCCCTTGAAGCAGAAGTAAAGCGGGAACAGATGACCGATGACCGCGCATAGGCCGATCCAGGCTTGCTCCTGAAGGCCGAGGCCGGCCAGTTGGGCGAGCAGCACGGGCAACAGCCCCTTGCACAGGTCGCCGAGCAGGGTCAGGATCGCCAGCTTGCGGCCCGCCAGGCGTAGCATGTTGGTCGCGCCGGCGTTGCCTGAGCCGCTCGAACGCGGGTCCGGGCTGCCGCTGAGGCGGCTGAGGACGATGGCGAAGGACAGAGAGCCGAGCAGGTAGGCAAGCAGCGCCAATAACCAAAACATGCTAACTATTCCGGGCGAGGACGCCTTGATTCTAACGGCGCCAGTCGCCCTTGTCGTGCTGTGGAGAGAAGTGCTTGGACAGAGTGTTCATCGAAGGCCTGGAAGTCGAGACCGTCATCGGTGCCTATGACTGGGAGCGGGATATTCGCCAGTGCCTGCGCCTGGACCTGAGTTTCGCCTGGGACAACCGCCCGGCGGCAGCAGGCGACGACCTGAGCCTTGCCCTGGACTACGCCAGTGTGAGCGCGCGTATTCAGGCGTTCGCCGAGCAGTCGCGCTATGAGCTGGTGGAGACCTTCGCCGAACGCTTGGTTGCGGCGCTGATGGAAGAGTTCAACATCCCTTGGGTACGCCTGAAGCTGACCAAGCCCGGCGCCGTGCCGGCTGCCCGCGGTGGTGTTGGCGTGGAGATTGAGCGCGGATGTCTTTGAGCACGGTTTACCTGGGCCTGGGCAGCAATATCGACCGGGAGGCGCACCTGTGCGCCGGGCTCGATGCGCTGGCGAGCTTTCTGCAGGGCATGCACTGCTCTCCAGTGTTCGAGAGCCAGGCGGTGGGCATCAAGAGTGGGCCTTTCTACAACCTGGTGGTGACCGGCAAGACCGACTTGCCGCTGCTGGAGCTGGACCGTCGGCTCAAGTTCATCGAGGCGGACAATGGTCGCTATGCGCCTGAGCGCAAAGGCCTGCCGCTGGACATCGATGTGCTGATGTATGACGACTTGTTGGGGACGTTCAATGGCTTGGTGCTACCACGGGCCGAGATTCTGAAGAACGCGTTCGTGTTGTGGCCGCTGTCGCTGATCGCGCCGCAACTGGTGCATCCCGGTGAAGGCAAAAGCATGGCTCAGCTGTGGCAGGAGGCGCGGATCGAACAGGTGCTGGCGCCGGTGCCGTTCGAGTGGCGCGGGTTGCAGCTGACGCCACTGCAGCCGATCTGAAGCCATCTGCGTGGGAGCGAGGGCACCCGGTGAATGCGGTATTAACCCAGCGCTCATCGTTGCGCCCGCTCCCATGGCCAGCCATTCAGCGTTGCCTGTAGGCCTCGAGCGCCGTCAGCCGGGCCTCCTTCAGCGCCTCGCCCAGAGCCTGTCCGGTCAGGCCTTTTTCCACCAACCCCTTCACATCGACCGCCTTGGCCACTGCTGCTGCGCCGCGTAGGTAGTCGGCTTGTGGATAGGCCTGGTTCTCGCCTCGGCTTCGCGCTTGTGCCTGGCAGGCGGCGATGAAGTCCTCCAAACGCTGGGGACGACGGTACACATCGAACTTCTGCAGTAACTCGATAAGCTCAGCAGCGCTCAGTTCCAGAGCACCATGGCACAGCGTTTGGCATTCCACGACCAGCAAGGCCAGTTCCTGGGACTCCCGGGGCGCCTTGAACCGCTGGTTGAGTGCCTTGGCCTGGTTCAGGTCGGTAAGTTCATGCAGCAGGCAGGCCCAGCGTACGTTGAGCGGTAACTGCTCGCCGGCGGCCTGTTCCAGTGCTTGCAGGGTATGGCTTTGCTGCTTGTCCAGCAGTGCGTCCACCTCTGGCATCAGGACCTTCAGGGCGCCGCAGTCGCGCAGCACCTGGATGAATACCTGGGGTTGATCCTCCATCAGCGCGCGCTCTATCTCCTTCCAGCTGCGCTCGGCGGTAAGCGCCTGCAATTCGCCGGATGCGCTGATCTGGCGCATCAGCTCGAGCGTTTCGTCGGCGACCCGAAACCCCAGCGGCGCATAGCGGGCGGCGAAGCGGGCCACCCGCAGTACGCGCAGCGGATCTTCGGCGAAAGCCGGAGAAACATGACGCAATAAGCGCTGATCCAAATCCTTCTTGCCATGATAAGGATCGTACAAATTGCCTAGTTCGTCTTCGGCCATGGCGTTGATGGTAAGGTCCCGGCGGATCAGGTCCTCTTCGAGGGTTACATCGGGGCTGGCATGGAAGGTAAACCCACCATAACCCCGCCCGCTCTTGCGTTCGGTACGCGCCAAGGCGTACTCCTCGCCCGTGCGCGGATGAATGAACACCGGGAAATCAGCCCCGACCGGGCGGTAGCCCAGGGCCTGCATCTGGTCGACCGTAGCGCCGACTACCAGCCAGTCGATATCGCTGACCGGGCGCCCGAGCAGGCGGTCGCGTACCGCGCCACCGACTTTATAGATCTGCATGAAAAACCTCCGTGACTGCCGACAGGATACCCTGTCGACAGCTACGGAAGGGGGCTCTAGAGGTGGTGGACCACTGCCAGGTCCATGCGACCGTACTCTCCCGCTTCGCTCTGGTCGCCGCGGGGAGGCATGTGATGGGTCTTCATGACCTGGTCGCCTTGCACGGTTTCCAAGTGGATATCGAAGCCCCACAGACGATGAAGGTGCTTGAGCACTTCCTCGGTGGAGTCGCCCAGCGGCTTGCGATTGTGCTGCTGGTGGCGCAGGGTCAGGGAGCGGTCGCCGCGACGGTCGATGCTCCAGATCTGCACGTTGGGTTCGCGATTGCCCAGGTTGTACTGGGCGGCCAGTTGCTCTCGGATGATCCGGTAGCCAGCTTCGTCGTGGATCGCCGGTACCAACAGGTCGTCGCGCTGGTCGTCATCCAGGATGCTGAACAGCTTGAGGTCTCGGATCACCTTGGGCGAGAGGTATTGCAGGATGAAGCTTTCGTCCTTGAAGCTGCTCATGGCGAATTTGAGGGTGGAAAGCCAGTCGCTGCCGGCGATGTCAGGGAACCAGCGACGATCTTCTTCCGTAGGGTGTTCGCACATGCGACGGATGTCCGTGTACATCGCAAAACCCAGGGCATAAGGGTTGATACCGCTGTAGTAAGGGCTGTCGAAGCCCGGCTGGAACACCACGCTTGTGTGCGACTGCAGGAACTCCATCATGAAGCCTTCGGTCACCAGGCCTTCATCGTAGAGGTCGTTCATCAGGGTGTAATGCCAGAACGTCGCCCAGCCTTCATTCATGACTTGGGTCTGTCGCTGCGGGTAGAAGTACTGGGCAATCTTACGCACGATACGCACCACTTCGCGCTGCCAGGGCTCGAGCAGCGGCGCGTGTTTTTCGATGAAATAGAGGATGTTTTCCTGCGGTTCGGCGGGGAAGCGCACATCATCGCGTTCATTGCCTTTTTCCGAACCCTTCGGGATGGTGCGCCACAGGTCGTTGATCTGCCGTTGCAGGTGCTCCTCGCGCTCTTTTTGCCGCCGACGCTCTTCCTCGGCAGAAATGGGGTAGGGGCGCTTGTAACGGTCGACGCCGTAGTTCATCAGGGCGTGACAGGAATCGATGAGGTCTTCGACGGCATCGATGCCGTGGCGTTCCTCGCATTGGGCGATGTACTGCTTGGCGAACACCAAGTAGTCGATGATGGAGCTGGCGTCGGTCCAAGTGCGGAACAGGTAGTTGCCCTTGAAGAAGCTGTTGTGGCCATAGCAGGCATGGGCGATTACCAGCGCCTGCATGCACATGGTGTTTTCTTCCATCAGATAGGCGATGCACGGATCGGAGTTGATCACGATCTCGTAGGCCAGGCCCATCTGGCCACGGCTGTAGGACTTCTCCGTACTGAGGAACTGCTTGCCGTAGGACCAATGGTGATAGCCCAGCGGCATGCCGACGGAGGCATAGGCGTCCATCATCTGCTCGGCAGTGATCACCTCGATCTGGTTGGGGTAGGTGTCCAAGGCGTAGCGCTCGGCCAGGCGGCTGATTTCGCGGTCATAGGCCTGGATAAGCTCGAACGTCCACTCGGACCCGGTGGAGATGGGTTGGCGTCTCTGCTCTCTGGCGGTCATGTGGCTAACCTGCGCTGGAAGAGTTCACGGAAGACCGGGTAGATATCACCGGCCGATACCAACTGCTGCTGGGCGAAGGTATCTGGGAAAGCCTCGCCGATGCGCTCGTATTCATACCAGAGCGCCTGGTGTTCGCGAGGGGTGATCTCGACGTAAGTGTAGTACTGCACATGCGGCATGATCTGCTTGGAGAGGATGTCGCGGCAGATCGGCGAGTCGTCGTTCCAGTTGTCGCCGTCCGAGGCCTGGGCGGCATAGATGTTCCAGTCGCTGGCCGGGTAGCGTTCGGCCATGATTTCCTGCATCAGCTTGAGTGCGCTGGAAACAATGGTGCCGCCGGTTTCACGGGAGTAGAAGAACTCTTCTTCGTCCACCTCGCGCGCGCTGGTGTGGTGGCGAATGAATACCACCTCGATGCGATCGTAGTTCCGCTTGAGGAACAGGTACAGCAGGATGAAAAACCGTTTGGCGATGTCCTTGGTGGCCTGGGTCATGGAGCCGGACACGTCCATCAGGCAGAACATCACCGCTTTGGAGCTGGGGTTGGGCTGCTTGACCAGCAGGTTGTACTTGAGGTCGAAAGTGTCGAGGAAGGGCAGGCGGTTGATGCGTGCCTTGAGGCGTTCAATTTCGGCCTCGGTGGCCTGGATATCGGTGAAATTGTCCGGCTCCTCGACCTTGAGGCGGGCGAGCTCAGCCTGGGCCTCGCGTAGCAGGGCACGGCTGCTGCCGGTCAGGGCAATACGCCTGGCGTGGGCCGAGCGCAGGGTGCGGACAATGTTGATGCGCGAGGGGTTACCTTCGTTGGCGATGCCTGCACGCACGGTCTTGAAGGTGTCGGCGCCGGTCAGGTGACGCTTGACCAGGTTAGGCAGTTCCAGGTCCTCGAACATGAATTCGAGGAATTCTTCCTGGGTGATCTGGAACACGAAATCATCCATGCCCTCCCCGGAATTGCCGGCCTTGCCGCGGCCGCCACCCCCTCCGCCACCCTGTGGCCGGGGGATATGCTCGCCTGCGGTGAACTCTTTGTTGCCGGGGTGGATGATGGTCTGTTTGCCGCCACGACCATGGTGCAGCACGGGTTCGTCGATATCACGACCCGGAATGCTGATCTGCTCGCCATGCTCCATGTCCATGATGGAGCGGCGGCTCACGGCCTCTTCGACGGCTTTCTTGATGTGCTCACGGTACCGCCGCAAGAAGCGTTGGCGGTTGACCGTGCTCTTGTTCTTGCCGTTCAGGCGTCGGTCGATTACGTAGCTCATGGTCCCTCCGGTGACTGGATGCAGCTGCAAGCCTCAAGCTGCAAGAATGAGCAGCCACCGCTGCTGCAAGCTGTGGCGCGAGACGTGGCCTGGCGCCGGACAGCTTGCAGCTTGCGGCTTGTCGCTTGCCGCTTTATTGCGATTTCCTGACCCGCAGATACCATTCCGACAGCAGGCGAACCTGTTTGTCGGTGTAGCCACGCTCCACCATCCGGGTGACGAAGTCGTTGTGTTTCTGTTGATCCTCCTTACTGGCCTTGGCGTTGAAGCTGATGACCGGCAGCAGGTCTTCGGTGTTGGAGAACATTTTCTTCTCGATCACCACGCGCAGCTTCTCGTAGCTCAGCCAGCTGGGGTTCTTGCCGTTGTTGTTGGCTCGCGCCCGCAGCACGAAGTTGACGATCTCGTTGCGGAAATCTTTCGGGTTGCTGATGCCGGCCGGCTTCTCGATCTTCTCCAGCTCTTCGTTGAGGGCAATGCGGTTGAGGATCTCGCCGGTTTCCGGGTCGCGGTACTCCTGGTCCTGGATCCAGAAGTCGGCGTACAGCACGTAGCGGTCGAAGATGTTCTGGCCGTATTCGCTGTAGGACTCCAGATAGGCGGTCTGGATCTCCTTGCCGATGAACTCGATGTAGCGGGGAGCCAGGTATTCCTTGAGGTAACGCAGGTAACGCTCGCGTACTTCGGCAGGGAACTGCTCCTGTTCGATCTGCTGTTCGAGCACATAGAGCAGGTGCACCGGGTTGGCGGCGATTTCATGCGGATCGAAGTTGAACACCTTGGAGAGGATCTTGAAGGCGAAGCGGGTCGACAGGCCGTTCATGCCTTCATCGACACCGGCGGCGTCGCGGTATTCCTGGATCGACTTGGCCTTCGGATCGGTGTCCTTGAGATTCTCACCGTCGTAGACGCGCATCTTCGAGTAGATGTTGGAATTCTCCGGCTCCTTCAAGCGCGACAGCACGGTGAACTGCGCGAGCATCTTGAGGGTGTCCGGTGCGCAATGGGCCTTGGCCAGCGAGCTGTTGATCAACAGTTTGTCGTAGATCTTCACTTCGTCGCTGACACGCAGGCAGTACGGCACCTTGACGATGTAGATCCGGTCGATGAACGCCTCGTTATTCTTGTTGTTGCGGAAGGTGTGCCATTCCGATTCGTTGGAGTGGGCCAGCAGAATCCCGGAGTAGGGGATCGCTCCGAGGCCTTCGGTGCTGTTGTAGTTGCCTTCCTGGGTGGCGGTGAGCAGCGGGTGCAGGACCTTGATCGGCGCCTTGAACATCTCGACGAACTCCATCAGGCCCTGGTTGGCCCGGCACAGCGCGCCCGAGTAACTGTAGGCGTCGGCGTCGTTCTGCGGGAATTCCTCGAGCTTGCGGATATCCACCTTGCCGACCAAGGCGGAAATGTCCTGGTTGTTCTCATCGCCTGGTTCGGTCTTGGCGATGGCGATCTGGTTGAGGATGGAAGGATAGAGCTTGACCACCCGGAACTTGGAGATGTCGCCGCCGAACTCCTGCAGGCGCTTGGTGGCCCACGGGGACATGATGGTGTTCAAGTAGCGGCGCGGGATGCCGAATTCTTCTTCAAGAATGGCGCCGTCTTCGCTGGCATTGAACAGCCCCAGGGGCGATTCGAACACCGGGGAGCCCTTGATGGCGTAGAAAGGGACCTTCTCCATGAGCTGCTTGAGCTTCTCGGCCAGGGACGATTTGCCGCCACCCACCGGGCCCAGCAGGTACAGGATCTGTTTCTTCTCTTCCAGGCCCTGTGCGGCATGGCGGAAGTACGAGACGATCTGGTCGATGCATTCTTCCATGCCGTGGAAGTCGGCAAAGGCCGGATAGCGCCTTATTACCTTGTTGGAGAAGATTCGCGACAGCCTGGAATTCGTTGAGGTATCGACCAGCTCTGGTTCGCCTATGGCCAGCAACAGCCGTTCGGCCGCCGATGCATAGGCACTGCGATCCTCTTTGCACAGCTCGAGGTACTCCTGCAGCGAGAATTCTTCCTGGCGGGTTGACTCGAAACGTTGTTGGAAGTGGCTAAAAATGCTCATGACGTCACCTCGCTCGATACGTTGGAGCCGACGCCGGATCAGTCAGCATGATGCTGGCATGCAACCGGGCTGGCCGATTGCTGTATACCCCCCAGAACACCCGTAGAAACGCTACCGATGACCCGCACGCCGGTGTACCGGCTCTCCCCTTTTTTGGATGGCCTGGGCTTAAGGATAGTTGGTTATACGGGAGGTCAAGGGCGCGAGGCCGAGAAGATACTCACGACCGTTCGTCAGGAAAGGCCCAAGCCCGCACGTGGCGCGGGCTGCGGGAAAATGAAAATTTTTATTCGGCGCCGCCTTGAGCGGTTTCAGCCGGGTAGGTGTTGCGCCACAGCTCGAAGCCGCCATCGAGGCTGTACACCTCGGAAAAGCCCTGGCCCACCAGATAGGCCGCGGCGCTCTGGCTGGAATTGCCGTGGTAGCAGACCACCAGGGTCGGTGCATCGAGGTCGGCATTGCGGATGAACTCCGCGACCGAATGGTTATCCAGATGTGTGGCGCCACTGATATGGCCGGCAGCAAACGCCTGTGGGTCGCGAATGTCGACGACCACCGCACCTTGCTCACGCAAGGCCAGGGCCTGCTCGGGAGGGATGCGCTTGAATTCGCTCATGGGTCGGTTTCCTTCGGGGCTGATCGTTAAGTCTAGTCGGTTATGCCGATTGGCGTGGGGTGCCATCGTCGGCGCACTCGCAGCGGTGGAATTCGCCGCTGTCGACGTTGTACAGCGTCATGGCGCCACCCCAGACGCATCCGGTGTCCAGGCCGATGACATCGGGGACATCGACACGACCTTCCAGGGCGGCCCAGTGGCCGAAGAGGATCTTCACATGACGTGAGCGGCGGTCCTTGTGGGCGAACCAGGGCTTATAGCCCTTGGGGGCGCTGTCCAGGCCTTCCTTGCTCTTGAGGTCGAGCTTGCCCTCGGCAGTGCAAAAGCGCATGCGGGTGAAATAGTTGGTGATGACCCGCAGGCGTTCGACGCCGGTCAGGTTCTTGCTCCATTTGTTCGGCTCGTTGCCGTACATGCCATCGAGAAAGAGCTGCAGGCGAGTGTCGTCGCGCAGCACTTCCTCCACTTCGGCCGCCAGTTCGAGCGCCTTGCCCAGGGTCCACTGGGGCGGGATGCCGGCGTGGACCATGGCGATACCGCGTGCCTCGTCATAGTGCAGCAGCTTCTGCTGGCGCAGCCAGTCGAACAGCTGGTCGGCGTCTGGTGCTTCGATGATCTCGCGCAGGGTGTCGCTCTTCTTCAAGCGCTCGACGTTGTACCAGGCTGCCAGCAGATGCAGGTCATGGTTGCCCAGCACACACACCAGCGACTGGCGGATCGAATACAGAAAGCGCAGGGTCTCGAGGGACTCGGGGCCGCGGTTGACCAAGTCGCCTACCAGCCACAGGCGGTCCACGGCGGGGTTGAAGTGCACGCGTTCGAGCAAGCACTTGAGCGGCTGCAGGCAGCCCTGCAGGTCGCCGACCGCGTACACCGCCATCAGTGCAGTGCTCCAGGCACGGCCAGGCGGAACGGCGCGATAGGCGCATCGAAGTGTTTGCCGTCCTCGGCGAACATCTGGTAGCTGCCCTGCATGGTACCGACACGGGTCGTGAGCACCGCGCCGCTGCTGTAGGTGTGGCTGTCGCCTGGCTCGATGAGCGGTTGCTGGCCGACCACACCCGCCCCGCGAACCTCTTCGACTTCCCCGTCACCGTTGGTGATCAGCCAATGGCGTGAGACCAGACGGGCCTTGAGCGTGCCGTTGTTTTGCACAGTGATCGTGTAGGCGAAGGCAAAGCGGTCGTTGTCGGGATCGGATTGTTCTTTGAGGTAACGGGTCACGACGCTGACGTCGATCTGATAGCGGGGGTCTGACATGCAAAGGCCTTGGACGAGCGGACGCAAATACTGCAATGGTTGCAGTCTAGGCCATGGACGGGGCTTGAGGCCAGTTATGCAGGGCCTGGCGTCGCTTGTAGACATTATCGGCCCCACCGCGGGTTTGTCTGCGCGATGGGGCCACACCAATGGCGTGTGCTTAGCTGGCGCTTGGCTGCTCGGCCAGCTTGTCGGCCAGGCGTACGAACGCCGCGAGATCCAGTTGTTCTGGACGCAGGCTGCCATCGACACCCGCTGCCTCGATGGCCTGGCTGTCGAGCAGCCCTTTAAGGGTGTTGCGAAGGGTCTTGCGACGCTGGTTGAAGGCCTCGCGCACGATGCGTTCTAGCAGGCGTGGATCCTTGGCCGGGTGCGGCAGGGTTTCATGCGGTACCAGGCGGACGATGGCTGAGTCCACTTTCGGCGGCGGGTTGAAGGCGCCAGGGCCGACGTTGAACAAGTGTTCCACGCGGCAGTGGTACTGCACCATGATCGACAGGCGGCCCCAGTCGCCGCCTCCTGGGCCGGCGGCCAAACGCTCGACCACTTCCTTTTGCAGCATGAAGTGCATGTCGCGGATCAGGTTGGCGTGTTCCAAGAGGTGGAAGATCAGCGGGGTGGAGATGTTATAGGGCAGGTTGCCCACCACCTTGAGGCTGCGCTCAGGCACGCCCAACTGATTGAAGTCGAACTTCAAGGCATCGCCCTGGTGCAGGCGGAAGTTGTCCCGGTCTGCAAACTTGTGCTGGAGAATCGGCACAAGGTCCTTGTCCAGCTCGACGACGTCCAGTTGGGCGCCGCTGCCCAGCAGGCCTTCGGTCAGGGCGCCTTGGCCCGGGCCGATTTCCAGCAGATGCTCGCCGGGTTTGGCATTGATGGCACGCAGGATGCGGTCGATGATGCCGGCGTCGTGCAGGAAGTTCTGGCCGAAGCGCTTGCGCGCCCGGTGTTGGTATTGCTCGGTCATGGTCGGTTCTCGGCCATCTGGTAGGCGGTTTCCAGGGCGACACGCAGGCTGCCGGTGTCGACTTTGCCGGTGCCAGCCAGGTCCAGGGCGGTGCCGTGGTCGACCGACGTGCGGATGATCGGCAAGCCCAAGGTCACGTTGACTGCGGCGCCAAAGCCTTTGTACTTGAGTACCGGCAGGCCCTGGTCGTGGTACATCGCCAGCACCGCATCGCAGTGCTCCAGATATTTGGGGGTAAACAGGGTATCGGCCGGTAGCGGACCACGCAGGTCCATGCCTTGGCTGCGTAGGCGCTGCAAGGCGGGCTCGATGATGTCGATTTCTTCGCGGCCCAGGTGACCGCCTTCGCCGGCATGCGGGTTGAGACCGCAAACCAGGATGCGGGGCTGGGCGATACCGAACTTGTCGCGCAGGTCGGCATGCAGGATCCGCGTGACCCGCTCCAGGCGCTCGGCGGTGATGGCGTCGGCGACGTCACGTAGGGGCAGGTGGGTAGTCACCAGCGCCACGCGCAATCCATGGGTGGCCAGCATCATCACCACCTGGTTGGTGTGGGTAAGGTCAGCCAAAAATTCGGTATGGCCGGAGAAAGCGATGCCGCTTTCATTGATCACGCCCTTGTGCACCGGTGCGGTGATCATGCCGGCGAAATGCCCATCCAGACAGCCTTGGCCAGCGCGGGTCAAGGTCTGCAGCACGAACGCGGCATTAGCCTTGTCCAACTGCCCGGGTACAACCGGGGTGGCCAATGGCGTATCCCAGACATACAGGCTGCCGGCGGGGGCGGGTTGGTCGGGCCAGGCGCCTTGGATGACCGGCAGCAGATTGACAGCCAGCCCCAGCTGCGTGGCCCGCTCGGCGAGCAGGTCACGGCTGGTGATGGCGATCAAGGGATGAGGCTGAGCCTCGGCGGCCAGCAGCAGGCACAGGTCTGGGCCTATGCCGGCCGGCTCGCCGGGCGTGACGGCGAAGCGCAGGGGCTTCACTGGGCGGCCTGGTCGGCGCCAGGCAGCTTGATTTCAACGTAGGCTTCGTCGCGGATTTGACGCAGCCAAGTCTGCAGCTCTTCATCGTACTTACGGTTGCGCAGCACGCTCAGGGCCTGCTGTTCGCGCGCTTGCTCGGTGCTGTCGGTAGCGCGGCGGCCCAGCACTTCCAGTACGTGCCAGCCGTACTGGGTACGGAACGGACGGGTCACTTCGCCCTGGGGGGCGTTGGCCATCTGTTCGCGGAACTCCGGCACCAGGCTGTTGGGGTCAACCCAGTTGAGGTCGCCACCGTTGAGGGCCGAACCTGGGTCTTCCGAGAAGCTCTTGGCCAGCTCGCCGAAGTCTTCGCCGTTCTTGATGCGCTCATACAGGCGCTCGGCCAGTTGCTCGGTGGCCGCATCGCTGCGGATCTCGCTTGGCTTGATCAGGATATGGCGAACATGGACTTCGTCACGCAGCACGCTGGCATTGCCCCCACGCTTTTCCTCGAGCTTGAGGATAATGAAGCCGTTGGGGATGCGGATTGGCTGGGTGATGTCGCCGTCGGCCATGCTGCTCAACATCTTGGCGAAATCAGGCGGCAGTTGGCCGGCTTTACGCCAGCCCATCTCACCGCCTTCCAGGGCGTTCTCGCTGGCGGAGCGGGCGATGGCCATCTGGCCGAAGTCCGCACCTTGCTTGAGCTGCTGGTAAACGTCACCGGCTTGGCGGGCGGCCGCCTGGATCGCCTCGGAGTTTGCGCTTTCCGGGGTCGGGATCAGGATGTTGGCCAGGCGGTACTCTTCCGACAGTTGCATCTTGCCTAGGTCGGAGTTGAGGTAGTTCTTCACTTCCTGTTCGGAGACCTGGATACGCTCGGCCACACGGCGTTGGCGCACGCGGCTGATGATCATCTCGCGCTTGACCTGGTCACGGGCGTCGTCGAACGACAGGCCATCGTGGGCCAGGGCGGCACGGAACTGATCGAGGCTCATGCCGTTGCGCTGGGCAATGGTACCGATGGCCTGGTTGAGCTCTTCGTCAGTGATGCGGATGCCCGAACGTTCGCCGATCTGCAGTTGCAGATTCTCGACGATCAGGCGCTCCAGCACTTGCTGCTCCAGGGCTCCGGCCGGGGGCACGCCGCCGCCGCGCTTGGCGATGGTCTGCTGCACTTCGCGGATGCGTTGATCCAGTTGGCTTTGCATGACCACGTCGTTGTCGACGATGGCCACCACGCGGTCCAGAGGTTGTACCGCGGCATGCACCGCGCCACTCAGCAATGCAGCGCCCAGCAGCAGCGGGCGCAGTCGATCAATAAGCTTGGTCTTCACGTGTACGGTAACCTTGAATGCCTTCGTCGAGGAACGTCTCGACCTTGTTGCCCACAACGCCGCCGAGGCCTTTGAGGACGATTTGCAAGAAGACGCCGTGGTCGCCCTTCTCGTTTTGCGGCAGTGCCTGGCTGAAGTCGTCGTAGTCGATCCAGTAACGGTTGATCAGACGCAGCTTCCAGCAGCAGTTGTCGTACTCGAAACCACCCATGGCTTCCAGGGTGCGGTTGCGGTTGTAGTCATGCTGCCAGCGACCGATCACGCTCCACTGAGGAACGATCGGCCAGATGACCGAGAAGTCGTGCTGCTGGATCTTGTAGTAGTCCTTGACGTAGTTCGGGCTGCCCGGGGTGCCGTAGTCGCCACCACCCACCTGCCAGGTGCCGGTGAGCGAGTCGTAGCGAACCAGGTCGTTGCGGTAGCGGTAGCCTGCGTTGATGACCTTGTTCGGGTTGTCTTCCGGCTGGTAGTGGAACATGGCGCTGCCGGAGCGTGGCTTGCGGCTGTCCGGGTCCCAGTTGTAGTCAGAGTTGAAGCGCCAGTCGCGGTTGAAGGCGTACTGGTATTCCAAGGCGTACGGGGAAACGTCCGACTGCGAGTCGGCACGGGTCCGCCAGTCGATACCTGGCATCTGCACCTTGCGGTCGCGGAAGTACAGGGCCTGGCCGACGCTCAAGCGCTGGCGCTCGAAGCCGTTTTCCTCGATCCAACGGTTAGTCACGCCCAGCGACAGCTTGTTCTCGTCGCCGATGCGGTCGGAGCCGCTGAAGCGGTTGTCGCGGAACAGCGAGGCGTAGTTGAAGTAAGTTTCTCCAGTGTCGAAGACCGGGATGTCCTTCTGATCCTCATACGGCACGTAGAGGTAGAACAGGCGCGGTTCGAGGGTCTGGCGGTAGTTCTTGCCGAACCATTGGGTGTTGCGGTCGAAGTACAGGCCGCTGTCGACGCTGAAGACCGGAACACTGCGGTTTTGAGTGCTGGAAAAGTCGCCACGTAGCTCACGTGTTGCCGGGCTGGCATTGGCAAGATCGGTCTTGCCCTTGTTGTCCAGGTCCAGATCGTAGTGCGTATAGACGTACTTCAGCTTCGGTTTGAGGAACCCGTAGCTGGCTTCCATCGGCAAGCTGATGGCTGGCGCGGCATTCAGGCGGGTGCCGTTGGCGCGCGCGAGGCCGAAGACGTTCTGATCGAGGCGTCGACCTGGCGCACCCGCGGAGGTGTCCGGCAAACCATCTTCGTTGTAAACGAAGTCGTCCTTCAGGTCACGATCGAAGCGCACGGCTTCGGTCTGGTAGCTGAAGTCGAACCCGCCCGGGTGATAGGGCAGGAGGCCGTTGAAGGTGACCTGCGGCAGCTTGTCGTACGGTGTGGTCCGCGACAGCGTCGCCATCTCATACGCTTGCAGATTCAAGCGTGCCTGGTAGCTATCACCACGATAGGTGAGGGTACCGCGCTGGTTGACCACATCCCGACTTTCAACACCAATCTGACCGGTTTCCAGATCCTGGAAGTAGAACGGGTCGCTGATGTCGGTGTAGTCAACCTCGCTCATCAAGCGCGAATCCAGCCCGCCCTTGTGCTGCCAGTTGTACATCCAGCGCTGTTCTTTGTAGTCGGTCTGATCTTTACGATCGTCGTTCTTGTCGTTCAGGTACGCAGCACCGAGCTGGCCTTCGCTGGACTTGGTGAGGTAGCGGAATTCGCCTTCCATCAACATGCCGCGTTTGGCCATGTAGCGCGGGTACAGCGTGGCGTCGTAGTTTGGCGCCAGGTTGAAGTAGTACGGCGTGACCAGCATGAAGCCGGTGTCGCTGCTGGTGCTGAACGACGGCGGCAGGAAGCCGGACTGGCGACGGTCGTCGATCGGGAAGTAGATGTACGGTGTATAGAACACCGGGAAATCCTTGACCCGCAGGGTGACGTTGGTCGCGGTACCGAAGCCGGTGGCCGGGTTCAGGGTGATGTTGTTGCCCTTGAGCTGCCATGCGTTGCTGCCCGGCTCACAGGTGGTGTAGGTACCGTCCTTGAGGCGGATGATGGCGTTTTCGCCACGCTTGGCGTACAGCGCGTTGCCGCGAATGTGCGACTTGTGCATCACGTATTCGGCGTTGTCGACCTTGGCCTCGCCGGTATCCAGCTGGATTTCGGCCTGGTCGCCGACGACCAGCGAGCCATTGTCGCGCAGCTTGACGTTGCCCTTGAGCTCGCCGCGGTTCTCGGCCTGGTACAGGTTGGCCTCGTCGGCCTGGACCTGCATGCTGCCCTGGCGCATGACCACGTCACCGGCGAGGGTGGCGATCTGCTGCTCCTGCTGGTAGCGGGAGACCTTGGCGTTCAGGTAGGTCGGCGCTTCGTCCTTGGGCGTGGTGTCATCCATGCCAGGACGCGACGGCTCGATGTAGGCGCCACCGCAGTACGGACCGGTCTCAGCCAATTGGGCGGCGGTGAGTTTGTCGCGGGGAACCCAGTCAAGGTGGCTGTAGTCTTCGCTACGCGACTTCAGGCCGCGGCCCTTGCTCTCGGTGACCAGCACCGGCTTGGGTTCGCCATCGGCGTCGGTCTCGGCGACCTGGGCGCCACCGCCCGAGCTCAGCGCGGCGCCTTCATGCACTGGGCGCGGCGGCAGGTTGTTGGCCGTGGTCTTGGGCTTGCAGTCCCAACCACCGGAGGCGGACACTTGGCAGTCGAACTGCTCGGCTGCCACCACGTATGACGTGGCCAGAGGTTGCAGAGCCAGCAGACCGCCAGTCACCAGCAACGGAAACTTTCTACGAAACGCGGGGGATTTCAATGCCATCTTATTAGTCCGGGCTTCCTGCGTGCCATCTGCCCGCGTGTGGGGCCGCACGCCTCTCGATGGTCTGAAAAAGATGCTGGATAATAAAGCATGACCCGCTTGACGGCTAGGGCCGTCGGAGACCCTTGTAATGCCCGATCACGATGTACGCCTGCAACAACTGACCGCTTGGCTCGATGAGCAGCTTGACCGTCTTTTCCGTGAAAACGCCTGGGGCGAGGTGCCAGAAGGCGCCCTGACCGCCGCCAGCAGCGACGCGAGCTTCCGTCGCTACTTCCGCTGGCAGGGGGGCGCACGCAGCTTCGTGATCATGGATGCGCCGCCGCCACAAGAGAATTGCCGGCCCTTCGTCGACATCGATCATCTACTGGCCAGTGCCGGCGTGCACGTGCCGGCCATCCACGCCCAGGATCTGGAGCGTGGCTTCCTGTTGCTGGGGGATCTGGGCCGTCAGACCTACCTGGATGTCATCGATGCCGGCAATGCCGATGCCCTGTTCGCCGATGCCATCGACGCCTTGCTGGCCTTCCAGCGCCTGCCGATGGACGCGCCGTTGCCCAGCTACGATGTCGCCCTGCTGCGCCGCGAAGTGGAGCTGTTCCCCGAATGGTACGTCGGGCGCGAGCTGGGCCTGACGTTCACCGATTCGCAGCAGGCGACCTGGCAGCGGGTGAGTCAGTTGCTGATCGACAGTGCCCTGGCCCAGCCCAAAGTCCTGGTGCATCGCGACTATATGCCGCGCAATCTGATGCAGAGCACACCGAACCCTGGCGTGCTGGACTTCCAGGACGCCGTCTACGGCCCGGTGACCTATGACATCACCTGCCTGTTCAAAGACGCGTTCGTCAGTTGGCCCCAGCTGCGAGTCGAGGGCTGGCTACGCGATTACTGGCAGAAAGCCCAAGCGGCCGGCATCCCCGTGCAGGCCGACTTCGAGGACTTCCACCGCGCCAGTGACCTGATGGGCGTGCAGCGTCACCTGAAGGTCATCGGCATCTTCGCCCGTATCTGCCACCGCGACGGCAAGCCGCGATATCTGTCTGACGTGCCGCGATTCTTCGCCTATATAGATGAAGTGATCAGCCGTCGTCCCGAGCTGGCCGAACTGGGGCAACTGATCGCCGAGCTGAAGGCCGGAGCGCGTTCATGAAGGCTATGATCCTGGCAGCGGGCAAGGGCGAGCGCATGCGTCCCCTGACCTTGCATACTCCCAAGCCACTGGTGCCAGTGGCAGGCCAGCCATTGATCGAATATCACCTGCAGGCGCTGGCCAAGGCGGGCTTCACCGAGGTGGTGATCAACCACGCCTGGCTGGGCCAGCAGATCGAGGATCACCTGGGCGACGGTGCCCGGTTCGGCCTGCACATTCGCTACTCGCCCGAGGGCGAACCGCTGGAAACCGGCGGCGGGATCTTCAAGGCGCTGCCGTTGTTGGGCGATGCGCCGTTTCTGCTGGTCAACGGCGATATCTGGACCGACTACGACTTCGCCCGGCTGCGCGTGCCCATGAGGGGGCTTGCGCACCTGGTACTGGTCGACAATCCAGGCCATCACGGCCGTGGTGACTTTCGTCTGGATGGCGATTCGGTTGTCGATGGCGACGAGGCACCTGGCACCCTGACCTTCAGCGGCATCTCCGTACTCGATCCTGCATTGTTCGAAGGCTGTGAGCCCGGCGCGTTCAAGCTCGCGCCATTGCTGCGCCATGCAATGGCCAAGGGGCGTGTGAGCGGTGAGCACTTCCAGGGGCGCTGGGTCGATGTCGGCACCCTAGAGCGCCTGGCCGAGGTCGAGCGTTTGATCGGCGAGCGCGTTTGATATGTGGTGGCCAAGCACATTGATAGGTGCCGGCGCCGGTTTCGCCGTGGCCAGCATCCCCGGTGCGTTGCTCGGGGCCTTGCTTGGCCAGGCCATGGACCGGCGCTTGCGTCTGGAGGGCTGGGAAGACCTGCGTGAGCGTCTGGGTGGACGCCCGGCATTGCGTGACGAGGAACTGCTATTCGTCCTGCTCGGGCGACTGGCCAAGAGCGATGGCCGTGTCGTGGATGGGCACATCCAGCAGGCCCGCCAGGAAATGACCCGTCTGGATATGGCCGAGCCGGCTCGGTTACGGGCAATCGCCGCCTTCAATCGTGGCAAGTCGGGCAAGGTGCGTGTGGGGCGCTATTTGCAGCGAATCAAGCAACAGCCCCATGCCGCTGAAGGCACCCTACGCGCCTGCTGGCGGATGGTCTGGGCGGATGGCAAGGCGGGGATGCGTGAGCGCGAGCTGCTGCTGGAGTGGGGGCGCCGGCTAGGCCTGTCGCGGACTCAGATCCAGGCGCTGGCTCTTGAATACGAACCGCGCAAGGCGGCTCCGGAGGGCGCCGTGTTGACCTACGCAGCAGCCCTGCGCCTACTCGGGGTCGAGGCGGACAGCGAGATCGAGCACGTCAAGCAAGCCTATCGCCGGCTGGTCAGCAAGCATCATCCGGACAAGCTCGCCGGTAGCGGGGCCAGCGACGCGCAGGTGCGCGAGGCGACCGAGCGCACCCGTGAGCTGCACCAGGCCTATGCCCTGGTGCGCAAGCGGCGCGGGCTTTGACGCCTCTGACCTGGGGCGGGCGCGCGGCCGCGATGGGCTGCAAGGCAGCCCCTCCAATCACTCCTGAGGCATCAGCCACCCACGCACCCGGCGGAACAGCTGCTCCTGCTGCGCCGCCGCATTCCCCGGCATGGCAATCAGCGACAGCTGCCGATACTGGCTGTCCTTCTGCCGCTTGCTGGCCTGCAGGCGCTGCTCGGCAGCACGGCGGTCACGCGGTTGCGTGCTGTAGTAGACGTCGGCGGTCGGCACCTTCACGGTGGGCGCCAGAGCTTCGAGGTCCTGTTCCACCTGGGCCGGTGTCTGCGCGGCGATCATCACCAGCTTTTGCACCTGTGGCGGCTGTCGCTCGCTGAGGTAACGCGCGGCCCAATAAGCGCCGCTGCCATGGCCGACCAGGGCGATGGTGCGCGCGTTGTGCTGTTGGGCAAAGGCCACTGCGGCGTCGAGGCGGGCGAAGATGCGCTCGGCATCGGCCGGATCGTTTTGCTCGGTGGCTTCCTTGGCATCGGTGCTGGCGGCCGCATCGGCTTCGGCGGCCGTGGCCTGGGCAACGTTGGCGTTGGCATCTTCCGGCGTGTCCTTGGCGGGCGCCGATTCGCCTTCGCCCTTTTCAGGTTCGGGGGCAGGCTTGCTCTCGGCTCGCGGCTGCGGGCTCTCGCTGACAAGGTCCGGCAGGCTGATGCTCAAGCTGTGCCAGCCGACATCGGGAAACTTGCGCCGCAGCGGCCCGACAGCATTGGGCCAGTCGGCGTTTTCACCGGCACCCGGGACGATGATCACAGCGCCCTTGGGGTCGGCATCGTTGGCCGGCTTCCACAAAGCGAGGAA
Source organism: Pseudomonas sp. CK-NBRI-02 (assembly GCF_008124495.1). Lineage (NCBI taxonomy): Bacteria > Pseudomonadati > Pseudomonadota > Gammaproteobacteria > Pseudomonadales > Pseudomonadaceae > Pseudomonas > Pseudomonas sp. CK-NBRI-02. The sequence continues at coordinate 27,642 of NZ_VSJH01000008.1, read as the reverse complement.
GCTTTCGGCGCCCGCCTGCAAGGTTTGCTGTTCGGCCTTGGGCACGGTACGTTCGAGCGCCTGGGCATCTTCCTGGCTGCGTTCGGCCAGGGGTGGGCGAGGTGCGGGCGCCGTGGGCGACTCTGCGGCGGCGGGAGGTGTTTGAGGTTCGGCGGCCTGTGTGCCGAGCGGTAGGATCGTGGCCAGGCAGCAAATGGCCAGCGTCGTGCGATAAAGTGTGAACATGAATCAACCCAAGGCCAGAATGATACCGGCAGCCTAATAGTATTTGTCCGTGACGGCCATGCGCATCGGCCGTCCTTGCCCAGACGAGCGTGTAGATGAAGCGAATGCGTTGCCTGTTGGTTATCGGCTGGTTGCTGCTGCCCTTGATCGCCTTGGCAAGGCCCGCGCCTGAGCCTTCGGTGGTGTTGGAGCCGGCTCAGCAGCAATGGCTGGATGACCATCGCAACCTGCGGGTCGGCCTGGTGCTGCAGGCGCCCTATGCCCAGTTCGATCGTCGGCTGCAGCAGTTCTATGGTGCCAATGTCGAGATCGTGAATGCGCTGGCGCGGCTGCTCAGGCTGGACCTGACGTGGCGCAACTTCCCGGATCAGGCAGCACTCGAACATGCCCTGCAAGCCGGTGAGATCGATTTCGCGCCCGGTCTGACCCAGACCCCGGCCAGCTTGCGCCTCTGGTCGTTCAGCGATCCCTACATGCGTGTGCCGCAAATGGTCGTCGGGCTGCGCACCGGAGCGGTGGCGGTCGAGCTGGAAAACCTGGGCGCCAACGACCGGGTGGCGGTGCGCATGCCCAGCGCCTTGGCCGATTACCTGCGGGCCAACTACGTCAACCTCAACCTGCAGGGCGTGCCCAACGAGCGCCAGGCCCTGCAATTGGTGCTGGGTGGCCAGGCCAGTTTCGCGGTCATGGATGAAGCACGCCTGAGCGGGTTGTCTCGGGAAAGCGAGTTCGGCGAACTGGCGGTGGTCGGTGACATTGGCCTGCCGCAACTGCTTCGGGTCGGCTCGCGGCGCGACTGGCCGATCCTGGCCGATGTCCTGGAGCGCGGCTTGCAGGCCATTCCTGCCAAGGAGCTGGAACAGCTGCACCAGCGCTGGCTGCAACCGAAATACCCACGGCTGAGCGACACCGCAGGCTTCTGGCAGAACCTGGCGTCGTTGTTCGGCCTGTTGCTCATCTGTGCAGTGGTCACGCTGCTCTGGCAACGGCGTCAGCAGCACCAGCTTGAGCGCAACCTGCTGGCCACGCGGGAAACCCTGGCCGAACGCCAGACGCGCGAAGAGGCGCTGCGCCTAAGCCAATTTTCCATCGACCAGAGCACGGTCGGCATTCTCTGGGTCAACTGGGACAGCCATGTGCGCTACGCCAACCACGCCGCCGAGCGCATGCTCGGCAGGGGTGAGGGCGAGTTGCTGGACCGGCCGCTGATCGACTTCGAGCCCAACCTGCACATGGACCGCTGGTTGCAGTTGTGGAAACGCGTGCGCACCGGCGATGGAGGGGTCGAGCCGTTCGAGACCCAATGCCTGCGCAGCGACGGCAGCCTGTTACCGGTGGAGCTGTCGCTGAGCTTTCTGCGTTTTCGCGATGCCGAGTACCTGGTGATGTTCATCACCGACATTACCGAGCGCCGCCGCGCCCTGGCGGCGTTGCGCGAAAGCGACGCCCGGCTCAAGGGCATCGCAGGCAACGTCCCTGGGCTGGTGTTCCGTCTGGAGCGCGATCCGGCCGAAGGTGATCTGGAGTTTCCGTACATCAGTGAGGGCAGCGAAGCGCTGGTTGGCTATGCGCCAGCCCAGATCCAGCATCCGGACATGGGCCTTCGCAACTTGGTCCATCCCGAGGACCGTGCCGATTACCACCGGGTCCAGGACTTGGCACTGGCCACCGACCAAGACTGGTCCTGGCAGGGGCGGATCCTCACCCGTCAGGGCGAACAGCGCTGGGCCGACATCAAGGCCAGCACCCGGCGCCTGGCCGACGGCCGGGTGGTGTGGGACGGGATTGTCTGGGACATCACCCAGAGCAAGCGGGTCGAGCTGGAGCTGGCGCGGTCCCAGGAGCAGTTACGTGAGCTCTCGGCGCACTTGGAGAGCGTGCGTGAAGAGGAAAAAGCGCGGATTGCCCGGGAAGTCCATGATGAACTGGGGCAGATGCTCACCGTGCTCAAGCTCGAAGTGTCCATGTGCGAGCTGGCCTATGCCCAACTCGACCCTGGCCTGAATGAGCGTCTGGACAGCATGAAGCGCCTGATCGCGCAGTTGTTCCAGCTGGTGCGCGACGTGGCCACGGCCTTGCGTCCGCCGATCCTCGATGCCGGCATCGCCTCGGCCATCGAATGGCAGGCACGGCGCTTCGAGGCGCGTACGCAGATTCCCTGTCTGGTCCAGGTGCCGGACAATCTGCCAGCATTGAGTGACGCCAAGGCCATCGGCCTGTTCCGGATCCTGCAGGAGGCACTGACCAATGTCATGCGCCACGCCCAGGCCCATACCGTGCAGATCGAGCTGGCGCGCGAGGAGGGCTGTCTGCGCATGACGGTCATCGACGATGGTGTGGGGTTCAGCTGCGATCAGGCCAGGCCAACGTCCTTCGGCCTGGTGGGCGTGCGCGAGCGGGTCCTGATGCTGGGCGGCGGCATGACGCTGGACAGCGAGCCGGGTGAAGGTTGTAGCCTGAGTGTGACCATTCCGTTGGGGTAGGGGAGAACGACTGTGATACGCGTGCTAGTGGCCGAAGACCACACGATTGTCCGCGAGGGCATCAAACAGCTGATCGGCCTGGCCAAGGACATGCAGGTGGTGGGCGAAGCCGGCAACGGCGAGCAACTGCTCGAGACCCTGCGTCATACGCCCTGTGAGGTGGTGCTGCTGGATATTTCCATGCCTGGGGTGAACGGCCTGGAGGCGATCCCGCGTATCCGGGCGCAGCACAACCCGCCCTCGATCCTGATGCTGTCCATGCATGACGAAGCGCAGATGGCCGCCCGAGCCCTGAAGGCCGGCGCCGCAGGCTATGCCACCAAGGACAGCGACCCGGCCCTACTGCTCACCGCTATCCGGCGGGTGGCCGCTGGCGGACGCTACATCGACCCGGCGCTGGCGGACCGCATGGTCTTCGAGGTCGGCCTGACCGAGACCCGGCCCTTGCATACGCTGCTGTCGGAGCGCGAGTTCTCGGTATTCGAACGCCTTGCCCAAGGCGCCAACGTCAACGACATCGCCCAGCAGCTGGCGCTCTCGAGCAAGACCATCAGCACCCACAAGGCGCGCTTGATGCAGAAGCTCAAGGTGAACTCCCTGGCGGAGCTGGTGAAGTACGCGATGGAGCACAAACTGGTGTGAGTGTTCTGGTTGCGACAGCTGTGCTCTTATGCCCGGCCCTTCGCTTGTGGGAGCGGGTTTGCCCATGAAAGGGCTGGGCCTGCGATTCGCGTTGCCTGGGCTGATCTCGTCGGGGGTATAGCCGCTCCCAGAGCGGGGGATGCTGGGCTGGCGCACTGTCCCAATCCCGCCACTCTTGTAGGGATCGCCCTACAACAAATCTTCCATCCGGATGATGGCATTCTCTCAGCACCCCCGATTTTCCCGGGCTTGCGCCTTCTCTAGTCTTTGCCTACGCAGTCATTCCAACAAGAAGGTGCAGGCATGAGCGAGGCGAATTCGAACGCTGCCACCGGCGAGATCCTGGTCAGCTTCCGCGGTGTGCAGAAAAGCTACGACGGCGAATCGCTGATCGTCAAAGACCTCAACCTGGACATCCGCAAGGGTGAGTTCCTGACCCTGCTCGGTCCGTCCGGCTCGGGCAAGACCACCAGCCTGATGATGCTGGCCGGTTTCGAGACTCCTACCGCGGGTGAAATCCAGCTGGCCGGGCGCTCGATCAACAACGTGCCGCCGCACAAGCGTGACATCGGCATGGTGTTCCAGAACTACGCGCTGTTCCCGCACATGACCGTGGAGGAGAACCTGGCGTTTCCTCTGACCGTGCGCAACCTCAGCAAGACCGACATCAGCGAGCGGGTCAAGCGCGTGCTGACGATGGTCCAGCTCGATGCTTTCGCCAAGCGCTACCCGGGCCAGTTGTCCGGTGGCCAGCAGCAGCGTGTGGCCCTGGCCCGCGCACTGGTGTTCGAGCCGCAATTGGTGTTGATGGACGAACCGCTCGGCGCGCTGGACAAACAGCTGCGTGAACACATGCAGATGGAGATCAAGCACATCCACCAGCGTCTGGGCGTGACCGTGGTCTACGTGACCCACGACCAGGGCGAGGCGCTGACCATGTCCGACCGGGTAGCGGTATTCCACCAAGGCGAGATCCAGCAGATCGCCCCGCCGCGCACCCTCTACGAAGAGCCGCGCAATACCTTCGTGGCCAACTTCATCGGCGAGAACAATCGCCTCAACGGCACCTTGCTGTCCCGTGATGGCGAACGCTGCCAGGTTCAGCTGGCCCGTGGGGAGCGGGTCGAGGCCTTGGCGGTGAACGTCGGCGAGGCGGGTGATCCTGTGACCTTGTCGATCCGCCCCGAGCGCGTGCGCCTAAACGGCCACAGTGAAAGTTGCGTCAATCGCTTCTCCGGCCGCGTAGCCGAATTCATCTACCTGGGCGACCACGTGCGGGTTCGCCTGGAAGTCTGCGGCAAGGGTGACTTCTTCGTGAAGCAGCCGATCGCCGAACTCGACCCGGCCCTGGCTGTGGGCGATGTGGTACCGCTTGGCTGGGAGGTGGAGCACGCCCGCGCGCTCGATCCGATTGCCGAAGCCCATTGATGGTTTGCTTCACCAACCCTTAACTGTGGAGAGAACAATAATGCACAAGCAGTTGAAACTGACCGCCCTGGCCCTCGGCTTGTTCGCCGCCGGCCAAGCCCTGGCTGCGGATCTGACCGTGGTGTCCTTCGGCGGTGCCAACAAGGCTGCCCAGGTCAAGGCGTTCTATGAGCCATGGGAGAAGGCAGGCAAAGGCAAGATTGTCGCCGGTGAATACAACGGCGAGATGGCCAAGGTCAAAGCCATGGTCGACACCAACAGCGTCTCCTGGAACCTGGTAGAAGTGGAGTCGCCGGAACTGGCCCGCGGTTGTGACGAGGGCATGTTCGAGGAGCTGGACCCGGCCTTGTTCGGCAACGAGGCCGACTACGTGCCGGGCGCCATCCAGCCGTGCGGCGTGGGCTTCTTCGTGTGGTCCACGGTGCTGGCCTACAACGCCGACAAGCTCAAGAGCGCACCTACCAGCTGGGCTGACTTCTGGGATACCCAGAAATTCCCGGGCAAGCGTGGCCTGCGCAAGGGCGCCAAGTACACCCTTGAGTTCGCCCTGATGGCCGACGGCGTGGCGCCCAAGGATGTGTACAAGGTGCTGGGCACCAAAGAAGGCCAGGATCGCGCCTTCAAGAAACTCGACCAGATCAAGCCAAGCATCCAGTGGTGGGAGGCGGGCGCCCAGCCGCCACAGTATCTGGCCTCCGGTGACGTAGTCATGAGCTCGGCCTACAACGGCCGGATCGCCGCGGTGCAGAAAGAGAGCAACCTCAAGGTCGTCTGGAACGGCGGCATCTACGACTTCGACGCCTGGGCCATCCCGAAAGGCGCCAAGGATACCGACCTGGCGAAGAAGTTCATCGCCTTCAGCGTCCAGCCCGAGCAGCAGAAGACCTACTCCGAGAACATCGCCTACGGCCCGGCCAATACCAAGGCTGTCAGCCTGCTGTCGGACACGGTGAAGAAGGACATGCCGACCACGCCTGAGAACATCGCCAACCAGGTGCAGATCGACGTGGCCTTCTGGGCCGACAACAGCGAGCAGCTGGAGCAACGCTTCAACGCTTGGGCGGCGAAGAAGTAAGCCGCGTTGACGGAGCGCCGGCCTTTAAGGCGGCGCTCATCGTTCCCCAGATTTTCGGAGTTCGCCATGGCCATTGCAGTGCCCCTGAACGAAGGCGCAGGTAAAAGCCTCAAGCAGCGCCTCAAGCATGCCGAGCGGGTCAACCGTTGGAAGGCGCAGGCGTTGATCGCGCCGCTGGCGCTGTTCCTGTTGCTGGTGTTTCTGGTGCCGATTGCGGCACTGCTGTACAAGAGCGTCGGCAACCCCGAGGTGGTCAACGGCCTGCCGCGCACCGTCGAGGCCATCGCGCAATGGGATGGCAAGGGCCTGCCGGGCGAGGACGTGTACAAGGTGCTCAGCCAGGACCTGGCGGAGTCACGCAAGAAACAGACCCTGGGCGATCTCTCCAAACGCCTGAACATGGAGTTGGCCGGCTACCGCAGCCTGCTGGCGAAGACTGCACGGGCGTTGCCGTTCAAGGCCGAGCCTAGTTCTTATAAAGATGCCCTGCAGACGCTCGACGAGCGCTGGGGCGACCCTGCGTACTGGCAGGCGATCCGTCGCAATACCAGTGCAGTGACACCGTTCTACCTTCTGGCGGCGCTGGACCATCGCATCGACGACCTGGGCGAACTGGCCAAGGCCACGCCAGACCAGGCCATCTATCTGGACATCTTCACCCGAACCCTTTGGATGGGGGTGGTCATCACCGCAATCTGCCTGGTGCTGGCCTACCCGTTGGCCTACCTGCTGGCCAACCTGCCGACCCGGCAGAGCAATTTGCTGATGATCCTGGTGCTGCTGCCGTTCTGGACCTCGATCCTGGTGCGGGTGGCTGCTTGGATCGTGCTGTTGCAGTCCGGTGGCTTGATCAACAGTGCGTTGATGGCCATGGGCATCATCGATGAGCCGCTGGAGTTGGTGTTCAACCGCACCGGTGTGTACATCGCCATGGTGCACATCCTGCTGCCGTTCATGATCCTGCCGCTGTACAGCGTCATGAAAGGTATCTCGCCCAGCTATATGCGTGCGGCGATCTCCCTGGGCTGCCATCCGTTCGCCAGCTTCTGGCGCGTGTACTTCCCGCAGACCTATGCGGGTGTAGGGGCCGGTTGCCTGTTGGTGTTCATCATCTCCATCGGCTACTACATCACCCCGGCGCTGCTGGGCAGCCCGAACGACCAAATGGTCAGCTACTTCGTGGCCTTCTACACCAACACCAGTATCAACTGGGGCATGGCTACCGCCCTGGGCGGACTGTTGCTGCTGGCCACCGTCGTGCTGTACCTGATCTATAGCTGGCTGGTCGGCGCCAGCCGCCTGCGCCTGAGCTGAGGAGCCCTGTCATGCTGAGCCCTTACATGTCGCCCGTGGAGCGGGTCTGGTTCTACAGCCTGCGTATTCTCTGCGGTTTGATTCTGTTGTTCTTGGTGTTGCCGGTGCTGGTGATCGTGCCGTTGTCATTCAACAGCGGCAGCTTCCTGGTGTACCCATTGCAAGGCTTCTCGCTGCACTGGTACCAGGACTTCTTCGCCTCGGCCGAATGGATGCGATCACTCAAGAACAGCATCATCGTCGCCCCGGCCGCCACCGTGCTGGCGATGGTATTCGGCACCCTGGCCGCCATCGGCCTGACCCGCGGGGACTTCCCGGGCAAGTCGTTGGTCATGGCCCTGGTGATTTCGCCGATGGTGGTGCCGGTGGTGATCATTGGTGTGGCCAGCTACTTGTTCTTCGCGCCACTGGGCATGGGCAACAGCTTCGTTTCGTTGATCCTGGTGCATGCGGTGCTGGGCGTGCCCTTTGTCATCATCACGGTGTCGGCCACGCTGCAGGGCTTCAATCAGAACCTGGTGCGGGCTGCCGCCAGTCTCGGTGCCTCGCCGCTGCTTACCTTCCGTCGGGTGACCCTGCCGTTGATTGCCCCAGGTGTGATCTCCGGCGCGCTGTTCGCCTTCGCCACCTCCTTCGACGAAGTGGTGGTGACGCTGTTTTTGGCCGGCCCTGAGCAAGCGACCTTGCCACGGCAGATGTTCAGCGGCATTCGCGAGAACCTCAGCCCGACCATCGCCGCGGCCGCGACCTTGCTGATCGCTTTCTCTGTGGTGCTGTTGCTCACCCTTGAGTGGCTGCGCGGGCGCAGCGAGAAGCTGAGGACCCAGCAGCCGACCTGACGGTTCCGGATCAATACCCGCTCTCACAGGGCTACGCTGAAACTGTGGGAGCGGGTTCACCCGCCAAGCGTTTGCACCGCATTGAAGCAACTGGTCGACACCCATTGATACCAATCAGCCTTCATTGGCTTGCCTGAGTTACAATGCGCGCCACCGTGATTTCTGCCAACAGGTGCGCCATGCAGCCCTACGCTATTGCCCCCTCCATCCTCTCCGCCGATTTTGCCCGTCTGGGCGAGGACGTCGACAAGGTGCTGGCCGCCGGGGCCGACATCGTTCACTTCGATGTGATGGACAACCACTACGTGCCCAACCTGACCATCGGCCCGATGGTCTGCAGCGCCCTGCGCAAGTACGGCGTGACCGCGCCGATCGACGTGCACCTGATGGTCAGCCCGGTCGATCGCATCATCGGCGACTTCATCGAGGCAGGCGCCACTTACATCACCTTCCATCCTGAAGCGTCCCAGCACATCGACCGCTCCCTGCAACTGATCCGCGATGGCGGCTGCAAGGCCGGCCTGGTGTTCAACCCGGCCACCAGCCTGGATGCCCTCAAATACGTAATGGACAAGGTCGACATGGTGCTCTTGATGAGCGTCAACCCAGGCTTCGGTGGCCAGAAGTTCATTCCTGGCACCCTCGACAAACTGCGCGAAGCCCGCGCGCTGATCGACGCCAGCGGCCGTGATATCCGCCTGGAGATCGACGGTGGCGTCAACGTCAACAATATCCGCGAAATCGCCGCCGCCGGTGCCGATACCTTCGTGGCCGGCTCGGCGATCTTCAATGCGCCGGACTACCAGGAAGTCATCGGTAAAATGCGCGCCGAACTGGCCCAGGCGCGCCCATGAGCGGCTTCGAGCAGCTGTTCCCGGGAGCGCTGCCAAGGCTGGTGATGTTCGATCTGGATGGCACGTTGATCGATTCGGTCCCTGACCTTGCCGCCGCCGTGGATCGCATGCTGCTCCAGATGGGGCGCCCACCCGCGGGCCTGGAGGCCGTACGCCACTGGGTCGGCAATGGCGCCCAGGTCCTGGTCCGTCGGGCCTTGGCCGGTGGCCTGGACCACGATGCCGTGGACGATGCGTTGGCCGAACAGGGCCTGGCCCTGTTCATGGAGGCCTATGGGCAAAGCCATGACCTGACGGTGATCTACCCCGGTGTACGCGACACCTTGCGCTGGCTGCGCAAGCGCGGCGTGGAAATGGCGCTGATCACCAACAAGCCCGAGCGCTTCGTCGGGCCACTGCTCGATCAGATGAAGATCGGTCGTTATTTCCGCTGGATCATCGGCGGCGACACCCTGCCTCAGAAAAAACCCGATCCGGCCGCGTTGCTGTTCGTCATGAAGATGGCCGGCGTGCGCCCCGAGCAGGCATTGTTCGTGGGCGACTCGCGCAGCGATGTGCTGGCGGCCAAGGCGGCGGGCGTCAAGTGTGTAGGACTGAGCTATGGCTACAACCATGGCCGGCCGATCGACGAGGAGTCGCCCAGCCTGGTCATCGACGATCTGCGTGCCTTGCTGCCAGGTTGCTTAGTCCCGGCCACTGGGATAACGTTGGCGGACCTTCAAGCCTCACAAGACAGAGAGTCCACCGTGGCGGTCATCGGCAAATTCTGGATGAAAGTCATCAAGGCCCTGGCCCGCTGGCGCTGGCGCGCCTGACTTCTGCCCGCCGGCGCCTGCCGGCCCGTCCGCTTGCCCGACCCCATTGCTGCTTGCCACGAGGCTACCCATGACCCGCGAAGAATTCCTGCGCCTGGCCGCTGCCGGCTACAACCGCATTCCCCTGGCCTGCGAAACCCTGGCTGACTTCGACACGCCGCTGTCGATCTACCTGAAGCTTGCCGACCAACCCAACTCCTATTTGCTCGAGTCCGTTCAGGGCGGCGAGAAGTGGGGGCGATATTCGATGATCGGCCTGCCATCGCGCACCGTGCTGCGTGTGCATGGCTACCACGCGAGCGTTCTGCAGGACGGCGTGCAGGTGGAAAGCCATGACGTAGAGGACCCCTTGGCGTTCGTCGAGACCTTCAAGGATCGCTACAAGGTCGCTGACATCCCGGGCCTGCCACGCTTCAACGGTGGTCTGGTCGGTTACTTCGGCTATGACTGCGTGCGTTACGTGGAAAAGCGCCTGGGTGCCTGCCCGAACCCGGACCCGCTGGGTGTACCGGACATCCTGCTGATGGTCTCCGATGCCGTGGTGGTGTTCGATAACCTCGCGGGCAAGATGCACGCGATCGTGCTGGTGGACCCGGCCGAGGAACAGGCTTACGAGCAAGGCCAGGCGCGGCTGCAGGAGCTGCTGGCCAAGCTGCGCGAGCCGATCACCCCGCGTCGCGGCCTGGACCTGAGCGGCCCGCTCGCCGCCGAGCCCGCATTCCGCTCCAGCTATACCCGCGAGGACTACGAGAACGCGGTCGGGCGCATCAAGGAATACATCCTGGCCGGTGACTGCATGCAGGTGGTGCCGTCCCAGCGTATGTCCATCGACTTCAAGGCCGCGCCGATCGACCTGTACCGAGCGCTTCGCTGCTTCAACCCGACGCCTTACATGTATTTCTTCAACTTCGGTGACTTCCATGTGGTGGGCAGCTCGCCAGAAGTGCTGGTGCGTGTCGAGGACAATCTGGTCACCGTGCGACCGATCGCCGGAACCCGTCCACGCGGCGCCACCGAAGAAGCCGACCGGGCACTGGAAGACGATCTGCTGTCCGATGATAAGGAAATCGCCGAGCACCTGATGCTCATCGACCTGGGTCGCAACGATGTGGGCCGGGTATCGTCCACCGGCAGCGTGCGCCTGACCGAGAAAATGGTTATCGAGCGCTACTCCAACGTCATGCACATCGTCTCCAACGTCACAGGCCAACTGCGTGAAGGCCTGACCGCGATGGACGCGCTTCGCGCGATCCTGCCGGCTGGCACCCTGTCGGGCGCCCCAAAGATCCGTGCCATGGAAATCATCGACGAGCTGGAACCGGTCAAGCGTGGCGTCTATGGCGGCGCCGTGGGCTACCTGGCCTGGAATGGCAACATGGACACCGCTATCGCCATCCGCACCGCGGTGATCAAGGACGGCGAGCTGCATGTGCAGGCTGGTGGCGGCATCGTCGCTGACTCGGTACCGGCGCTTGAGTGGGAAGAAACCATCAACAAGCGTCGGGCCATGTTCCGCGCGGTGGCCTTGGCGGAGCAGACGCCACAAGCCTGACGGGCAGTGGATGAGTGAACGGCGCCCTGGTGGCGCCGTTCTTCTTTGGAGGGCCTGTGCGGAGCCTGTTGCGACAGCGGCGCTCAGGCCTGTTTCGCGGGTTCTCGAGTGCTTTTGACGAGTCCGCTGTCCTGCAGGAGCGGGATTACCCACAAAACAGGCAACGGGATCTGCCGCAGGGCGCCAGTTCCGTTCAAAAGTCCAAGCTCAGCGCCAGGCCGACGCCTTGCTGGGTCAGCGCATCGCTCTTGCGCCAATTGTAGTTGCCCCGCAGGTGCACACCGGGCACCAGTTCATGGGTCAGCCCCAGGCTGGCACGGGTCAGGTTGCTGTCCGGCGTGTAGCCGGTGAGTGTGAAGTCATGGGCTGGCAGGCTGGTGAGGTGCAGGCTCAGGTCTTGGCGGTCGTCTTCGAATTCGTGCTCTCGGGCGATTTCGACAAATAACCGGGTACCTGCCGCAAACTGATAGCCACCTTGCAGGCCTATCCCCAGACGCCGCGAGCTGCGTTCCTGGTCATCGTAGGCCAGGGCTGTGGAGCGCCCGCTCTTTTCCTCGTAACCGTCGACCTTGACCCGGGCATAGTCGGCGCTGAGGAAGGGCGACAGCTGCCAGACACTGTGCTCGCTCGCCAGGTTGTAACCCAGCCGGCCGGTGACCGACCACGCCTCGCCATCCGTGTCGCCTTTCTCGCTGCGCTCCCCCACGCCGAGCGCGAAGGTACGCTTGAGGTCGTGATAGTCCAGGTGCCCTGCGGTCAATGCCGCGTCGGCCCACCAGCGGTGCTGGCGATATTGGGCAAAGACCGTGGCGAGATAGCTGTCGAGCTTGTAGTCCGAGTCGTATTCTCCGACCTCGAGCTTCTGCCGGTTCACGCCAGCCGCCAAGCCGATGCGCCACGCGTCGTCGAGGCGGTAGCTGCCGCCCAGGGTCAGGTTGTAACCGCGTCCATCTGCGCTGGCGGCACCGCGCTGGTCGTCGAAGTCGAGGTCCTGAGCGCCCGTGGCGACAAAGGGCTGCCATTGGCCAACGGCCTGCCAGGGTGTCTGCCATTGGTTGCGCAGCTCGTCCTGATGGGCCCGTAGGTTGCCGTGGGCCATTTCCGGCAGCAGCGTCAGCTCCCAGGGTGCAGCAAGGATCGAATAGCCGTAGTCGGCGATCAGTTTCTGACCGGCGATGGTCGGATGCACCGAATCGTTGAACAGCAGTTTGGTGGGATCCGGTGTGATGCCGTTGGCCCCGTACACCGGGTTACCCACGCAGCCTTCGCCGCTGTAGCAGGTGCCGACCAGGTTCTGGCCGGTGGCCAGCCCGAAGTCGGCTGGATTCGCCAAGGCCTCCTGAAGCAGGGCTGGAATGTTCAGAGGGATGATTTGTGCGTCGATCTGGCCGAGCTGGTTCAGCAATGATTGATTGAACACGCCAGACAATTGCGACAGCGGCCCTTCCAATGGCGTGCCGCTGTAGTTGGGTGTCTGCCCCAGATCCGGCAACAGCCAGACCATGATGTAGCGCGCACCACCCTGTTGCAGGGCCTGCGCACTGGCTGCCAGGCGCGCGCCGGCGGCAGCGGCGTCGCCCGGGGTGTTGACCAGCCCTTGAAGGAAGTCGTTGCCGCCGCCGGTCAGGTAGTACAAAGCGTTAGGGTCGGCGCGCAAACCATTGGCCAGGTAGCCGTCACGCTCGCGCAGCACCGTACCCGCACCCGGACGTCCCGGCGGGATGATGGTGCGTGAGGTCTCGGTGATCGAGTCGAGTATCTGCTGCGTTGTGTAGCCTCCGACCGCCCAGTTGTTGCCGTCGGGGCGGGTGCCGATGGAAGTGGAGGGGTTGAGCTCGTCGGTGGGTACACCCAGCCGGTTCCCCAGGATCATCGGCGTGACCGGTGCATAGCTGCCATCGGCATTGCGGTTGGTGAAGCGCAGCCCGAACTGTCCGGCATCGCTGAGGCTGTCGCCGAACACGATGAGCGAGGAGTAGGGCGAGGGCGCTGCCATGGCCTGGCTGCAGGAAAGGGCCAGAAGCCCCATCAGAGGACGAATGAAGCGTGTTTTGCGCATTGGAGAAGGTCCTTTTCTTTATTTTTGTCGGAACAGCCCGATTGACCTTAACAAAGCTGAGGGAATTCGACCCAAGTGGATTCGTTTCTCCGTATTTACGGGCATATTGCACCCGCCGGCCCGGTAGGCTACTGTGCCGTGACGTACAAGCGAGACCTACTTCTGTGTTGATCGTCAGCAAACTCTTGATGCGCGTTATCAAGGCCCACGCCCGTTGGCGTTGGCGCGCCTGACTTTATCTCCTGCCGGCCCGTCCGGCCCGCCCCCGTTTGCCTTCCAGTCGCTTCATCCACCGCTCGCTGCGGGACAGCCCGCGCTTGCACCGGCATTGGAAGGTTCGAATTCAAAGTCAGTAGATTCAAGAGGTTCAGCCCGATGTTACTGATGATCGACAACTACGACTCCTTTACCTACAACGTCGTCCAGTACCTGGGCGAGCTGGGCGCCGAGGTCAAGGTCATTCGCAACGATGAAATGACCATCGCCCAGATCGAAGCCCTCAAGCCCGAGCGCATCGTCGTCTCCCCTGGCCCTTGCACGCCGAGCGAGGCCGGGGTCTCCATCGAGGCCATCCTGCACTTCGCCGGCAAGCTGCCGATCCTCGGCGTCTGCTTGGGCCACCAGTCCATCGGTCAGGCCTTTGGCGGTGATGTGGTTCGCGCCCGCCAGGTGATGCACGGCAAGACCAGCCCGGTCCATCATCGCGACCTGGGCGTGTTCGCCGGCTTGAACAACCCGCTCACCGTGACCCGTTACCACTCGCTGGTGGTCAAGCGCGAAACCCTGCCCGAGTGCCTGGAAATCACTGCCTGGACGGCCCATGCCGATGGCTCGGTCGACGAGATCATGGGCCTGCGCCACAAGACGCTGAACATCGAAGGGGTGCAGTTCCACCCCGAGTCGATCCTCACCGAGCAGGGCCACGAACTGTTCGCCAACTTCCTCAAGCAGACCGGCGGCCATCGCTAAGGAGCGAACATGGATATCAAGAGCGCATTGAGCCGTATCGTCGGCCACCTGGATCTGTCCACCGAAGAAATGCGCGCTGTCATGCGCCAGATCATGACGGGCCAGTGCAGTGAGGCGCAGATCGGTGCCTTCCTGATGGGCATGCGCATGAAGAGCGAGAGCATCGACGAGATCGTCGGTGCCGTATCGGTGATGCGTGAGCTGTGCAGCAAGGTAGAACTGCAAACCCTCGACGGTGTGGTCGACATCGTCGGCACCGGCGGCGATGGTGCCAACATTTTCAACGTGTCCACCGCGTCGGCGTTTGTCCTCGCGGCAGCGGGTTGCCCGGTGGCCAAGCATGGCAACCGCGCGGTATCCGGCAAGAGTGGCAGTGCCGACCTGCTGGAGGCCGCTGGAATCTACCTGAACTTGACGCCCGTGCAGGTCGCCCGCTGCATCGACAGCCTGGGGATCGGCTTCATGTTCGCCCAGACCCACCACAGCGCCATGAAGCATGCTGCCGGCCCGCGCCGTGATCTGGGGCTGCGCACCCTGTTCAACATGCTGGGCCCGCTTACGAATCCGGCCGGTGTGAAACACCAGGTGGTCGGGGTGTTCACCCAGGCCCTGTGCCGCCCGTTGGCCGAAGTGCTGCAACGCCTGGGCAGCAAGCATGTGCTGGTGGTGCACTCCAAGGACGGTCTGGATGAGTTCAGCCTGGCTGCACCGACCTTCGTGGCCGAACTGAACAATGACCAGATCTCCGAATATTGGGTCGAGCCCGAAGACCTTGGCATGAAGAGCCAGAGCCTGCACGGTCTGGCTGTCGAAGGTCCGCAGGCCTCGCTGGAGCTGATCCGTGACGCCCTAGGCCGGCGCAAGACCGAGAATGGCCAGAAGGCCGCCGAGATGATCGTGCTCAATGCTGGCGCGGCGCTGTACGCCGCCGACCACGCCATGAGCCTCAAGAGCGGTGTAGAACTTGCCCATGACGTGCTGCACACAGGCCTTGCCTGGGAGAAGCTGCAAGAGTTGGGCGCTTTTACCGCGGTATTCAAGCAGGAGAACGAAGCATGAGCGTACCGACGGTGCTGGAGAAAATCCTTGCCCGCAAGGTCGAGGAAGTGGCCGAACGCAGTGCCCGCGTCGGCCTGGCCGAGCTGGAACGAATGGCCAAGGCGGCCGACGCCCCGAGAGGCTTTGCCAACGCCATGCTCGCACAGGCCAAGCGCAAGCAGCCGGCAGTGATTGCCGAGATCAAGAAGGCCTCGCCCAGCAAAGGCGTGATCCGCGAGCATTTCGTTCCGGCCGACATCGCCGTCAGCTATGAAAAGGGCGGGGCCACCTGCCTTTCGGTACTGACCGATGTGGATTACTTCCAGGGCGGCGATGCCTACCTGCAGCAGGCCCGCGCGGCGTGCAAGCTACCGGTGATCCGCAAGGACTTTCTCATCGACCCTTACCAAGTGGTCGAGGCCCGGGCCCTGGGCGCCGATTGCGTCTTGCTGATCGTCGCCGCGCTGGATGACGTACGCATGGCTGAACTGGCTGCTACCGCCAAGTCTGTCGGGCTCGATGTTCTGGTCGAGGTGCACGACGCTGCTGAGCTGGAGCGCGCGTTGAACACCCTCGATACTCCGCTGGTCGGGGTCAACAACCGCAACCTGCATACTTTCGAGGTCAGCCTGGAGACCACGCTGGACCTGCTACCACGCATTCCGCGTGACCGCCTGGCGATTACCGAGAGCGGTATCCTCAACCGTGCCGATGTGGAGCTGATGGAAATCAACGAGGTCTATTCGTTCCTTGTCGGTGAGGCGTTCATGCGTGCCGAGCAGCCTGGGCTGGAGCTGCAGCGACTGTTCTTCCCCGAGCGCGCGGTGAAAACCGTGGTTCAGGAACTGGACTGATCGATCGAAGCCGGCGTTTGCCGGCTTTTTTGTATGCCTGCTCTTCGCAGCCTGAACGCAACGAAAATCCCATGGGAGCGGGTTTGCCCATGAAAGGGTTTGTGCAACCAACATCTTTAGGTGGATCAATGACCGAACGACCGCTGGCGCTGACCGTCGAACAAGGCCTGCACGCCGAGCAGGAGCTGCTGGCGGCGGTATGCCGTGGCGAGCGTGACGCGGGTGTGCTGTTCTGGCGCCCGACCGACCACGCCCTGGTGATGCCTCGACGCATGAGCCGCCTGGACAACTTCGAGGCCGCCTGCTCTGAGCTGGCCATTGCCGGGTGGCCTGTGCTCTTGCGCGAAACGGGCGGCGAGCCGGTGCCTCAGTCCCATTCGACAGTGAATGTGGCGTTGGTCTACGTTGCGCCGCGCAGTGAAGGAGATCACGGGCGCATCGAAAATGCCTATGAGCGCCTGTGCCTACCACTGTGCGATGTGCTGCGCGAGTGGGGCGGCGTGGCTTCGGTCGGCGAGATCGACGGCGCGTTCTGCGACGGTCGGTACAACGTCAATCTCAATGGTCGCAAGCTGGTCGGTACTGCCCAGCGCTGGCGCCAGGGCTTAGGCGGAAAGCGTGCGGTGGTGCTGGTGCACGGCGCGCTGTTACTGGACAACGAGCGAGAATCGATGGTCGCGGCGGTCAACCGTTTCAATGAATGCTGTGATCTGGAGCAGCGTTGCCTTGCCGACAGCCATATCGCTCTGCACGAAGTGGTGCCCGAGGCGCCGTGGTTCGAGCGCCTGAGTCAGGCCTACAATGAGGTGATCGCGGCGATCCCTCGCGACTAACGGGTGCCGTGGACCACCATGGTCTTGCCCTTGACCTGCACCAGGCTGCGCTCTTCAAGGTCCTTGAGCACGCGGCCGACCATCTCCCGTGAGCAGCCGACAATGCGACCGATCTCCTGACGGGTGATCTTGATCTGCATGCCGTCCGGGTGGGTCATGGCATCGGGCTGCTTGCACAGGTCAAGCAGGCATCGGGCCACGCGGCCGGTGACATCGAAGAAAGCCAGGTCGCCCACCTTGCGGGTGGTATTTCGCAGGCGCTGGGCCATCTGGCTGCCCAGGGCGTAGAGGATGTCTGGATCCTGGCGGGCCAGTTCACGGAACTTGTCGTAGCTGATTTCAGCTACCTCGCACTCAGTCTTGGCGCGGACCCAGGCGCTGCGCTGCTGCTCTTGTCCTGCGGACTCGAACAAGCCCAGCTCACCGAAGAAATCCCCGCTATTGAGGTAGGCGATGATCATTTCATGGCCATCGTCATCCTCGATCAAGATGGTCACCGAACCCTTGATGATGAAGGACAACGTTTCAGCCCGGTCGCCAGCGCAGATGATGTTGCTTTTGGCGGCGTAACGGCGGCGCTGGCAGTGGGCGAGCAGCTTGTCGATATTCTTGATCTTGGCAGGTAGAGCGGAGGCAACCATCACGAAATCCTGTTCGGGGCGAGGCATTGCACTTTTTATAGGACGTTGGCGACGAGCGCCAGTCATTTGGCGTCAGCTTATCAGACACTGCCACTTGCAATGGCTTTAAAGGCGCTCGCATTGCGCTTTTCCGAGAGCGCCACAAAGACTAAGCTGACGACCTTTCTCAAGCATCTTGGAGTCCAGATACATGAAGGCACGCATCCAGTGGGCCGGTGAAGCGATGTTCCTCGGCGAATCGGGGAGCGGCCATGTCGTGGTCATGGATGGCCCGCCCGAGGCAGGCGGACGCAACCTGGGCGTACGCCCCATGGAAATGTTGCTGCTCGGCCTGGGCGGCTGCAGTAGCTTCGATGTGGTGAGCATCCTCAAGAAGTCCCGCCAGGCCGTGGAGAGCTGCGAGGCCTTCCTGGAAGCCGAGCGCGCCAGCGAAGACCCCAAGGTATTCACCAAGATCCACCTGAACTTCGTGGTCAAGGGGCGCGGGCTTAAGGAAGCTCAGGTCAAGCGCGCGGTGGAGCTGTCGGCGGAGAAGTACTGCTCGGCCTCGATCATGCTCGATCGCGCTGGCGTGGAAATCACACACGGCTACGAGATCGTCGAGCTGGGTTGAATGACCGGTCGGGGCTGCTTTGCGGCCCCAAGCCTGTTCAGTTACGAAGTGCGGGCAGCGCTTGCTGCAACCATCTTGGCAGGTGTGCCCGTAGCGACTGGCTCAGTTGCTCACGCTTTTTCTGGTACAGCAAACCCAGCCCGATCACGCCCAGGCCGATCACGGTCAGCACCAGCGGGAAGAGCAGCGACTCGGCGAACACGTCATAGGAGAGGAAGCCCAGGTAGGCCGCCACGCCCATGGAACCAAAAACCATGAACACCGGCCGACGCAACAGTACCGCCAAGCCCATCAGGCCAAGATTGACCAGGCAATACAACGCCTTGCCCAGCTCGCTGCCGCTGTCCATCAGCGTCAGTCCGCCCCAGAATGCCGCCAGTCCCGCCAGATAGCCCCAGCCTGCGTAGTCCCGGCGGGTTCGCCCATCGATCACGATGAAGACCGCCAGTAGCGTCAGACCGAACCACAACGAGACCGTGCGACGCTGTTCCCAGCTGAACGGTGAACCGAAGAACCATTCGCTGAGGTCCATGGACATGAACCACAGGGCCACGGCCATCGGCATCACGATGAAGGGAAAGGGGACCAGGCGCAGCATCAACAAGCCCGCCACCACCGTGGCCGCCTCCATCAGTACCCAGCCGCCCTGTACGTAGGTGTAGTACTGGTGATACTCGCTCTGGGTATCGTCGAGTGGCCACCAACCGGCAAGGCGCTCGATGGCGAACACTGCCAAGGGCACGATGCTCACGGCGACTGCGGCCAGCACGCCAGCGGCAATGGGTTGCTCCCGGCGTTGCAGCCTAAGGGCGAGCAGCGTCAACAAGGCGATGTAGAGCGAGGAAACGCCCAGCAGCGCCGAATCGCCGATGCTCATCCAGGCTTCGGTGAGCAGCCAGCCCATGGCGCCCATGATCAGTAATGCGCCGAAGTAGAACGCCACATGGGCAAGCTGGAAAGTACCGCGGGTTTGCGGTTGCTGGCGCAGGAAGGCTAACAAGGCCTGGTCCTGGCCCGGTTGAAGAACACCTGCGTCCACCGCGCGAGCCAGGTCCTTGGCGTCGAAACGTTCCGTCATGTTCGTGCCCTTCAGATGCGGTAGGTGCTTTTGGTCATCACCTTGGCCATCAGGCTCATGCCGAAGCGCACAGGGGCTGGGAAGCGGTAGCCGCCGGCTTCGAGTGCAGACTCGGCGTGCTGTTCTTCATCGACACGCATCTGTTCGAGAATGGCCCGGGACTTTTCATCCTCCTGGGGCAGTTGCTCAAGGTGCTCGTCCAGGTGCTTGCATACCTGGTGTTCGGTCGCTGCGACGAAGCCGAGACTGACCTTGTCGCTGACCAGGCCGGCAAGGGCGCCGATGCCGAAGGACATGCCGTAGAACAGCGGGTTGAGCACGCTCGGGTGGCTGCCAAGCTGGCGGATGCGTTGCTCGCACCAAGCCAGGTGGTCGACTTCTTCTTCGGCGGCATGCTCCATGGCCTTGCGCACCTCAGGCAACTTGGCGGTCAAGGCTTGGCCTTGGTACAGCGCCTGGGCGCAGACTTCACCGGTATGGTTGATCCGCATCAGGCCGGCAATATGGCGGGTTTGGCTTTCGTCCAGTTCGGCATCGGGTTGGACGATGGCCGGGGATGGGCGGGCAGGTTGGCCGCTGAAGGGCAGCAAGGTGCGCATGGCTGTATCGGCCTGCAGCAACAAGCGGTCGAGCGGCGAGTAGTGACGTTCGGTAGCCATCGGGCACCTCCGCTAGAGTGTGCCCGACAGTTTACCGCAATCGGGAAGGGGACGGTTGCCCTGGATCAGCCCGGCGGCCAGTGCATCTGGCGCTGGCCGAGCACGTGCATGTGGATGTGGTAGACCGTCTGGCCGCCCAGCTCATTGCAGTTCATGACCACACGGAAGCCATCCTCGCAGCCGAGTTCCTTGGCCAGGCGCTGGGCCGTGAACAGGATATGGCCGGCCAGGCCTTTGTCTTCCTCGGTCAGGTCGTTGAGGGTGCGGATGGGCTTTTTCGGGATGACCAGAAAATGCACAGGTGCCTGCGGGGCGATATCGTGGAAGGCCAGAACCTGGTCGTCCTCGTAGATGATCTTCGCCGGGATCTCCCGGTTGATGATCTTGGTGAAGATAGTCTCCACAGCTCGTACTCCATGGTGAGTGTCCGGGCCGAGTGTACCCAGCACGACGACGCTCGCCCAGTGGCTATTCGACGCCGACCGGGCAGTAGCGCCGATGGATGACGCCGGCCAGCTTGCGCGTGAGCCAGCGTGGCATCAGGCGAGGCATCGCCGCCAGCCAGCGGTTGCGTCGTCCAGGCATGATCAGGGCGCGGTTCTTGTCCAGCGCGCGTACGGTATAGAGCGCCACTTCTTCCGGGCTCAGGCAGCGCGCGCTGTCGTCCAGCCGAGGGATGCGTCGGCGCGAGGATCGCACAGGCCCGGGGCACAGGACCGAGACTTTGATTCCGGTGCGCTTGAGCTCCTCGCGAAGCGCCTCGGAGAAACTCACCACATAGGCCTTGCTGGCTGCGTAGGTGGCCATCCACGGGCCGGGCGCGGCGCTGGCCAGGGCTGCGACATTGAGGATTTGTCCGCCTCCGTGCAAAGCCATCAGGTTGCCAATGGCATGACACAGGCGGCTCAGGGCGAGGACGTTGACCTCCAGCAGGTCTTGTTCGTCGGCCCATTCATGGGCGAGAAACGGCCCATAGGTCCGCTGGCCGGCACAATTGACCAAAAGGTCGATGTGTCGCTCGCCTTCTTCGAGCTCCAGGACGAAGCCCGACAGGCGTAGGGGTTGGCTCAGGTCGCAAGCCCGGAACAGCACTTCGACGCCGAAGCGCTGGGTCAGCTCGATGGCGACCGGCTCCAGGGTCTCGCGGTGGCGTGCCACCAAGATCAGGTTGCGCCCACGCCGTGCCAGGGCTTCCGCCAGGGCAAGCCCTAGGCCGCTGGAAGCACCGGTAATCATGGCGTAACGGGTCATGCAAGGCTCCTGAGGCCGAAAAAGGGCGACTAGTGTACAGCGTGGCCGGAGAAGGTGTTGCCTTTTGCTACCGGCTCAGCCCCGAGCCTCAGGGGCCTGCCAGCACATGATCCTTCGGGCTCAGAACGGCTTGACCACTACCAGGATCACGATGCCCAGCAGAAACAGCACCGGCACTTCGTTGAACCAGCGGTAGAACACATGCCCGCGAGTATTGGTGCCGGCAGCGAAGCGTTTGCGCTGGGCGCCGCACATATGGTGGTAGACGGTCAACAGCGCCACCAGGGTGAGCTTGGCGTGTAGCCAGCCCTGGCTCAGCCAGCCAGGATTGAGGTAGAGCATCCAGGCGCCGAAGACGTAAGTGGCGATCATCGCTGGGTTCATGATGCCGCGGTACAGCTTGCGTTCCATGGTGACGAAGCGGTCCAGGCTGAGGCTGTCCTGACTTTGGGCGTGGTAGACGAACAGGCGCGGGAGGTAGAACAGCCCGGCGAACCAGCAGACCACGCTGACGATATGCAGGGCCTTGATCCATAGATAAAGCATGGGGGAGTTCCTTCAGGATTCACGGTCGTCAGATAGTAACGGTCAAGCGTCCAATGGGGCATCCGAAGAGTTGTTACAGAGGCCCCGCACCCCTATTATCGTGCGCTTTCCAGTGGGCTCGTTGAAGAAGGGGCAAGCGTTATGATCAAGGTCGGTATCGTTGGCGGCACGGGTTACACCGGTGTCGAACTGTTGCGCCTGCTGGCACAGCACCCACAGGCCGAGGTCGCTGTCATCACGTCGCGCTCCGAGGCGGGCGTCGCGGTCGCCGACATGTATCCGAACCTGCGCGGTCATTATGATGGCCTAGCCTTCAGCGTGCCGGACAGCAAGACCTTGGGCGCCTGTGACGTGGTGTTCTTCGCCACGCCCCATGGGGTTGCCCACGCACTGGCTGGCGAATTGCTGGCTGCCGGGACCAAGGTCATCGACCTGTCCGCGGATTTCCGTCTGCAGGATGCCGTGGAGTGGGGCAAGTGGTACGGCCAGCCCCATGGTGCGCCGGAATTGCTCAAGGATGCGGTGTATGGCCTGCCAGAGGTCAACCGTGAGAAGATCCGCCAGGCCCGCCTGATCGCAGTGCCCGGTTGCTATCCGACCGCCACTCAGCTGGGTTTCCTGCCGCTGCTGGAGGCAGGCCTGGCTGATCCATCGCGACTGATTGCGGACTGCAAGTCCGGGGTGAGCGGGGCGGGGCGTGGCGCAGCCGTAGGTTCACTGTTCTGTGAAGCAGGCGAAAGCATGAAGGCATACGCGGTCAAGGGCCATCGCCATCTGCCGGAGATCAGCCAGGGCCTGCGTCAAGCCGCTGGCAAGGACGTCGGGCTGACCTTCGTGCCGCATCTCACGCCGATGATTCGCGGTATTCACGCGACCCTTTACGCGACCGTCGCCGACACTTCCGTCGATCTGCAGGCGCTGTTCGAGAAGCGCTATGCCGATGAGCCGTTCGTCGATGTGATGCCGGCTGGTAGCCATCCTGAGACCCGCAGCGTACGTGGTGCCAATGTCTGCCGCATCGCTGTACATCGTCCTCAGGGGGGCGACCTGGTGGTGGTGCTGTCGGTGATCGACAACCTGGTCAAGGGGGCTTCCGGCCAGGCGGTACAGAACCTGAATATCCTGTTCGGTCTGGACGAGCGCATGGGGCTCTCCCATGCGGGTCTGCTGCCCTAAGCGCAGCGGTAAGCTGCAAGCCTCGAGCTACAAGTGAGCACGCCGGGATTGGCTTTCCGCTTGTAGCTTGTCACTTGCAGCTTTCGTATTGTTGACCAATTTTCTCGGAGAAGCGGATAATGCGCGTCATCGAGTTTTATGGCGACACTGCGCCGGGAGAGTCAACATGAGCGTCGAAACCTTCACCCCCACGGCTTTGGAATTTACCCAAGGTGCTGCGAACAAGGTGAAGACCCTGGTCAGCGAGGAAGGCAATGATCGCCTGAAGCTGCGTGTGTTCGTGACAGGCGGCGGTTGCTCTGGCTTCCAGTACGGCTTCACCTTCGATGAAGAAGTGGCCGAGGACGACACCATCGTCGAGCGCGAGGGTGTATCCCTGGTAGTGGACCCGATGAGCTTCCAATACCTGGCAGGCGCCGAGGTGGACTACCAAGAAGGCCTTGAAGGTTCGCGTTTCGTGATCAAGAACCCCAATGCCACCACCACCTGCGGTTGCGGTTCCTCGTTCTCGATCTGAGGCCGGGCCCTGCAACGAAAACGCCGCGCAATTGCGCGGCGTTTTGCGTTGTGCAGGTTCGTCAGGCTGGATAGATCGCCCCGAGAACGCGCAGCCCCCGGGCGGCGGTCACGCTGGGGCGGTTGGCCGGGATGCGTTCGAGGCAGCAATGGGCCAGCCATGCGAAGGCCATGGCTTCGACCCAGTCCGGGTCCACGCCATGGGCGGCTGTGCTGCTGACCTGGGCACAAGGCAGCAGCGCTGCCAGGCGACCCATCAATGCGCTATTGCGAGCACCACCACCACAGACCAGCAGGGCCTCAGTGCCTGATTGGGCGCCAAGCAGCGAGTCAATGATGCTGCGGGCGGTCAGTTCCAGCAGCGTGGCCTGTACATCTTCGTCCCGATAGGCTGGCAGCGCTGCCAGATGGGCGTCCAGCCAGGGAAGGTTGAACACTTCACGGCCGGTACTCTTGGGGCCGCTGCTTGCAAAGAAGGGGTCCGCCAGAAGCTTGTCCAACAACGTATCGATGATCTGGCCGCTGGCGGCCCAGGCGCCATCGGCGTCATAGGTTTGGCCGCGCTTGCGTTCGATCCAGGCGTCCAGCAGCACGTTGCCTGGGCCGCAGTCGAAACCACGGACCGGTTGGTCTTGCTCGATCAGGCTAAGGTTGCTGAACCCGCCCACGTTCAGAATGGCCACGCGTTGCCCCAGGTGGCTGAACAGCGCCTCATGGAATGCAGGCACCAACGGGGCGCCTTGGCCTCCCGCGGCCACGTCACGACGGCGGAAATCACCGACAACGCAGATGCCCGTCAGCTCGGCCAGCAACGCCGGATTGCCAATCTGTACAGTGAATTCACGGGCCGGCTCGTGGCGGATGGTCTGACCGTGGCTGCCGATTGCACGGATGGCGCTGGCGTCCAGGCCTTGGCTTGCCAAGAGCTGTTTTATGCCTTCGGCGGCGAGGCTAGCCCAGCGGTTCTCCGCCAATGCGGCACGCGCGATCTCGTCAGGGCCGCTGGCACAGAGGGCAAGCAGCGCCTGACGAAGATCAGAAGGCATGGGGGTGTAGTGAGTGGCGAGCAGGTGGGTCTGCTCGCGTTGTTCGATCAGTGCGATGTCCAAACCATCTAGGCTGGTTCCGGACATCACACCCAGATAAAGCGCCATGGTTCAGCGCTTGTTGGCGGCGAGCAGGGTGGCCTTTTCCTGATCCATGCGGGCGATCAGGGGTTGGCTCTGCTGCAGGAAGCGCTGGCGCTCGGAGCGGGCAATCGGGTCGGCCATGGGCACCTTCTGGCTCAACGGGTCGACGTGAACGCCATTGACCTGGAACTCGTAGTGCAGGTGTGGACCCGTGGACAGGCCGGTGGTGCCGATGTAACCGATCACCTGGCCTTGCTTGACCGAGCTGCCGGTCTTGATGCCCTTGGCAAAGCCCTGCATGTGACCATAAAGGGTCTTGTAGGAGTTGCCGTGGGCGATGATCACGGTATTGCCATAGCCACCGCGGCGGCCTGCCAGAAGTACCTTGCCATCGCCGGCGGCCTTGATCGGCGTGCCCCGTGGTGCGGCGTAGTCCACACCCTTGTGAGCGCGGATCTTGTTGAGGATCGGGTGCTTGCGGCCAGCGGAGAAGCGCGAGCTGATGCGGGCGTAATCCACCGGCGTACGGATGAAGGCTTTGCGCAGGCTGTTGCCGTCGGCGGTGTAGTAGCTGGTGTTGCCCTGCTTGTTGGTGTAGCGCACAGCGGTATAGGTCTTGCCGCGGTTGGTGAAGCGCGCGGACAGGATGTTGCCGGTGCCGACCACCTTGCCGTCCATGACCTTCTGCTCGTACACCACGTCGAATTCATCGCCAGGGCGGATGTCCTGGGCGAAGTCGATGTCGTAGCCAAGGACGCGGGCCATGTCCATGGTCATGCTGTGGGACAGGCCGGCGCGCTTGGCGGAAGCCGACAGCGAGCTTTTGATCACGCCATGGGCATAGGCAGTGCGCACCACCGGCTTGCTGATTTCCCGGTTGAAGCTGTAGCCCTTGGCTGTTTTGGTCAGGCGTATGGTCTCGAGGTTGCTGATCTTGCTGTGCAGGCTGGCCAGTTGGCCGTCTTTGTCGAGTTCGAACTGCAGGACCTGCCCATGCTTTAGCTGGCTGAACTGCTTGGCCTGCTTGCCGCTTGCCAGGACGTCATGGACTACGTTGGCTGGCAAACCAACCTTGGCGAACAGTGTGGAGAGGGTATCGCCGCGCGCGACCGCGACTTCACGATGGCCGGGCAGCTTGGCCTCGGCGGTCTCCTTGGCTTTTTCCTCGGTAGCTGGCGCTTGTTGCTCAGCCTGCTTGGTGGGTGGTTCGGTCTCTTCGACTTGGGCAAAAGGAGAGCCTTCGTCGTTCTCGGCTTGAACCAGCGGGGCGGCCTTGGACTCGTCCTTCAACTGCTCGGCCGGCGTTTCCAGCTCCAGGCTGAGGGTGGTCTTCTTGGCTTCGACTTCGCTGGAGGGAAATACCAGCAAAGCCAGGCTGAGCAAGGCGGCAATGCCGCTGGCGGCCAACAAATGGCTTTTCGGATAAAGCGGGGGCGCTTTAGGCGTCTCGTTGGTCATAGGTGAGGTGACTTTGAAAAAGGTGAAATGGAAAAGATGAATGACATGATGAAGATGAAATAACTGTATAAAATATAACCAAATCCGGTTTCGCGCAAGGGCGCGTAGACGCCGCAATGCGTCATCCGGGTCACATTCCTTTGCGAAACTTGTAATTGATGGCCGATCTTGTATGGTTGGCTCCCCTTGAATCTGAGCCTTGCGGGTCTGTCTATGAAGTCGGTTGAAGAGCAGCTGGCGCTTATCAAGCGCGGTGCGGAAGAGGTATTGGTCGAGTCGGAACTGGTGGAGAAGCTCAAGCGCGGCCAGCCCCTGCGTATCAAGGCGGGCTTCGACCCGACTGCGCCGGACCTGCATCTGGGCCACACTGTGCTGATCAACAAGCTGCGCCAGTTCCAGGACCTTGGGCATCAGGTCATTTTCCTGATCGGTGACTTCACCGGCATGATCGGTGACCCGAGTGGCAAGAGCGCGACCCGCCCGCCGTTGACCCGGGAGCAGGTGCTGGATAACGCCGAGACTTACAAGCAGCAGGTATTCAAGATCCTTGATCCGGCCAAGACCGAAGTCGCGTTCAACTCCACCTGGATGGACAAGCTGACGCCGGCCGACTTCATTCGACTGGCCTCCCAGTACACTGTTGCGCGCATGCTCGAGCGCGATGACTTCGACAAGCGCTATAGCAGCAACCAACCGATTGCGATCCATGAATTCTTGTATCCGCTGGTGCAGGGATACGACTCGGTTGCGCTCAAGGCGGACGTGGAGCTTGGTGGTACCGATCAGAAGTTCAACCTGCTGATGGGGCGCGAGTTGCAGCGTGCCTATGGCCAGGAGGCGCAGAACATTGTCACCATGCCTTTGCTTGAAGGGCTTGATGGCGTCAAGAAGATGTCCAAGTCTCTGGGCAACTATGTCGGCATCCAGGAAGCTCCGGGGGTGATGTACAGCAAGCTGGTCTCCATTCCGGACACCTTGATGTGGCGTTATTTCGAGCTGCTGAGCTTCCGCTCCATGGAAGAAATCAACCAGTTCCGAGCCGATGTGGAGAAGGGTGCCAACCCGCGCGACATCAAGATCAAGCTGGCCGAAGAGATTGTGGCGCGCTTCCATGGTGAAGAGGCTGCGGCCAATGCCCATCGTGCTGCGGGCAACCGCATGAAGGATGGCGAGCTGCCGGAGGACCTGCCAGAGATCGAGGTGGCCGCACCGGAAGACATGCCGATCGCCGCGGTGCTGAACAAGGCGGGTCTGGTGAAAAACTCTGCCGCTGCTCGCGATCTGCTCAATGCAGGTGGGGTGAAGGTGGATGGCGTGGTTGTCGATCGTGGTTTCGTCTTTGCCATCGGGGCGACCCATGTTTGCCAGGCGGGTAAGAAAGCTTTCGCTCGCATTACCTTGAAAGCCGAGTAAGGGCGGCTTCCATATTTTTGGGAGTAGCTATATAGAAGCGGGGAGGCCGTCAGGCCTCCCCGCTTTGCTTTTCAGCCGGATTAAGGTTTTTTGAAAATAAGTGTTGACGGGGTTTCGAATCCCCTTATAATGCGCCCCACTTCCGACGCAGTCGAAACGCAAAACTCCTTGATAATCAACG